>SXND01000123.1 GCA_005777235.1 Pseudomonadota bacterium
GGCGATACAGCGGCTCGGCCTCGGCAAAGACGCCTTTGGCCTTGAGAAACAGCCCGAGACCGCTCATCAGTCGGGCCGTTGGCGTAGGGACCCCAGCTGCATCAGCCCGGTCTACCAGAGAGGCCAGATGCGGTTGCAGCAGCTCCCAGATGGGCCAGGAGCGCACGTCATGAGGAGGAGATTCCTCCGGAAGTGCCGCGTTGACTAATTGCAGAGCCAGGGTGAGCCAGAAGCTGTGCGCTGCCTCTGGCAGTCGCGCCCGGCTGATCTCCTGCACCAGACGATGCACCCGCAGACTGGTGTCACCCTCCCAACACGCCATGGAGAAAGTGAGCAGCGTGCTACATGCCTGTTCCAGGTCCACCTCTAGCACACGCGCCTGCCCCTTGGAGCCAGCCAGCGCCGTGGCACAGATCTGGCGGGCCTCGACGCTCTCCAGGAGCATGAGCGGCATGGGGGCTGGCGCCAGCCAGGCGAGCAGGTTACACAAGGCACGGGCCGGCGCGTCCAATTGCTCCAGCGTGATCCCCCAGGTCAGGACCACACTGCGCGGGTAGTGCATGAGACGTGGCTCACACCAGGTGCGCATTTGGGCCTCCTGACTGCGCCAGCGCCGCAGATACTCGGTGAAGGTGCAGCGGCGCTCTGCAATATAGGCGCCGGCCTGCTCCAGGGCCAGGGCCAGGCCCTCCAGCTCAGCGACCAGGCGTTGCGCCTCGGTGGCATCGTCAAGCGTGGTGCGCCGCCGGCCAGCAGTACGTTCCAGCATAAAGGCCACCGCCTCGGCGGCGGGCAGCAGGTCGAGCTCCAGGGCGGTGATGCCAAGATTCCAGCGGTGCAGGCGTGAGGTGATGAGTACCTGGCCGTGGTGTAACTGCGGTAACAGGGTCTCGACCGCCGCCGCCGCGTCCTCGGCATCCACGTCGTCGAGGATGAGCAACCAACCCTGGTACGTGTGGAGCCAGGCCAGGGTAGCGGCCACCTGTATCTCCTCGTCCTGGCTCTGGTGTTCCGGCAGATGCAGTATCTGTGGGGCAGTGAGGCTGGCCAGGTTGCGGCGCAGGCTGGCCGGGGTGTCGGCCGGCACAAACAATTGGGCGCTGTACTCAGCCTGATGGCGCCAGGCGTATTCCACTGCCAGGCGCGTTTTGCCCACCCCGCCGAGGCCGTGGATGGCACTCTTGGACACCAGAGCGTCGGCTTGCCCTTGGGCGGCGCAGAGGTGCTCCTGCAAGGTGGTCAGGATGGCATCACGCCCTTTGAACAGGCTACCCAGGCTGTGGTATGGCAGGTTGTGCGGCACGCGGACGGCGGCTGAGGCCTTGTCAGTGCTTGGCGTTGGCCAGGCGATGCGGGCGATTTTCCTCTCCAGTTCTGCCACGGAGCGAAAGATCGAATAGCTCTGACCGCTCCAGCGTAAGGCGGCGCGGTAGGCCCCCTGCAACTTACGCAGCGCTGGGCGTTGCTTGATCGGCGCATCGCCTGGGCAGTCGTTCGCAGCCAAAAACAGATATACCGGCTTGCCAAGACGTCTGGCCATGTCGTGCTCCAGTTGCGTGTACGAGCGGCGGCGAGCCTCTGCAGGCCGCCGCCTGGGCTCCTGCCCGTAGGCCCACCCCACCAGACAGATCACCGCATCGCAGCCCTGGATTTTATCTTCCAGGAGCTGTATCACGTTGTAGTAATCGGGCGGGAAGTGCTCTTGCACCTCCGGCAGCACGCCCTGACGGCGTAGCACGTCGCGCACGGCCCGACGATAACTGCCGAGGTCGCGGCTGGTGGCACTGATGAAGATACGCCGCATGGTCGGACTCCTCTCGGCGGTGTTAATGCACCGGCACGTCAAAAGGACGGGCGCGGCGTAGGAGGAGCCAACTGGCATGCTCGGTGAGCGCTTCGCGGCCCATGTCGCGCAGCACGTCCTGCGCCGCTGGTACGTCGCGGCGCTCGATGCAGGTGTGCAACGCCTCCACACTGTGCGCGAACAGCCCCGCCATCCGGTGGTAATGCCGGGCCAGCTCCTCAAAGGCGCGCCGTTCGCTATAGGCGATACTCAGCCCCCCGGCCACCACCAGCGTACTAGACAGGATGAGCAGCCAGTGCGGCGGCTGTCGTGCACTCCACCCCTGGGGCCCGTCTGCCGCGACGTGATGCGCCGCCGCTGGCGCCGGCGCGGTTTGCTCTGACATGCTCACTCCAGTCAGCGCCAACCAGAGCAGCAGCGCCCAGCCCACGCCGGCCAACCCCAGGCCCCAACGCCTCCAGCGTGTTGCTGCACGGTGATTGTCCCCATGGCGACGCTGATAGTAGTCGCGCTGGCCCGCCAACCAGTACTGGCCGACCCGACGTAGCTGGGCGTCTTGTTCCCCTGGCGTAAGCTGGGTAAACACCGTGCCACCGGCAGGCGGCCCCAGACTGCAGGCCCGCACTGCCTGGCGTATCCAGCTCAGTTCCGAGTGCATTTGCTGGAGATAGCTCCTGGCGACGGCGTCGTTGAGACCCGCCGCCAGCCAGTAGATTTGCACGCGCAGGGCCTCGGCCAAGGCGCGGGCATCCAAGGCCTGTGGTTCAAGCGAGCAACAGTGGACGCCCTTGACCACGCCAAAGGCCGCGAGCAGCAGGACGAGAGAAACCCAGAGTGTGAAGGGCTGATGGCGTGCGTGGTCCCCGACCATGGTGAACAGATGAGCATACAGGTGAAAGGCCAGCGCTGCCAGCCCAATCAACCCAAACACCGCGATGGTCAAGGAGCGCACCAGGTCAGCAGCGCGTTGCGCCTGTGCCCCAGCCGCCTGACGTAGCAAGGCCAGTCGGCTCAGGCCCTCTGGCACTGACGGCGCGTCGGTGCCCAGCAGTTCCGCCACCGTGGTGTCGGCAGATGGGGCTGGATGGGCGCGCAGGCCACGGTTAAACCGGTTGAGGCTGCGGCACAAGGCGGTGAACTGCTGGCGTGCGGGCTGCGGCTCGGTCGCCTCGGTGTCAGTCGAGGCCTGGGGTAGCGCGGCGCTGTGGGGGGCATGGGGGTAGAGCAGCGTGCGACGGCCAGCCACGGCATGGTGGGCCGTCGGCGTGGTGGCGCGTGGCGTATGCACGACGTACACCGGGCCGCGGTCGGCCCAATGGAACAGGGGCTGCGTCCAGGGGTAGACCTCGGGCGGGCGCCCAGTGCGCTTGAACTGCACCATCTGCGCCGTACCCGCTGGAGCCTCACTGGCCACGCCATCCCACAGAGCCATCAGAGCCTGGCAGTGCAGCACCACATAGCCCCCAGCGTTGGCATAGCAGCGGTGGCGCGTGTCACGCGTTGCTGACAGGCGCCACCAGGTCGCCTCGTCCGTGGGCATCTCGGCGGGGGGCAGCGGCGCCACAAACGCCGTCACGCGTGGATCGTCGAGCAAGACATCAAGCTGGTGACGGGCCGCCTCGGTATCGAAAGAGGACGAGGCGCGGTAGATGGCAGGGGGAAACGGCAGCGGCGCCCAGACCTGCAGGCCGTGTTCGAGCGCCACCGTGGCGCAGAGCTGATCGGCGCCTTGCGCCAACGCGCTGAGCAGCACGAGAGGCGTGTGGCGCGAGCGCCGGGCTACTTGCGTCAGGATGACACCAACGGCCTGGCGTATGCGTGGCACATCGACCTCGCGGAGGTCACGGTGGCCCGTCACTCCAAGCACCAGGGGCACCGCGCGGGTGTCAGACGGCGGGCGTGTACGGCGCAAGCGTGGGAAAAGCATAACATGCCTTCATCGCACAAGAAGTCTCGGGCGTCAATCCTGCGTCAGGCAGGGCGACCCGTCGGTCACCCCGACGCCTCTGGGCGCTGGGGCTCAGGCTGTGGGGTGGTCGGGTGTCACGGGGAGCAGCTCTGGACACAGATTGCGTAGCATGTCCCAGGGATAGATACCCGTATGATGCCCATCACTCCAATCAATATGCAGGGCGTAATTGCCCACGGCGCTGAGATGCACCGGGTGGACTTTCTCGGTCGTGACCGTGGTCACCACCTGGAAGGGATTCGCCGGCGCCTGGTGTTGCGGCATGCGCAGCTCGCGGCAGGTGGCACATGGGCAGATCTTGCGGAGTTGGGCGTAGGGGTAGAGGCAGGCATGCCCATCATCCCACAGGATGCGCATCTGACCCTGGTGGTCGCGTTGGATTTCGACCGGCGAGAACGTCTTGCGTGCGTCAGCCATGGGGAGTCCTTCCCCTCAGCCTCTCCCAGGCAGGAGAGGGGAGAGTCGGTAGGGGCGACCGGTCAGTCACCCCTACGGGCCAGGGATGTATGCAACAAACAGCTAGCGATTGCGCGCGGCAGACGTTGCGGCCAGGTTCGCTGAGGTGGGTTTTTTGACCTCGAGTACGGCCGAGCGTGTGGCCAGTTTATGCAGATCGTAGAACAACTCCAGATCGTCCGCACCTTCCCAATCGCCCGCCGCCAGTTTGACAAACGTCGGCTCTACGCCATTGAAGAGAATCGTCGGCACGCCAAAGATGTTGTGCGGCTGACTCGCCTCCTCGTGGTCCGCGCCCACTTCCGCCTTGTATTTCCGCGTGCGCAGGTCATCCATCAGCACCGTGGTGTCGAGATCGACCTCACGTGCAATGGCTAACAGCTCCAAGGGATGAGCAATGTCGCGTTTGTGCACGTGATAGGCCCGAAACACCGCCATGTGAAAGCGCGCGAACGCTGCGGGGCCAAACTGTGCCAGCACGCTTTTCACGGCCTCATGCGGGGGAATATCGCGGCTGGTAAAGCGCGCATCGTCCCAGGCTTTCCAGCCGAGCTCACGCCGGCTGTTCACCTGTTCGAGCAAAAACGCTTTCCAGGTAATCTGCAGCGTTTCCCCCAACTTTTCCTGCACCCGTCCGAGCCACTCCGCGGCTCGCCAGGCGTAGGGTCAAACGTAGCAGTTCCAGATGGTGAGATGGTAATGCTCTGCCATATCATCCTCCTTGGTGGGCTGACAGGTAAGGCATGCCGGGGTCTTCCGGCCATGCGAGTATCGTCTGTGAGGTATTATACGGCATCTGACACGCGAGGGGCAATCGTGCCAGACCGGCTCTCAGCGTCCCATGGCATAGGCCACCCGGCGCACATCGGCGACGCCGTGCAACACGCCCTGCGCATGATCCACCAGCACCGCGCCCACCGAGCCAGCCCCTTTGGCCCACTCCGGCCATAGATGGATCTGATGTCCCATACGCCGCAGACCCGCCGCCACACTCGGGTCCAGCCGCGCTTCGAGCTGCACCAGACCGGGCGTGTAGGGATGCGGGTCCGAAGAGCGCGGGAAGCTGAAGGTCACGCAGCGCGGCGCTTCAATGGCCTGCTGCGGATTCATGCCGTAGTCGATGAGATTCACCAGGTACTGCACCATGGCCTGCGGCTGCACGTCATTGCCCGGCGTACCGTAGGGCATGAGCAGACGGCCATCCTTCAGCACCATGCCTGGACTAGGCGTCAGGCGGGGGCGCTTGCCTGGCGCCAGACAGCTCGGATGCGCCGGATCCAGCCAGCTCTGCATGCCACGGCTGGAGACGATACAGCCTAGCCCCGGCACCACCGGTGTGTTGGTGACGCCATCGCTGGGGGTGGCGGAAAAGGCATTGCCCCAGCGATCCACCACCGCCACGTAACTGGTATCGGGCTCGACCTCGCCATCCCGTGGCGTCGGGAACGTCCAACGGCTCGACTGCGCGGTCTGGGAGGCCGCAAAGCGCCAGGCATCCCCTGGCGCCGGCATACCCGGACTGGCCTTCTGGGGATCGAGACGCTCGCGCCACTCTGCGGCATAGGCTGTGGAGAACAGGCCATCGAGCGGCACATCCACGTGACGCGGGTCCCCATAGTAGCGGTCGCGGTCGGCAAAGGCGGCTTTCAGGGCCTCGAGGATGAGATGGTACACCTCCGGGCTCAGGCGCTCCATGGCGGCCAGGTCATAGCCTGCCAGGATGTTGAGCGTCTGTAACACCACCGGCCCCTGGCACCACGGACCGCAGGCGTAGACGTCATAACCCCGGTAGTTAGTCACGACTGGCGCCTCCACGCTGACCTGAAAGGCGGCCAGATCCTCCATAGTCAGCCAGCCGCCGTGCTGCTGCACAAAGCGCACCATGTGCTCAGCCATGTCCCCAGTGTAAAACCGCGCCCGTGCCGCCTGTAAACCCGCCACGCGACTGCTGGCGCCCTGCTCGGCCTCGACCAGCAGGCGCAACGTGTTGGCCAAATCTTTTTGTATAACGCGGCTGCCGAGAGGGGGCACGTCGCCATCTGGGAGGAAGATGCGGCGCGTTGAGGGCCACTGGCGCATAGCGTCGAGCGCACTCGGCGTGGTTATCGTGCTATACATGACGTCGTGCATGGGGAAGCCGTCTTCCGCCAGCGCTATCGCCGGAGCCGCGACCTCGGCCAGGGTCATGGTGCCATGGCGTACGAGCGCCGTGATCCAGGCGTCCACCGCTGCCGGCATGACGCAGCGCTGCACACCGCGCCCGATGCGTCCACCCATATGGCGTTGAAAATAGTCGATGGTGGCGGCTTGCGGCCAGCAGCCGAGGCCGCTAATGGTCTCGATGGCCCCGGTATCGGCCCGGTAGATCATGAGTGGCGCCACGCCACCCAGGTTGGTGAGGTCCGGCTGCACGACGTTGATACACAGTCCGGTGGCCACGCCCGCGTCAATGGCATTGCCCCCGGCTTCGAGGATGCGTAATCCAGCCGCTGCCGCGAGATAATGCCCGCCGGAGACCATGTGGTGGGTGCCCATGATGACTGGGCGGGTGGCACGCGGCCAATTCTTGACAGGCATGGGTGTCTCCTTGTCTCTGTGTGCTGTGTCGTAGCGGCATGGCAGCGTTATCCAGCGGCGCTCCACGCGACGGTGGTCGTGCCGCGCCTCTGGATCGGCGTGTGATGCCCAAGCATAATAGCCTGGAGGCCACAAGTCCAACGTGCCGTCCACGCTCTCCTCTATCCTGATGAGGTCTCCATATGTCGATTCCTCGTGGTGAGTGCGCCGCATGTCTGTGATATGCGTCTCTATGTCACCCAGTTTGCCCAGATGTGTCAGCACAGTACTGGCCTCAGTGGCGAGGGCTGGCAAGGCGAGGGCTGGGGCGTGGCGTGGCGCGATGCGCAGGCGCAGTGGCAGGTGCAGCATTCGATAGCGCCGATCTGGACGGAGCCCGCGCGGCTGCAGCAGCTGCCGCCGACACGCCATCTACTGGCGCATGCACGCAGTGCCTCATGTCCGCAGCACAAGGGTGTCCTGGCGTATAGTCAGCCGTACGTATATGGACCGTATGCCTTTGTGTTCAACGGCTTTTTGCGAGGTGTGCGTTTACCACGGCGTGTCTCAGGCGCCATTGGCGCCGAGAAAATTTGGTCTCTGGTCCAGGAGCAGTTGGCGCAGGGCGTCGCCCCAGCGCTGGCCCTCGCCGCCGTCTACGCCACGCTGGAGCGCCATAGCCGCGCCATTCAAGCCTGCAATATGGGACTCAGTGATGGGGACACCTATGCATGCTACGACGGCAATCCACGCGGCGAGGGCTATTAAGTACCCGACTAAAAGTTTTTTGACACAATGTTGATATAATACCTCATCAACGTCAAACCACTTTTCGTGGCATATTCCCTACGACCTGATGAGGTGATGATCGTGAGATATGTGCAGCCTTTGACCGACGAGCAAC
>SXND01000019.1 GCA_005777235.1 Pseudomonadota bacterium
CACGTGCAGGTGGCCGAAAGGGTCAGCGAAAAGGCCAAGCGTCTCGTTGAGCACAAACGGGATGTGGTGATTCTCCTCGATAGTATTACCCGTCTAGCCCGGGCGTATAATACGATTGTGCCGCCCAGCGGCAAGGTACTCTCCGGTGGTGTGGATTCCAATGCCTTGCAGAAGCCGAAACGGTTTTTTGGTGCGGCACGGAACATCGAGGAAGGCGGGAGCCTGACCATCATTGCCACGGCCCTGGTGGATACCGGCAGTCGTATGGATGAGGTCATCTTTGAGGAATTCAAAGGCACCGGCAACATGGAAATCCAGCTGGACCGCCGCTTGGTCGACAAACGCGTCTTCCCGGCGATTGACGTGAATCGCTCTGGCACCCGGAAAGAAGAGCTACTGCTCGAAGACTATGAGCTGAACCGCGTGTGGATTCTGCGCAAAGTGCTCAATCCCCTCAACACGGTGGATAGCATGGAGTTGCTGATCGACAAACTGAAAGAGACGCAGAGTAATACGGAATTTCTCGCCTCAATGAACAGCTAAACCGCAGGTTGTCGCTGCGTGCGCCCTATGGTATGGTGAGGGTACGCAACCAGAGACGTTATCTTTTGGGAGGACTGTGATGAAAGCCGATATTCATCCCAACTATGTGGAGACCTCGATCGTCTGTGCCTGTGGTGCGACCTATCCGACACGCTCCACTGTTCAGGGTCTCCGTGTGGCGATTTGTGCGAAGTGCCATCCCTTCTTTACCGGGCGTCAAAAGCTGGTAGACACCGCCGGGCGGGTAGAAAAATTCCAGCGCAAATATGCCCGTCATACTGCGACCGTGGCCAGCAAAGTTGCAAGCGTCAGTGTGGCAAGCGTCAGTAACGACGATAACTAGGGACGATGCTATTGCCAGGCCCCACAACAGATCAGCTTTTCTCTACGTACGAGACCTACACATGTGCGATCCCACCTCACCGGTGGGGGGTGTGCTGTGTGCTGCTCGCTTCGTACGACAGCAGGACGGATAGACGGTATGTTTGATAAGTTGGAGGCGATTGCCCAACATTCCGAGGAACTGACGGCACTCCTGAGCGACCCTGCTGTGCTGGCAGAACCTGAGACCCTGCGGCGTTATGCCAAAGAGCAGGCGGACCTGCGCCCTGTCACCACCGCGTATCTCACGTATCGTCAGATCCGGCAGGAGTTGCACGACAATCAGGAGATGCTGGCGAGTGAAGATGCCGATAGCGAATTTACCACGCTCATCAAGGACGAAGTCGCCTCGTTGATGGCCCGTCTGGAGGGGCTCGAAACCGAGCTACAGACGCTGCTGTTGCCGCGTGATCCGAATGATGCACGCGGGGTGATTATGGAGATCCGGGCGGGGACTGGTGGGGATGAAGCGGCGCTGTTTGCCGCCGATTTGTTCCGCATGTATAGCCGCTACGCCGATGTGCAGCACTGGCGCGTGGAAGTGATGAGTGCCAGCCCAACGGAGACCGGTGGTTTTAAGGAAGTCGTCGCTGCGATCGAAGGCAAAGATGTCTATAGTAAGCTCAAATTCGAGAGTGGCACCCATCGCGTGCAGCGTGTGCCTGCGACAGAAGCGCAGGGCCGTATTCATACCTCGGCCGTGACGGTCGCCATTTTACCGGAAGCGGAGGAGGTTGAGGTAGAGATCGATCCTGCCGATCTCCGTATTGATGTGTTTCGTTCCTCTGGTCCTGGCGGGCAAAGTGTCAATACCACGGATTCTGCCGTACGCGTAACGTATGAGCCCAAGGACCGCAAAGGGTTGCGCATTGTCGTCACCTGTCAGGATGAAAAGTCACAGCACAAGAATCGCGCCAAGGCCCTGAAAGTCTTGCGTGCGCGCCTGATGGATCTCCTCGAAGGCGAGCATCAAGCTCAGCTTTCGGAACAGCGCCGGGCGCAAATCGGGAGCGGCGACCGCAGCGAGCGCATTCGCACGTACAACTTCCCGCAAAGCCGTCTGACGGATCACCGTATCCAATTGACCCTGTATAAACTTGAAGGCATCATGGAAGGGCGCTTAGACGAGGTCATCGAAGCGCTGGCGCTGGCGGACCGCACGGCCAAGTTACAGGCTGTTGAGGCGTGAGTCATACGCTTGGCGCTACGCTGCGGTATGCCATCCGCTGTCTCGAACAGCATGGGGTGGTGGAAGCACGCGCCGACGCTGAGGTGCTGCTGGCAGATCTGTTGGCCACCACACGGCTGCAGCTGTATCTCAACGCCGCGCACGCCCTGAGTACGGCACACCACACGGCCTACCTAGCGCGGGTGCAGCGGCGGCGAGAGGGGGAGCCCGTGCAGTATATTACGGGTACACAAGAATTCTGGTCCCTGGAATTCCTGGTGACTCCACAGGTGCTCATTCCCCGTCCGGAAAGCGAGTTGCTCGTAGAACATGGGACACGCTTGGCGCAGCAATGGTGCACGGAGCATGCGAACGAGCTTCTGCTGGTTCTCGATGTGGGAACCGGTAGTGGCAACCTGGCGATCAGCCTAGCCACGACGCTGCCGCAGGCACAGGTGTGGGCCGTCGATCAATCACTGGACGCTTTGCATCTGGCGCGACAGAATGCGCACCGTTTGGGTGTGGCCGCCCGGCTGCACTGGCTCTGTGGGGATCTAGTGACGGCGTTGCAAGGTGGTGTGCGGCCCTTTGCCGTCTGTGTCGCGAATCTGCCGTATGTCACCACGGCAGAATGGCATCAGTTACCTCAGGCGATTCGTGCCTACGAACCTGTGACGGCTCTGGATGGGGGGCCGGATGGCCTGCAGTACATCCGGCGTATCATCGCGCTGAGTCCTGAGGTGGTGGCACGAGGTGGGACGTTGTTACTTGAAGTAGGATGGCAACAGGCCGTGCGCGTGCAGCAGCTGATGCAACAGCAAGGCCAGTTTGCTACGACAGGGGTATGCGACGATCTGGCAGGGATTGGCCGGGTGGTCTGGGGACAAGTGTTGTAAGCAGGCTACGACAGCACGGCTCATGCTCGCCATGTCTGCTGGTCTAGGGCGTATTATGTGGGGTGCATGAAGATGGCAGGAGGGTTCAGCGGGGGGATTACCATTGCCCTGCCGAAAGGGAGAATTTTAGATGGTACCCTGACGCTCCTCAAACAGATTGGCTTCGATTGCCAGGGTTTCGACGAGGGTCGGAAGCTCATCCTCGACTTTCCCGAACGCCACGTGCGGTTTTTATTGTTACGTGGCGCCGATATTCCCACCTACGTGGAATATGGAGCCGCAGACATGGGCATCGTGGGCAAAGACGCCCTCCTCGAACAGCAAAAAGATATCTATGAACCCCTCGATCTGAAATTCGGCTTGTGCCGTCTCGTCGTCGCCCAACCCGCAGAGCGGCAGCGCCCGACGAACGCCCTGCATTGGTCCACCCTCAAAGTCGCCACGACCTTCCCACGCTTAACCGAAGCCCATTTCTACCGCAAGGGTATGCAAGTGGAACTGATTTACCTCGGTGGGGCAGTAGAACTGGCCCCCCTCGTGGGGCTGAGCGATCTCATCGTGGATCTCGTCCAAACAGGTAATACGTTGCGGGAAAACGGCCTCGTCGAGGTCGAAGAAATTATGCAATCCACCGCCCGGTTGGTGGTCAATCGTGCGAGCCAGAAAACCAAATACGAACCCATCATGCATCTCATTCAGCAGATGCGGGCCTATCTCTCCTGACGAGGAGTTTTACTCTATGGAACGTATCAGCACCATCCACCGTCGCACCGCCGAAACGGACATCAGAGTCACACTCGATTTAGATGGGAGCGGTCTCTATACCATCCACACCGGCGTCCCGTTTCTTGATCATATGCTCAGCATGGTGGCACGACATGGTTTCTATGATCTCGAAGTGCAGGCCAGCGGGGATCTCGATGTCGATTACCATCATACCGTCGAAGACGTCGGCATCTGCCTGGGGCAGGCGTTCCACCAAGCCATGGGCAGCAAGCAAGGGATGCGGCGCTATGCTTCCGCCAGCGTGCCCCTCGAAGAAACGCTGGCCTCTGCGGTGATCGACTTCTGTGATCGTCCGTATCTGGTCTACAACGTCGATGGACCTCCTGGCCGTATTGGCACGTTTGATGTCGAACTGGTCGAAACGTTTTTCTTGGGCTTTGCCAGCCACAGTCGTGCGACTCTGCATCTCAACTTGCACTATGGTCGTAACCGCCATCATATCGCCGAAGCGCTCTTCAAAGCGTTTAGCCGGGCCGCCGATGAGTCCACGAAATTGGAACCACGCTTGTCTGGCTTACTGACGACTAAAGAAGCCTTTTGAATTGAGACAACCTATGATCGCCATTGCCGATTATGGCCGGGGGAATCTCTGGAGTGTGCAAAATGGCTTTGCCCGGGTGGGGGCTCAGGTGCAAATCAGCCCTGATCCAGCCGTGGTGCGTCGGGCCGATGCCGTCATCTTTCCAGGGGTTGGGGCCTTTCGTGATTGCATGCAGAACTTAATGGCAAGTGGTATGGATCAGGCCTTGCTTGAGGTCATCGCCGCAGGCAAGCCGGTGTTGGCGATTTGTGTCGGGATGCAGGCGTTGCTGTCGGAGAGTGAGGAGTTCGGGCGCACGCCAGGCCTGGGGCTGTTCGAGGGCCAGGTCCGACGTTTTCCCGACACGGCGCCGACCTCGGCCACCCCGTGCAAAGTGCCGCACATGGGATGGAATCAGTTACAGCAGCAACGCGCCTGCCCACTGCTCACCGGCATTCCCGACGGCGCCTTTACCTATTTTGTGCATTCTTACTATGTCGTGCCCCAAGACACGGCCGTCGTAGTCGCGACCACGGATTATAGTGTCGAATTTGCCTCGGTCCTCTGGCGGGATAATCTCTATGCAACGCAATTTCATCCGGAGAAAAGCCAACAGTGGGGACTGCGCATTCTGCAGAATTTTGTCACACTGAGTGAGGGGAGATAAGTAGTGCAAATCATCCCCGCCATTGATGTCCGTGGTGGTAAATGTGTGCGCTTGCTGCAAGGGCAGGCCGACCAGCAGACCATTTACGGCGATGATCCGGTGGCCATGGCGCAACGGTGGGCGGATGCCGGGGCGCCACGTTTGCATATCGTCGATCTCGATGGTGCCTTTGCCGGGCAGATGCACAATTTCCACGTGATACACGCGATGGTGCGGGCCGTGTCGATCCCCGTCCAATTGGGCGGTGGTTTGCGGGATCTCGACGCCATTGACCGGGCCCTGAGCGCAGGCGTGCAGCGTGTGGTCATGGGCACCTCGGCACTCGAACAGTGGGACACCCTGGTGAGCGCCACGTCGCGTTTCCCCGGCCAGATTTGTGTCGGCATCGATAGCCGCGACGGCTACGTGGCCACGCGTGGTTGGCAAACCGTGTCACGGGTCGAGACCATCCCCTTTGCCCAGCGTGTGGCCACGACCGGGGTGGCAGCGATTATCTATACGGACATCGCACGCGACGGCATGCTGCAAGGCCCAAACATCCCCAGCATTACCGCCCTGGCGCAACAGATCACGGTACCGATTATCGCCTCCGGTGGCGTGTCGCAGTTGGCCGATCTGCAGCACCTCGCGGCGCTGGAAGCCCTGGGTGTCTGTGGCGTTCTTGTCGGGAAAGCCCTGTACGAGGGGTGTTTCACCTACCAGCAGGCGCGTGCTGCCGTACCACAGGAGTAGGATCCGTGCTCGCCAAACGCATCATTCCCTGTCTCGATGTCAAAGATGGTCGGGTGGTCAAAGGGGTACAATTCCTCCAACTGCGTGATGCGGGTGACCCTGTGGCTGCTGCGGAGGCGTATGACCGGCAAGGTGCCGACGAACTTGTTTTCCTTGATATTGCGGCTTCGCACGAAAAGCGCCAAATTATCATTGATGTGGTGCACCGCACGGCTCAGCGCATCTTCATGCCGCTGACCGTGGGCGGGGGGATTAATACCACGGAGGAGATTCGGGATCTCTTACGGGCCGGGGCTGATAAAGTGTCGATCAATACGGCGGCAGTACGGCGGCCCGCGTTTGTCCGGGAAGCCGCCGAAATGTTTGGCAGCCAGTGCATTGTCGTCGCGATTGATGCCAAACGCCAGCCTGAACCTCAGGGGGGGTGGGGTGTGTTTACGCACGGCGGGCGTCACCCCACCGGTTTGGACGCCATTGCTTGGGCGCAGCAGGTGGAAGCATTGGGGGCTGGAGAGATTCTGCTGACCAGTATGGACCGCGATGGCACACAAAAAGGCTACGATCTCGAACTCACGTGTCGGATTGCCGAGGCTGTCCATATCCCCGTCATTGCTTCCGGCGGGGTGGGAGAACTGGAGCACTTACGTCAGGGACTGACGGTAGGCAAAGCGGACGCGGTACTGGCCGCATCCATTTTTCATTTTGGTGAGCACACCGTGGGGGAGGCGAAAAATTATCTCCACGCCCGCGGCGTGCTCGTACGGCGGGATTACCACACCGAGGGAGACGAGGCATGACGCCCCTACCCGAAGGGCTGCGCTTTTCTGCTGATGGCCTCGTGCCAGCGATTGTGCAGGACGCTACTGATGGCACGGTCCTGATGCTAGCCTACATGAACGCTGACGCCTTGGAGTTGACCCGCAGCACGGGCTTCACGCACTTTTGGAGTCGGTCACGGCAGACCTTATGGAAAAAGGGTGAAACCTCAGGCCATGTGCAGCGCGTGGTGTCGATGGCCTACGACTGCGATGGCGATGCGCTCTTGGTGCAGGTGCAGCAACACAATGTGGCATGCCATACGGGGCAGCGGTCGTGTTTCTACCGTGAGGTGCCTGTGCCCGCAGTGGTCGAGGTGGCCTCTGGCGCCGCAACGCCAACACCAGCCGCCGTGTTGGATGCGCTCTATCGTCTGATCCTGACCCGACGTGATACTGGCGCTGAGACGTCGTATGTGCACACACTGTTCCAGCGCGGCCAAGACGTCATGTGTAAGAAAGTCGTGGAAGAGGCGGCAGAGGTACTCCTCGCGTCGAAAAACGGCTCCACGGAGGAGATTGTCTACGAAATGGCCGATGTGTGGTTCCACGCGCTCGTGCTGCTGGGCTTTCACACCATCCACCCCCACGAAGTCTTACGCGAATTGCAGCGGCGTTTCGGCCTGCCGGGAGGAGGCAAGCCGGAGCCTGTCTCGGTGTCCCAGCCCACCTCGTAAGCGGTCGCAGGGACATCGCGTGTCCAGACTGCGGATCGCGCTGTGTACGAGCAAGCGTTCCAACCACAGCGCGTGCAGGGCAACTATCGTTACGAGGGGCCGTGGGTCACAGCCACTGGACTTGACGGCGACCTAGTCGGGAGATGGGGCTGGGGGCACACTGCGGAGTACCTCGGTCAGCTCATTGACACTCGCCCATTGCGCACAGCGGTCTACCACCTGTTCAACACTCGGCACCCCTGCGGCATGCAGCACCACGCCTGCCAGTTCACGAAATTTCGCACGAATGTCTGTCTCCTGATAGGGGTGTTGGAAATCACCGCGCGGACTCTCGCAGGTGTGCGTTGCCTGGCGTCCATCAGTCAGCGTCACCGTTACCCGGGCCGGTTTGAGGCGCGGGGCCAACGCGGAGAGCTGCGGGTCGGCAGTGATATGCACGCGCTGGCGCAGCGCCGTAATGGTGGGATCGTGGATCACCGCTTCCGTAAACGAGCCGTAGCCAGCATTGCCCCGCACCACCAGCGCTGCGGCGGCATGGGGCAAGGAGTATTTTGCCGCAAAATAATTGGGCGGATTGGGGTTACGCATCACCGAAGCAAATTGATAGGTCGCCACGTCGATGCGGGCAATAGCCTCCGGCTGGGGCTGCAGGACAGCAAGAACCTCTTCCAGGGCATCGAGCGCGGCATACATCGGATTACAACAGGCGCGTAAACGAAAGTAGTTGCGGGTGATTTCCCAACGCGTGCCCAACTCATCGAGCATAGCACCGGGCTCGAAGCCATCACCCACCAGACTGCTCAGCGCTTCTTCGATGGCATTTTCCTGCGCGGTAAAACCAGCGAGGGCCAGTTCAGGCGCCAGGGCCGCGGCAAAACCGCTCATACCACCGGCGACGTTCAACGTTGTGGCCCCGGCCACGGCGTTGGTATAACTCGGAGTGAGCACCAGCGTGGCACCAATGCGTAAGGCTCGGCTGGTTTCCGTCGCGTTGAGACCCCGCAAGCGTGCGCCTGCAGCGACCGCCCCGAGGAGCGGCGCTTGACCATTTTGGTGCGCCAGGGCCCGGGGCGTCATCGCAGCGCCGAGACGTACCGCTACCTCGTATCCCAGGATGAGGGCCATGAGCAGGTCACGGCCTGTACGTCCAGTCGCTTCGCCCACGGCGAGGACGCCGGGGACAATCTGCACCGCACCCTGGCAGGACACGTAGCGATGGCCTTCGCAGAGTTCAATGGAACGCCCAGCAATGCCATTGAGGAGGGCGGCAGTGCGGGGATCGGTGCTGGGCCACCCACGGGCCAGCACCGTTGCCCCGGTACCCGCCGTGCCCCCAAGCCGAGTCCGCAGCGCGTGCACCTCGGGTTGTTCCGCCCCGGCCAGGATGACGCCCAGGGTGTCGAGCAGCACCAGGGTGGCATGCTGGGTCACCGCCTCCGGGATGTCTTCCCAGCGTGTCTCGGCCACCCACTGCGCCAAGTGTTCGATCTGTGCCCCCATGCTCCGCCCTCCCCCTATACCAGCGGCTTAGCGCTCGCGCACGACTGGATTGCGCAGGACGCCGATGTCGTTAATTTCCACTTCCACCACATCGCCGTCTTTCATATTCTCGGTATCGCCGTCCGTGCCCATCCACAACACATCGCCAGGATACAGGGTGAGGTACTGGCTCATCCGGCTTAAAAAATGCCGCACGCTGAAAAGAGCGTCCTTGACGTTGTACTCGCTCACCACCCGGTTGTTCAGGCGGATCGTCACATGCAGATCGTCCGGCTCCAGCCCAGTGATGATCCATGGCCCCATGGGCTTAAACGTATCGGTGTTCTTGCCGCGCCAGAGGGTACGGTCGTTGCGCTGCCAGGTGCGTTCGCTGACGTCGTTGCCAATCGTATAGCCCAGGACGTAATCGAGCACCTGATCTTCGGAGACTTTGTGGCATTTTTTGCCGATGACGACGACCAGCTCACCCTCATACTGCACCAAATCCGTGGCATCTTGAGGAATGACGATGGCCTCATCCTGCGCCACGAGGGCATTATTGGCCCGGTACCCCACGTCGGCAAACGGGGGGAATTGCGGTTCGACACCACGCTTTTTGGCAATGGCCGTGACGTGTTCGCGGTAGTTGACCCCGGCAGCATAAAATGTGGGGGGAATGACGGGGACCAACAGCTTCACACTGTGCAGCGGATACGTCTGTGGACTGCGCGTCCATACGTCAAAGGGGCTGCCGCTGACGGCAACCACGGTATCGCCTTCAATGAGCCCATAGGTGGCTTGACCATCGTGTTGGAACCGACACCATTTCATGACTGTTGCTCCTTCGCCAAGGCTGTTGCACCAGAACCAGGTGCCGCATTGTCACACTATCCCGCCAAGTGGTCAAGACAGTGCGCACGTCTCTGGACAGGCATCGAGCACCTCGTCGGGCATCAAACGGATGATTTCCTGCAAACTCGCCAGCGCCGTGGCTGGGGTCCAGGCGCGCTCGCTGAGGCAGCGCTTCCACAGACGGGCGGCGCGTTGATACATAAAGAGGGTGAGGAGATGACGCACGACGCGAAACGGCGGCATGCCCTCGGCGACGTGGGGGGCCAGGTAGGCCAGCATGGCATCCAGCACCTGGCGTCTGGTACGCGGCGGCGCGGGATCACCGAAGAAGCAGGCGTCAGCATGGGCAAACAGATACGGCTGCTCGTAGGCCACACGCCCGAGCATGACGCCGTCCACGTGTTGCCCATGGGCTGTGGCGTGTTGCAAGGTGGTAATCCCGCCGTTGATCTCAATGCGCAGGTGTGGGAAGTCCGCTTTGAGGCGATACACATCCTTGTATCGCAGCGGCGGGATGTGACGATTCTCGCGCGGGCTCAAGCCTTGCAGCACGGCTTTGCGGGCATGTACGATGAAGCGGTCGCACCCAGCGGCCGCCACGGTCTCCACAAAGCGTGTCATGTCCTCGTAGCGGTCGTGATCATCAATGCCAATACGGTGCTTCACCGTCACCGGTAGCGTTGTGGCCTGACGCATCGCCGCCACACCACTGGCCACGAGCTCTGGCTGCGCCATCAGGCAGGCGCCGAAATGGCCCTGCTGCACGCGGTCGCTCGGGCAGCCCACGTTGAGATTGACTTCATCATAGCCCCAGTCTTCCGCCAGGCGCGCACACGTGGCCAGGTGTTGCGGATCATCACCGCCTAATTGCAAGGCCAGGGGTTTTTCCGCCACGGAGAAGTCGAGGAGCTTCGCCTGATCCCCATACAGGAGAGCCGCCGTGGTGATCATTTCGGTGTAGAGCAGCGTGTGGCGGGTGATCTGGCGCATGTAATAGCGATAATGGCGATCCGTGCGGTCCATCATCGGGGCAATGCTCAGTGGCCACGTGCGGCCACGCGGAGTGGAAACAGCAAGCACGTCGGGCATGGTTTCACCTGCAGGAGGAGCGCGCAGACTGCAGGCCCGCACCCCTAACCGAGGTACCGAGCCATGCCGCTGTCCTGCGCAGCAGAATCGCATCAATGGCCTGTAGAGAGGGGGATAGTGCCCCACCACGCGGCTGAGGTCAAGGGTCTCTGGTACTCCTCGCCAGCCGTACGAGCCCTGCGGCACCCTTGCCCCTTGTACATTTTAGTGCTATCATTTCTGGAGTGAGACGCTAAGCATAGACAGTGACTCTCTCCAGCCAATCACCGGAGTGATCTGGTTGGAGCTTCTTGGGAAATGCCCAAGCTATTTCCGCTGTGTCCAGGCGAACTACCTGGCTTGGGGCCAGGATACTTCACGGGATGCACCCATTGGACCGCGTGTGGTACGCTGCGACCTGGAACAAGGGCATGCTGCCGCCCAACCGCCAGAATATTCACACTGCCGATGACGTCACGCGGGGCGGTGATGCCACAGCTGCGACAGCGGTATATCCGCCTGGTCTTGTTCCGTTCCCCGCATACGGGACACGTTTGCGAGGTATAATGCTCGTCCACGGCAATGGCCCCACAGGTCTTGTAAGCCAACTGCGCGATCAGTCGCACGTTACACGCACTGCTGACCTGCTGCGCCTGCTTGGGCCGCAGATGTTGCGCCGCGTCATTGAAGGGCTTCCCCACATAGCACATGGCGCCAGGAAACGCCGCCACCACTGTGCGCGTGGCCTTGTGCGCCAGATCCCGGAGACGGCGATGCGTCTTCGCGAGCATCCGCGCTTTCCGACGTTGCAAGCGCTTCCACCGGCGCGAGCCCTTCGTCTGTGTACTTTGGGCCTGACTACACGATGCCAGGCGTTTGTGGCGATACTGCACGGTGGCCTTAGCCGCGCGGCCACTGACCAGCACGGCCTGTGCTCCATCGGTGGCCGCCAGCAAGGTATTGACGCCCAGGTCAATCCCTATGACGATCTGTTGTGGCATTGCTACGTCAGGTATCTCACAGACCAGACGAGCGGCGGCCATCGCCAGACGGACTTCGATCAGGCGTCCAGGCAGCGCGACCGACAACGGAATACGCAGCGTGCCACTGGTGCCGTGGGGTAAGATCAGCCTGCCATCACGTATTCTGGCATCCTAGTTGGCATAGACCACGTCACAGTATTAGGGCTTCTTCCACGGATACCGCGCCTCTGCATGGCCCTTCTTGCGCAGCTGGCGGGTACTGTGCACGGCTTCGCAGAACTCCCCAAGGATTTGTTGGGTACTTTGCGCGCTGAGCCCGGGATACCGTCCTTTCGCCCACTGTTGCCACCGTTGTTTGCTGGGTCACTGGAGATGGCGACGTCGTATGCGGTGGTGCCGTTCCACGAGATCACCCCACAGACGCGCGGCTTCCTTGCGGGCCGCACGCAGCGTGCGCCGTTGCGAGGAGGTGTGAGGCAACCAATGTATTTCTATGGTGCGATAGCTCATGCAAGCAGTGTAACATGGGTGTCCTTGCAAGGCTAGGGCACCACAACCTGTTGGGCCTTGAGCCCAACGCGTGCTTCACCCCCACCCAAACGCTGGGAAGCGTTCTGGATGGAGCGCTACACGTGACATCTGGTAGAAGGGCTTGCGAGCATGAAATCTGTGGCATTCCTTGGATGGGTCGTGGGTGTGTTGCTGTGCCTGAGCGGCCAGGGATTCGCCTTTAAGCTCAATGACTCCAATTGGTCGTACATGGCACAGCCCATGGGGGAGCGGCTGGTGATTTGTCCCGAGCGGATGCCTGGGGAGGCGCCGCAACGGACGCAAGATGGCTCGCTGGCCTGGCATGACGACCGCTTTCGCTTTACGTTCGCTAGCCACGCCTGTCTCTCCAATGGGCTCTTCCCCACCCTCAACAATGTCAGTCAGATTGACTTCGGTCCCCTTGCCGCCGGCGTCTTAGCCAACACGGTGTCCTTTTTCTTCACCGAGGCCCCCAATCAGACCATTGAATGCGACATACGCTTTAACAGTACGGTGCGGTGGTATACGGGCATTGAGCGGCCCTCCCCGACGCAGTTTGACTGGTGGAGTGTCGCCACCCACGAACTTGGCCATTGCCTCGGTTTGGCGCATGAGGATACCGTTTCCCCGCCGCCGGTCATGCGAACCACGTTGCTAGCCGGGGCGGTGGTGCGCCAGTTGACGACTGATGACATCGCCGGACGTGATGCGTTGTATCATCAGCCCCGCAGCACGACGCCTGTGGAAACGCCCGCGCCACCCGCACCAATACCGGTCACGCCATCTCCGCCCGCCACCAGTAACGGAGGTGGCGGGGGAGGCGGGGGTGGATGTACGCTTGGGCCATCCAGCCCAGATGATGCCGTCGCCCTCTCCGTAGCGCTGGGGCATATGCTCCCCCCCCTCGTGCTGGTGCTTCTCATCCGTGTGTGGTCGTGGCGGCGTGCGGTGGACGCGACACGCGGCACGGTGTAAGACGCTCTGGAGAGCGCGTGTTTTTGGGGCTTGACAGCAGCGCGGCCGGCTGCCTATAAACAGGGCGTCTCTAAGGATTTCACACCGACACGAGGTTTCATGCAGCCACACATTCTTCAGGCACACGGCGGGCGGCCTCTGGCGTTACGCGCTACGCTGGCTCAGCTGTACCACTATCGCGCCTTAATTCAAGTGCTGGTCGAGCGTGAACTCAAAGCGCGCTATCGTGGCACCGTCCTCGGCTTTCTCTGGTCGTTTATGAATCCGCTCCTGCTCATGGGTATCTATACCCTGGTGTTTTCCGTGTACATGCGCATTGACATGGAGCGTTACTCGGCTTTTCTGTTGTGTGGACTCTTGCCGTGGAACTGTTTTGCCGCTGGGCTCAGCGAAGGGACGTACTCGATTCTTGGCAACGGCAGTCTCATCAAAAAAGTCTATCTCCCGTCGGAGATTTTTCCTTTCGTCTATGTGAGTGCGAATTTTGCCCATTATCTCCTGAGTATCCCGCTGCTCTTTCTGCTCTTGTTGTTCTATCAGGTTCCACCTTCAGGGGCGTTGCTCTTTTTCCCGGTGGTGTTAGCCATCCAATTCTTATTTACCTACGGATTGGCACTCATCCTGGCGTCGCTAGCGGTACAGTTCCGCGATTTGTTACAAGTGGTGCCCAACATGTTGATGATCTGGTTTTTCCTCACCCCGGTCTTTTATTCCAGCGCTACCGTCCCAGGGAAATTTCGTCTGCTCATGGACTGCAACCCCATGGCCCATGTGATCCAGGCGTATCAGGCGATCTTTTTTGCACGTCAGGCGCCGGACTGGGCCGGCCTCGCGGTGGTGGCAGGGCTCGCCGGCGTTCTCTGCCTGGTGGGGCTGTGGTTTTTCGATAGGCGTAAGGATTTCTTCGTGGAAGGTTTATGAGCAGGATAACTGTGGCCCTCACCGGTGTCTCGAAGAAGTATCGCCGGCACACGGACCGTCCGCTGGCAACGACGTTCAAATCCTATCTGCTGCGGGATCTGTGGTCCCGCCAGCCGCGTCGCGACGATCTCATCTGGGCTTTGCGCGACGTCGATTTACAGGTGATTGAGGGGACGACGTTGGGCATTCTCGGCCACAATGGCTCGGGGAAGAGCACTTTGCTCAAGCTCATCAGTGGGATTCTGCGGCCAGACGTCGGCACCATCGCGGTGGCGGGGAAAGTCGCGGCGTTGCTTGAGCTGGGTGCGGGCTTTCACCCAGAGCTCAGTGGCCGCGAAAATGTCATCATCAATGGCATCATCCTTGGGCTATCCAAAAAAGAGATCCGCGCCAAACTCGATGAGATTGTCGCTTTCGCGGAACTCGAGTCATACATTGACGAACCGGTGCGGACGTATTCTAGTGGGATGTACATGCGCTTGGGTTTCTCCGTGGCCGTGCATGTGCAGCCCGATATTCTCATCATCGACGAAGTGCTCGCCGTCGGGGATGCCCGCTTCACCCAAAAATGTGCCGAGCGCATGCATCGTTTCAAGGCGGCGGGCTGTACCATTATTATGGTCACCCATGACCTGCGGATGCTGCAAGAGTGGTGTGATAAAGCGGTGTGGCTGCACGGTGGTCGGTTACAGATGGAGGGCGACCCCGCGGCGGTGGTCGAGGCTTATATGCGGGATGTCTTGCTATATACACCGCAGGATGAACCGTACGCCACCGAGAGGCTCGCCAGACCCTAAAGGTGTTCGAAAGGTCACATCGTGGTTGTTGAGCGTATTATCCCGGCACACTGCGCTGCCGACGAGCGCACCCTCACTGAGCACATGGAGCGCTATACGTTGGCGGCGTCCTTACTGCGGCCTGACGATGTGGTGCTCGATGTCGCCTGCGGCGTTGGCTATGGGACGGCCATGCTGGCAGCCCAGTGTCGGTACGTCTACGGGTACGACAATGCGCCAGAGGCCATCGCCTATGCCACGACCCACTATACGGGTGATACGAGCCAGTTTACGCAGCTCGATCTGGATGACACCCCCGTGCGGGCCTGCGATGTGGTGGTCAGCTTTGAAACGCTCGAACACTTACAGCAGCCGCAGCGCTTTCTCGACCATGCCAAGCGTGCGGCGGGTCGCCTGATCATCCTCAGCACACCCATTGTGCCAACCCAGGAGGTCAACCCCTCCCACTTGCACGACTTTGACAGGGCACAAGTCGAGGACTGGATGCGTCCCTGGCAGCCGGCGTATTTTTGTATCCAGGCGGGAGAAGGCAATGTGCCCAATGGCATCTGGGTGTTTCAGCACGCCGAGGCCGGTTCGACGCCGGACGACCAACAGCTGCTGGCCCTCAATGTCCAGCATCAGCAGGAGCAGATGTGGCAGCAGTACGCCTTCATCGAGCGGCAGCAGGCCTGGGTGCACGAACTCGAACGCGGCAATACCTGGCTGGGAGACGAGCGCACCAAGTGGCAGCAGCAGGCGGAAGAACTCGTGCAACGTCTGCGCGCCCAGGAGGCCTGGAGCCAGGAGCTGGAGCACGGCAAAGCCTGGTTAGAGGCACAGCGCGTGAGCTGGCAGTGCGTGGCGGCAACCCAGGAGCAGCGTCTCGCCGAACACGTGCAGCGTCAGGCCCAGCTTGAGCAGCTCTGTCACGACTGGCAGCAGAAATCCCAAGTCCAACAACGGGCGCTGGATGCCTTGCACGCCAGCCGCCTGTTTCGTCTGTTGGCACGGCTGCGAATCCTCCCCACGGTGTCGTCCCACACGGCCCCGTAGCGGGCGCAGCAGCAGGAGGCAAGCCGTCGGTGATCGATCCCCTATGCCCCGATTATGCCAATACGCCGGTCTCGGCCCGGCGTCCTGCATTTCAGTACGCCTTGGCTGACGTGGCGGCGTCTCCGCACGTCACGATTATCACCCCCTTCTATAATACCGCCGCGGTCTTTCACGAGACGGCCCGTTCGGTGCTGCACCAGTCCTTCCAACAATGGGCCTGGCTCATCATTAACGATGGCTCAACCGATCCAGCTGCCCTCGCCGTCCTTGCGAGTTACAGACAGTGCGATCGGCGCATTCAGGTCATCGACCACGAGGCCAACCAGGGCTTGAGTGCGGCCCGCAATACCGGGTTGCAACGGGCGCGCACGCCCTATGTCGTGCAACTCGACAGCGACGATCTGTTGGAGCCGACCGCCATTGAGAAGTGGTTCTGGTGTTTGGAGTCGTATCCCGAGTATGCCTTTGTCAAAGGCTATTCGGTGGGGTTTGGGGCGCAGGGATACTTGTGGACGCATGGCTTCCACGAGGGTGCCGACTTCCTGGAGGTCAACCTGGTCAATGCAACGAGTATGCTGCGCCACCGTGTGTATCAGGACACGGGGGGCTATGACGCGAGCAATCGCGATGGGTGTGAAGACTGGGAGTTTTGGCTGCACTGCGCCAGTCGCGGCCACTGGGGTGGCACCGTCCCCGAGTATCTGGACTGGTATCGGCGGCGCCCAACGCACAGCGACCGTTGGCAGAACGTGGACCGTGACGGGCGGCACAACTTTCAGCGCCATCTGCGCCGTCAATACCCGCAGTTGTGGGATGGGGCGTTCCCCCAACTCCACCTCCAGCCGCATCACGCCGAAGCCCCCCTGTCCCATGCCGTGCCCTGCGCGAACAGGCTGCAGAAGCCCAAACCGCGCCTACTCCTGCTGGTGCCCTGGGTGACTATGGGCGGTGTCGATAAGTTTCACCTCGATATGCTGGCGCAGCTCACCCAACGCGGTTGGGAAATCACCGTGGCGACCACCGAGTCAGGAGAGCATGACTGGTTGCCCCGGTTTGCCGACTGCACGCCAGATATTTTTCTGTTGCCGCACTTTCTGCGGCTCGTCGACTATCCGCGCTTTCTGCGCTACCTGATACAGTCGCGGCAGATTGATGTTGTGATGCTGGCGCACAGTGAGTTGGGGTACCGCTTGTTACCCTATTTACGCGCCCACTGCCCCGACGTCACCTTTGTGGACTTTTGCCACATCGAAGACGAGCAGTGGAAGCATGGGGGCTATCCGCGTCTGGCAGTGACCTATGAGGCACTGCTGGACCTCCACCTGGTCACCTCCACCCATCTGGCGCACTGGATGCAGCGCGCCGGGGCGGAGGCGCAGCGGCTGCGCGTGTGCTATATCAACGTCGATGTGACGACGTGGTGTCCGGCTCCAGCCCAGCGCCCTGCTCTCCGGCAAGAGCTGGCCATCGACGATACGGTGCCGATGGTGCTGTATGCTGGACGTCTCTGTGCGCAAAAGCAGCCGCAGGTCTTTGCCCACACCCTCGTCCAGTTGTCACACCACGGCGTGCCCTATGTCGCCGTGGTGGCGGGAGATGGCCCCGACCTGGACTGGCTACGGGCTTTTCTCCAGCAGCACGGCCTCGACGCGCACAGCCGGGTGCTGGGTGCGGTTCCGAACGAACGTATCCGTGCCCTGATGACCGCCGCTGATGTGTTTTTTTTACCGTCGCAATGGGAGGGCATTGCCCTAGTGCTCTATGAAGCCATGGCCTGTGGGCTGCCGATCGTTGGGGCCGACGTGGGCGGACAGCGCGAGCTGGTCACACCAGACTGTGGGGTGTTGCTCGCACACAGTACGCCAGAGGCTGAGGCGGCGTGCTATGCCCAGATCTTGGCGGAACTCCTCACCCAGCCGCAGCGGCGGCAGGCCATGGGGCAGGCGAGTCGCCAGCGGGTCGCTACCGCGTTCCGTAGCGAGCACATGGGCGAACGCCTCACGACCCTCTTGGCAGAGGCGCAGCAGCAGCACAGGCTACAACCGCGCCCCGTGCCGGGGACGGCGTTGGCCGACGTGTGTGCCGCCCAGGCGATTGAATATATGCGGCTCTGCCACGAAACCACGCAGGTCTGGCACGAGCGACTGGACTGGCAACGCACCGCAGCAGCCTGGGAACGCACGGTGCAGGAGCAAGCGCAGGTGATGCAGGAGCAGCGCGCCTGGATCGCGGAGCTGGAGCAAGGGAAGACCTGGCTTGAAGCACAACGTGTGAGCTGGGAACGCACCGCCGAAGCCGGAGAAACGGTCATTCACGAGCAGAAGGCGTGGACCGCAGAACTGGTGCAAGGCAAGGCCTGGTTAGAGGCCCAGTTGTCCGCTCTGCACCAACGCGCCTGGGTGCGTCTCGGCGTACGTCTCGGGCTCCTGCGACACTCCCATGGGGCATCCCACGCCAACCAGGGGACGCACACATGATTGATCCGCACGCGCCTGACTACAGCAATACGCCCACCTCACCCCAGCGTCCGCACTTTGCCTATGGACCGCAGGATCCCAGCGCAGCCCCGGGCGTGACGATCATCACCCCGTTCTACAATACGGGTGCCGTGTTTGAGGAGACGGCCCGCTCGATCCTCCAGCAATCCTTGCAACAGTGGGAGTGGTGCATCATTAATGATGGCTCAACGGACCCTACGGCGCTGGCGCTCCTTGAGCGCTATCGCCAGCACGATCCGCGTATCCGGGTGATTGACCACCCCACCAACCGCGGGCTCAGCGCGGCCCGCAACACGGGCTTTCGCGCCGCCCGCACCCCGTACGTGGTGCAGCTCGACAGTGATGATCTCTTAGAGCCCACGGCAGTGGAAAAGTGGGCCTGGTTTCTCGAATCGTATCCTGAATTTGCCTTCGTGAGCGGGTATTCCATCGGCTTTGAGGGCAAGACCTACCTGTGGCCGCACGGTTTTCACGATGGCGCTGCCTCGCTGGAAGCCAATCAAATTGATAATAAGAGCATGATCCGTACGTCCGCCCATCAACGAGCTGGGGGGTATGACGAGAGCATCCGCGCGGGAGGGGAAGACTGGGACTTCTGGTTACGCTGTGCCAGCGTCGGTCAGTGGGGGGGCACCGTGCCGGAATACCATGCCTGGTATCGCTGCCGCGCTACCCCGAGCGACCGTTGGGCCAATCTCGATCAGACAGGCCGCTGGCAAGCCTTTCGCGAGCAATTACGGCAGCGGTACCCTCGGCTGTGGCAGGGGGCGTTTCCCGCGGTGCAGGTGGCTTGGCATCCCGAAAACGCCAGCGTGCCCCAGTATCTTCCGTATACGAATCGCTTACAGAAGCGCAAACCCCGTGTGTTGTTGATTGTGCCGTGGCTGACCATCGGGGGGGCGGACAAGTTTAACCTGGATGTGCTCGAACAGTTGACCACGCTGGGCTGGGAAGTCTCGATCGCGACCACCCTGCAGGGCGATCACACCTGGCTGCCGCAGTGTGCGCGCTTCACGCCCGACATTTTTATCTTGCATCATTTCCTGCGTCTGGTAGACTATCCCCGTTTTTTGCGCTATCTTATTCACTCGCGTGACATTGACGTGGTGATGATTGCCCACAGTGAGTTAGGGTATCTGCTGCTGCCTTATTTGCGGGCTTACTGTCCAGCAGTCACGTTCACGGATTTCTGTCATGCCGAGCACGAGAGCTGGAAGAACGGTGGGTATCCACGCATGGGGGTGCTGTATCAGGAAATGCTCGACCGCAACTTCGTGGCCTCGGAGCATCTCCGGCAGTGGATGGTCGCGCAGGAGGCGGACCCCCAGCGTATCCGCGTCTGCTACATTAATATCGACGCGCAGCTGTGGCGTCCTGATCCCCAGCGGCGGGCGCTGGTGCGCCAGGAACTCGGGGTGCCAGAGACGCTGCCGCTCATCCTCGTGGTGACGCGGCTCTCGGCGGATAAAGCGCCAGCCGTCCTCGCCTACACGGCGCGACAACTGGCCCGCAAGACCGCACAGTTTGTGCTGTATGTCGTTGGGGATGGCTCAGAGTTTGACTGGGTGCGTACCTTTGTGCAGGAGCATCAGCTCGAAGAGCGCGTGCGCTTGCTCGGGGCCGTGCCCAATGAACGCGTCCGGGCCTTGCTGACTGCGGCCGATATCTTTTTCTTACCCTCGCAGTGGGAAGGCATTGCCCTGTCGATCTATGAAGCTATGGCCTGTGGGCTGCCGGTCGTTGGTACCGACGTCGGCGGGCAACGGGAACTCGTGACGCCGGAGTGCGGCATCCTCCTGGCACGGAGCGAGGCTGAGACGGAGGCCGCGCAGTACGCTGACGTCCTCATGGAACTTCTGGCACAGCCGCAGCGGCGCCACACCATGGGCCAGGCTGGGCGTGTACGTGTGCGTACCCATTTCAGCATTGAGCAGATGGGCGCACATCTCGTGGAGTTATTCCAGGAGGCCATGCAGTCGCATGTGACAGACCCACGTCCTGTCCCGAGTACAGGACTTGCCACAGCGTGCGCGGCTCAAGCCATTGAATACACACGACTCTATGCCGGAGCTGAGGCGTTATGGAGAGCGCGTGAGGGCGCGCAGACGCAGCACACGCGCACGCAAGAACTGGAAGCCTGGCTGCAGACCATCCAGCACACCCTGGGCTGGCGGACGTTAGAACGCCTGCGGCGCTGGCGCAACGGCTTGTGTCCACGGGATACCCGGCGCTGGCGCCTCTATGAGCGCTTCCGGCAGCACCTGGCGTTCTGGCTACGCCAGTGAGCACCAGGCTGACGCTCCAGTAGCCTGATTATCGGCTCACGTTCCCTCGCTTGCAGGGCAAAGCCACAGTGCTTCATCTCGGCCATGGTGAGATACAGCGACGATGATTGACCCCCGGAACCCTGATTACACACTGACGCCCGTCGCACCACAACGCCCCTGTTTTTCGTATACCCTCGCTGAGTCCGCAGAGCGACCGTACGTCACCGTTGTCACGCCTTTTTATAACACTGGCGCACTCTTCCATGAGACAGCCGCTACACTCCTGCACCAATCGTTTCAGCAATGGGAGTGGTACATTGTTAATGATGGCTCGACGGACGGTGAAGCACTCAGCACGCTGGCAGCGTACCGGCAGAAAGATCCTCGCATTCATGTCGTGGACCACCGCACGAACCAGGGTGCCAGCGCCGCACGGAATACGGGGTTTCGCCACGCGCAGTCTCCCTATATCGTCCAGCTTGATAGTGATGATTTACTCGAGCCCACCGCAGTCGAGAAATGGCTGTGGTTTCTTGAATCCCATAGTGAATATGCCTTCGTGAAGGGCTTTACTGTAGGTTTTGGAGCCCAGAACTATTTATGGCATAACGGCTTTCATTCTGGCCGTGCTTTCCTCAAAGAAAATGTGGTGACGCTAACGAGCATGATCCGCACCTCGGTGTGTCGTGCCATAGGTGGCTATGACGAGGCCAATCGTGCCGGTCTGGAAGACTGGGACTTTTGGTTACATTGTGCCAATATGGGATACTGGGGCGGCACGGTCCCCGAGTATCTTGACTGGTATCGCCGGCGTCCCACGCACCAGGACCGCTGGCAGGACTGGGACGGGCAAGAACGCCAGCAGAGGTTCCAGGAGCATCTGCGTTCCCGATACCCCCACTTGTGGCAAGAGGGGTTCCCGGCGATACAGCCACCGCCACACGTGTCGTATGCCACGCTGCCAGAAGCGTCGCCCTGTGGCAACAGCTTGTCGAAAGTCAAACCCCGTCTGCTTCTACTGCTGCCCTGGCTCACCATGGGCGGCGCCGACAAATTTAATCTGGATGTGCTCGAGCAGCTCACGCAGCACGGTTGGGAGGTCAGCATTGCCACGACCCTCCCAGGAGACGACGCCTGGTTCCCGCGCTTTGCCCGTGTCACGCCCGATATTTTCCTTCTCCCGCACTTCTTACGTCTGGTGGACTATCCGCGTTTTCTGCGGTATCTGATCCAGTCGCGTCAGATTGACGTCGTGCTGGTGTCCAACAGCGAGCTGGGGTATCTACTGCTGCCCTACCTGCGGGCCTATTGTCCAGAGGTCACGCTGGTCGATTTTTGCCATATGGAAGAAACCGCGTGGAAAAACGGCGGGTATCCGCGGGCCGCGGTGGCTGCGCAGCATCTGCTGGATCTCAGCCTCGTCTCCTCCGCACATTTGCAAGCGTGGATGCAGCAGCGCGGGGCTGACGCGCAACGACTGCGCGTGTGTTATACCAATGTGGACGTCGCGCATTGGGCCCCAGAACCCAAGCGGCGCGCCCAGGTGCGCCGGGAGCTTGCGGTAGACGATGCGCTGCCCATCATCTTATACGCCGGGCGGATCTGTGCCCAGAAACAACCGCGGGTGTTTGCCCACACGGTCATGCGACTCGCCCGCCTGGGCCTCCGTTTTGTGGCGGTGGTGGCAGGCGATGGCCCGGACTTGGCGTGGCTGCGCGCCTGGAGCACGCAACAGGGCTGCGCAACGCAGATACGTTTCCTCGGCGCGGTGTCGAACGAACGTATCCATGCCCTCATGACGGCGGTAGACGTGTTTTTTCTGCCCTCGCAGTGGGAAGGCATCGCGCTGGTGCTGTATGAGGCTATGGCCTGTGGACTGCCGGTTGTTGGGGCCGATGTCGGTGGGCAACGCGAACTCGTGCCCCCAGAGTGTGGGGTCTTACTGCCACGCAGTACGGAAGAGGAGGAAGCCGTGCAGTATGCTCAGTGCCTCGCCGAGCTCCTCACCCGACCCCAGCAGCGCCACCGCATAGGGCAGGCCGCCAGAGCGCGGGTAGCGGCAGCGTTTCGTCTTGAGCAACTAGGCCAGCGGCTCCTCACGGTGCTGCACGAAGCTAGGCGTTTTCACGCCATCCAGCCACGCGTTATCCCCGATCTGGCTTCTGCCCAGTCTGCAGCCACGCAGGCCATCGAATATACGCGGCTCGCCGCAGAATCCGAGCAATTGTGGCACACGCAGCGTGACTGGCGACAGAAAGCCGAAGCCGGAGAGACGGTGATTCAGAAGCAGCGCGCGTGGCTGGCAGAGCTGGAACACGGCAAAGGCTGGCTCGTGGAACAGTGGGAGGCCTGGCTACACACCGCCACCACCTACGAGCAGCAGCTCCAGACACAGCAAGCCTGGAATAGTGAGTTAGAACGTGCCAAGGCGTGGTTGGAGGCAGAGCTGGAACACGGCAAAGGCTGGCTCGTGGAACAGTGGGAGGCCTGGCTACACACCGCCACCACCTACGAGCAGCAGCTCCAGACACAGCAAGCCTGGAATAGTGAGTTAGAACGTGCCAAGGCGTGGTTGGAGCAACAGCGTTCCACCTGGCAGGCCCTCGCGGAAGAACGCACACAAGACTGCCAGGTCTGGCAACACACCGCAGAGACCCAGCAGCGCTATCTGCAGACGTTGCAGTCACGGCGGTGGTTTCGGCTGCTAGTGCGGCTCCGGTTGCTCCCATCCTGGCGGGCGGATGGGCTGCTCTCTTCCACCCCTGCAACGCCGCGCCTGGGGCCTGAGGAGATACCACAGTGATCAATCCGCGCAGCCCCGATTATGCCAATACGCCAGCTTCATCCCAGCGCCCAACGTTTGCCTATACCCTGGCTGATCGTACCGTGCCACCTGCCATCACCGTAGTGACGCCCTTTTACAACACAGGGGCCGTGTTTCACGAGACCGCGCACGCGCTCCTGCACCAATCCTTCCAACAATGGGAATGGCTCATCGTCAACGATGGCTCGACCGAGCCCGCGTCGCTGGCGCTTATCGAGGCGTACCGACAGCGGGATCCGCGGATCCACGTGCTCGATCACGACAAGAACCAGGGCTTAAGTGCCGCACGCAATACCGGCTTCCGCGCCGCGCGTACGGCCTATGTCGTGCAGATAGACAGCGATGACCTCCTAGAGCCAACCGCCATCGAGAAGTGGTACTGGTGTCTGGAATCCTACCCAGAATACGCCTTCGTCAAAGGTTACTCGGTCGGCTTCGGAGCCCAGGAGTATCTGTGGCACAAAGGTTTTCATAGCCCCAGCGGTTTTCTGGATGAGAATGTCGTCAATGCCACGAGCATGGTCCGTAGCAGTGTCCACCAGAAAGTTAGTGGCTACGACGAGACGCGGCGCCACGGTTGCGAGGATTGGGAGTTCTGGCTGCGCTGCGCCAGTCACGGCTACTACGGCGGCACGGTGCCGGAGTATCTGGACTGGTATCGGCGACGGCCCAGCCACCATGACCGCTGGGCCGACTGGGGCAGCGCAGCCCAATCGGCGTTCCTGGCGCAAATGCGCCAGCGGTATCCACGTTTATGGACCGACGGCATCCCTGAGCCGCATGTGCAGCCGCACTGGCCGTACGCCACACTGCCGCAGGCAGTGCCCTGTTGTAACGCACTGCGCAAAGACAAGCCCCGCCTACTCCTGCTCGTGCCCTGGCTGACCATGGGCGGTGCCGACAAGTTTAATCTGGATATGTTGGGGCAACTCACGCAACGGGGCTGGGAGGTGACCATCGCGACCACCCTGCAAGGAGATTGCTCCTGGCTGCCGCTCTTTGCCCAGCACACGCCAGATATTTTTCTGTTGCCGCACTTTCTACGCCTGGTAGACTACCCGCGCTTTCTCGTCTACCTGATCCGGTCGCGTCAGATCGATGTGGTGCTCGTCTCCAACAGCGAACTGGGCTATCTCTTGTTACCGCACTTGCGGGCACAATGTCCAGACGTGGCCTTCGTTGATTTTTGTCACATGGAAGAAGAACAGTGGAAGAATGGCGGCCACCCGCGGGCGGCGGTGGCCTATCAGTCCTTGCTCGACTGCAACATCGTCGCGTCACAGCATTTGAAGGACTGGATGGGACAGCGTGGGGCTGAGGTGCAGCGTATTGTTACCTGCTACATTAATATCGACGCCCACACCTGGTCCCCTGATGCTACCCAGCGGGCGGCGGTGCGGCACGACCTAGGGGTCGACGAGCAGGTGCCGATCATTCTCTATGCCGCACGGCTGTGTCCACAGAAGCAGCCGCAGGTCTTTGGACAAACGATGCACTGGCTGACACAAAAAGGTGTGGATTTTGTCGCTATCGTGGCCGGGGATGGCCCAGACTTTGCTGCGCTCCAGGCTTTTGTCCAGCAATATCACTTACAACAGCAGGTCCGTTTGCTCGGTGCGGTGGCGAACGAGCGCGTCCGTGCCTACATGATGGCCGCCGATGTGTTTTTCCTGCCCTCACAGTGGGAAGGCATTGCCCTGTCGATCTATGAGGCCATGGCCTGTGGCCTGCCCATTGTCGGGGCTGATGTCGGGGGACAACGTGAACTGGTGACGCCGGCCTGTGGTCTCCTGCTGGCACGCAGCGCTGTGCACACGGAAGCCGAACAGTACGCCGCGGTCTTAGCCGATCTCCTCGCGCATCCGCAGCGCCGTCAGGCCATGGGGCAGGCGGGTCGCAGGCGCGTGCGGACACACTTTCGCCTCGAGCAGATGGGGGAGCGCATGGCTACGCTGCTGCACGCGGCGATACAGGCCCATACGACGCAACCGCAATCCGCTCCCAGCGTTGGGGTGGGGTGGGCATGTGCCTCCCAGGCCATCGAATACATGCGACTTTTCGAAGAATCGGAGCAGCTGTGGCACACGCAACGCAACTGGCGACAGCGCGCGGAGGAAGGAGAGAAAGTCCTCAAGGAGCAGCGGGTGTGGATCGGCGAGCTCGAGCAAGATAAGGCCTGGTTAGCCGAACAGCGGGACGCCTGGCAACACACCGCCGCGGCATACGAGCAGCGTCTTCAGAGAATACACCACACAGTGAGCTGGAGAGTGTTGGAGCGTCTCCGGCGCCTACGTGACGGATTATTCTTCCGCCATACTCGGCGCTGACACATCGCTACGCGGTGTCGTGAGCGCCTGACGTGCGAGCTGGGCTCACAGAAGCCCTTGTAGGACACAGGTGTCATGATTGACCCGCTGCACCCGGATTATACCTGCATACCAGGTTCGCCCCAACGCCCGTGCTTTGACTACGTCTGCACCGAGACGTCTGCCCCACCGTGTGTCACCATCGTGACGCCGTTCTATAACACGGGTCCGATCTTTCATGACACGGCGCGCTCCGTGCTGCAGCAGTCCCTCCAGCAATGGCATTGGCTGATCATCAATGACGGCTCAACCCAGCCGGAGTCGCTGGCTGTCCTTGATGCGTACCGTCATAGCGACCCGCGTATCCAGGTGATTGATCACGCCACCAACCAGGGTTTGAGTGCGGCCCGCAACACAGGCTTCCGCCAGGTCAAGACCGTCTATGTGGCGCAGCTTGATAGCGACGATCTCCTAGAGTCTACGGCGCTGGAAAAATGGGCCTGGTGTCTCGAATCGCATCCAGAGTGGCATTTTGTCACAGGCTATACGGTCGGTTTCGACGCCCAGGAATACTTGTGGGAGCGGGGCTTTCATGAGGGAACGGCCTTCCTCGCGGAGAACCTCATTGCCCCGACCAGCCTGCTGCGGGCGGCGGTGCCGCAGGCGGTTGGCGGCTATGACGAGGCCAATCGCGCCGGCCTCGAAGATTGGGAGTTCTGGCTGCGGTGTGCCAGCCGGGGCTACTGGGGCGGCACGGTGCCCGAGTATCTCGACTGGTACCGACGGCGGCCCACCCATAACGATCGCTGGACGAACTGGGACCATGGCCCACGCCAGCGCGCCTTCCAGATGCACCTGCGCCAACAGTATCCCCATTTGTGGCAGGGAGGATTCCCGCGACCCGCCGCACCTCCCCATGGGCCGCAGGCCACCGTCGTGGAGGAGTTGCCCTGGGCCAATCGCCTGCACAAGACCAAGCCCAGGCTCTTGCTGCTCGTCCCCTGGCTGACGCTAGGCGGGGCCGACAAGTTCAACCTGGATGTGTTGGAGCAGCTGACCCACCGTGGCTGGGAGGTCACAGTGGCAACGACCTTGCAAGGTGACCACTCCTGGATGCCGCTCTTTGCACGCCACACACCAGACATTTTTCGCTTGTCGCACTTCTTACGTGTGGTGGATTACCCGCGCTTTCTGTATTACCTTATCCAATCGCGTCAAGTGGACGTCGTCATGCTGTCACATAGTGAGCTGGGCTACCAGCTGTTACCCTACCTGCGCGCCCAGTGCCCTGGCGTCACCTTCACTGACTTTTGCCATATTGAAGAAGAGCATTGGCAGCAGGGGGGCTATCCGCGGATGGCCATTGAGCACCAGGGGCGGCTCGATCTCAACATAGTGGCCTCAGCACATCTGCAACGCTGGATGACGCAGCACGGCGCCGAGGCGCAGCGTATCCACACCTGCTATATTAACGTCGATGCGGACACTTGGCGTCCCGACCCGCAGCAACGGCTCCTCCTACGTCAAGAGCTCGCGGTCAACGACGCCACGCCCATCGTGCTCTATGCTGGGCGGATGTGTGCGCAGAAACAACCGCAGATTTTTGCCGATACTATGCGATGGCTGACACGCCAGAGGGTCCATTTTGTCGCCCTGGTCGCTGGTGATGGGCCAGATCTCGCCTGGCTGCAGACGTTTGTACGCCGTCAGCGCCTTGGCACGCAGGTACGCCTTCTTGGCGCTGTCCCCACGGCCCGCATGCGTCGCCTCATGGCGGCAGCCGACGTGTTCTTTCTCCCCTCGCAGTGGGAAGGCATTGCTCTGTCGATCTACGAAGCCATGGCCTGCGGGCTGCCCATTGTCGGGGCGGACGTCGGGGGGCAACGCGAGCTCGTGACCCCGGAATGCGGCATCCTCCTCGCCCGGAGCACTGATGCCGTCACAGAAGTCGCGCAGTACGGCACGGTGCTCGCGGCGTTACTCGCCGACCCGCCACGTCGGCAGCAGATGGGGCGGCAGGGTCGGGCACGCGTGGAAGCGAGCTTTCGACTGGAGCACATGGCGGAACGCCTGCTGGTTCTCTTCGAGGAAGCGAGACGCCGGCATGAGGTCGAGCCACGTCCGGTGCCGAGTGGCAGGACGAGTCGGCTGTGCGTCCAGCAGGCCGTGGAGTCTCTGCAACGCTCTGTAGCGGCTGACGCCCTATGGTGGGAACACGAGCAGCACCAGATGTCGGCCCACACCTGGCGCACGCGGCTCTACTTTACGGCCAAGCATCTTTTATTACCCTACTATCGCGCTGGCCTGAGTCGTGATATGCTATGGCTCAGACTTGTGAAAGAGGTGGTGAAACGGACGTTACTGCGCTGAAAGCGTCTCCGAGATGTCCATTTCGTCAGTCCTGCGTCAGTACCCCCTGGGAACGCCGGACTCCAGCCCGGCTCCGGAAGCCACGCTGGCGCGTGGCGCTCCCAGGGCAAACCCTGGAGAACTGGTCGTGCATTTATGAAACGGACATCTAGTCGGCGTTGTTGGGGCGACCGGCCGGTCGCCCCTGCCGAGAGAGGCTCTTCGTATGGCGAGATGTACACGGCTCGTCCGACGTCCCGGACAGCGAGGGTGAGGTGTCATGCGGTTCTCGCTCGTGGTAGCCACCGTGGACAGGACCACCGAGTTGGCACGTTTTTTAGCGGCCCTCGCTGCCCAAACCCATACCAACTTTGAGCTCATCGTCGTGGATCAAAATGGCGATGATCGCCTTGTCCCGGTGCTAGCCCCCTATGTCGAACGCTTCGCGCTGCGGCATCTGCGGGCCCCACGCGGTCTCTCCAAAGCGCGTAACGTTGGCTTGCGGCACCTTTGTGGGGACATCGTGGCTTTTCCTGACGACGATTGTTGGTATCCGCCTCAGCTGCTGGCCCAGGTCGTCAGCCTGTGGCAGACGCAGCGCCGTCTGGGGGGGCTCACAGGACGCAGCGTCGCTCCACAGGGGGGGAGCAGTGGCAATGCCCGTTTTGATCCGATCGCCGGGCCAGTGACTATGGCGAACGTCTGGCGACGGGCCTGCTCCTACACGATGTTTTTTGACAGAAAAACTGTAGAAACTGTCGGAGATTTTGATGAGACGCTCGGCTTGGGAGCCGGAACGCCGTGGGAGGGTGGGGAAGATATTGACTACCCTGTCCGTGCGCTCAAAGCAGGATTGACGCTCTATTATGATCCGACGCTCCAAGTGCAGCACCCGAATCCAGTGCCGCATGCAGAGCGTGCCTATCGGTACGGAGCGGGCATAGGACGGGTGTGGAGGAAGCACCGCTTCCCACTATGGTATGTCATGTATCATCTTTTGCGCCCGCTCGCTGGCAGTCTCTTGCATCTTAGCCTTGCGCAGGGGCCGAGAATGTATTATCACTGGTGTGCGTTTCGGGGCAGGGTGACGGGATGGCTGTCCCGGTGTGGGTCGTGAGGGGCATGGTGGTCGTTGACAGTATGTGATATGCGAACACGCGCAGACAAAATTTTTACTTGACAAAGGGTTAGGGTGGTTGCATTATTTCCAACCATTGTGTGGAAGATTTTGGTTTGTGAGGCAGCAACACGCAGGTGATGCGGAAAGATAAAGTGTGAGTAGGAAGCTATGTGAGGGAAGGAGGTGACAGAGCAAAAAGTCAGCAGGGGAAGACCCGTTGCGGGACTGCCTCAGGAAGAGAAGACACTCGGGTGGAAAAGCAGGGCGTCTGGGCAAATAGTCTAGAACGCTCAGCATGGAAAAGGCGATAACTCTCGGTAGCGATGTGAGGGGTTCTGGCCATTCGATGGCGTACAAATCCTCATCAAGGAGAGAGGTACATGGGAGAAAGTATGCGGAAAACAGTACGGAGTGTGCTCACGGGAGCATGTCTCGCGTTCCTGATTGCAGGATGCAGTCAGGGGGGCAGCGGGACAAATGGGTCGGGCCAGACGGCCAGCGGGCCAACGGCAAGTCAGCCAACGCAGACGCCGGGTGGCACGATCCAGGGAGATACCACCACAACAGGGCCTTCAACGGTCACCAATCCGACGCCCGATGCGTTTGTGCCGGTAGGCAACGTCCAGGGGGTCGTACGTGACGCGGTAACGGGATTTGCCGTCGTTGGTGCACAGGTGAGTCTGTCTATTCCTGGGGCCAGTGGCGTGTCGACCGTCACGACTGGGGCGAGCGGACAGTATTCCTTTACCAACGTTCCAGCGTCGGCCTGGAGCGATGGGACGGTTGGGATAGGGCCTGATGGTGTCGTGCAGTTTGGGGAACTCAGTCTCTATACGCTGACCGTCGACTTCCGAGGGGCCAATGCCCTGCTGCCAGCTGGCACGGAGCCCTATCCAGGACAAGCGTTTGCCGACGTCGTAGTCGGATTCGGGGCTTTCCAGGATGGCAATAATGCGCTGCTCTGTGCAGCAGCAGCAGCCCTAGGGGGAGGCGAAGCAGCAGCCCTAGTGGGGAGGCGCCGCCTGTGACGTCACAGAAGCTGGCTCAGGTGCCAGTACGCCGGTCAACGGTCTCACCACCAATCTGAATTTCATTGTTGGTCGCTTGACTGAGACGATTCAGGGTCGGGTGCTTGATGCCCAGAATGGTCGTCCGATTGGCGGCGCCACAGTCGCGCTGCTTGATGGCTCTATCACCGCTGCCGCTCCGGTGACGCCTGCACCTCGTCCAGGTGTACCTGGCCCGGGAGCCTCCACTGGCATTCGGTTGTCGCTGCAGCAGGCTCCGGTCACGACGGACAGTAATGGCTTCTTTACGTTCCGCCGTGTGCCCGCGTTGCATTTGTACAACGTCGAAGCAGCAGTGGCAGGGTATATCTCCAGTGGTACGCTCACCGCCGGTACTGGCCCGTTTGCTTCCCGCGCCGATGCTCTGGTGACGCTTGTCCCACCGACTGCGGCGTTTATTGACGTGACGCAGCCTCTGCTCGGTACGCCAGGCACCGGCGAACTGCTCCTGGCGCCTGCGGTGCCTGGCGTCGATTCGACCCCACCGTACGTGGCCAGTGCGAATCCCGCTGATGGTGCCGACATTGATGTGACGTCTGCTGGCGTTCCCAAACGGCCGATCATCCTGACTTTCAGTGAATGTATGCAGGCTGATAATAGCTTCACGAAGGTGACCGTGGCGACGGTGGATTTCAAAGGACGGCCTATTCCTCCTCCGGGTATCACCGGGAACGATGCGACTGTCCAAGCCAACGGGGTCTGGAGCACAAGTACTGGCGCAACATGCCCCACGACTCCTGCCAGCGGTAATGTCCTCACCATCACGCCAGTGCGTGATTGGCAAGCAGGATTGACCTATGGGGTCTTTGTGGCAGGGCCTGCCGGTGCAGCCGTCCCCTCTGGCAGTGCGCTCGCTGATGTGGCTGGCAATTCGTGTTGCCGTCTGATTCCTTTGAACGTTCTTGGAACGACTCTTCCCAGCCCAACTGGCGAGGTGTTTGGCGAAGGCGTTCCTACGCCAACGACCTTACTGTTCACCACGAACGGTGGCCCTGGCGTGTTGGACGGTCCGGCGAATGTGCGCTTGGCGGCCAATTCGGCTGACTTTAACCAATCAACCGCGACTGTCCAGTGGGATGCCCGGGCTGATGCGCGTGGGTATGAAGTGTTTATGTCTCTGAACAGCGGCGAGTGGCAGCTCATCGCACGTACAGCGCCAAGTAATGACCCAGTGACCACGTTGCTCAGTCGGTCCTGGAGTTTTGCTGATGCGTTGAACCTTCCAGGCGCTGTGGGTATCAATCCGGCCGCCCCCGCTGGTACGGCGGGAAGCCTACTGCCTGCTTCGGTAACGAATCGGACTCCCCGTGTCTCCCCAGGTTTTGAGAATGCCGCACGGCGTGTCGTGGAATCGTTCGTCCGTGATTTAGGCGACGACGTCTCGGCGGCCTTCGGGGTGGCAGCTCCCTCGGGTGGTAGGGTCGATTCAGCGGACACGTCCCCGGATCTCTCAGATCGTTTCGGTGTGGATGGATCACAGGTGCGCATTGCCGTTGCCACGTTAAATTCCAATGCCATCGCGGGTTCTCTGAGTAGCCCAGTGAATATCCGAGACAACTCTGGACCGCAGACGAATGGTGCCGCTCCTGCCGTCCTTCCTGCCGGCTCCACCGGTCTGGTGACCTGTTCGGTTGGCGCACCCTGCGCGACCGCTGCAGCAGCCAACCCCACCGCAACTTCCTGGCGTGGACAGGTCATCCAGGATCTCTTCAGCGGTACGACGTTCGGCCCCGATGGCGCCCCAGATACTATCCTGATCGGTCTCTCCGAGCCTCTCCGAGCCGCGTCGGCCACTTGTACTACGGTAGCGGACTGTGCGGCGAAGTATGTACTCAAGGATAGCACCACCGGGACTCCAAGTCGTCTGCAAGCCATCAACATTGTGTCCGCCACGTATGATGAGGACACGAATGGTGATGGGATCCTGCAGCCAATTGAGGACAGTAATGGCAATGGTGTGCTCGACACTGGTAGCAATGTGGACCGGAGCGACGATACCATTAAGGGTAACGACTTTGGTAATGCCTATGTGTGGCTGCGCATTGCACCGGTCACCACAGGCGGACCAGTCGATATCCGGGCAGGAGACTACGTCGAGATTACGGGTGTACAAGACATCGCTGAGAATAACAATCGGCCTGTCGACCCCACGCTCGCGCAGAATAAACTGGCGGACATCACGCAGCCGCAGCTCCTGTCGGCCACCAAGACGGATGGCACTGCGACCACGGCTGGGACCATCACCATTAACTTTAGCGAACCTCTTGCCGCACCCTTTGCCTTTACCTTGACGGTGGCAGGGGTTGTTTGTTCAGGTTCGTATGAGCAGACTCCGGATTTCGTGGAGGGGGCTTCGAGTGTCACCCTGAGCGAGATCGCAGACGCGGAGGCTGCCTGTAAGACGGCACGTCTGGCTGGTGATGGCACCGCTGGCAGTGACGTGCTCAAGATCCCCGCGACGGTCAAGGATCGCGCTGGGAATACCATCAACGCCGCTCGCGATGCGCTCATCTTTAACGCTGGTGCCTTTATTGTGACGAGCGCGCTGGCTACTCTGCCGGCAGCGCCGGCGCCGCAATTGAGTTCGGCAACAGCGAACGTGGATGGCATCACTTTTGATTCGACTGTCGTGTTGACATTCACCCAGCGCTTAGGGTCGATCGTTCGAACTTCGGTGGATGTGACGACCAGGGGCGGCTTAACACACTGTACCTTCGACAATGGTGGCCTGGTATTTCCCACCGACACCGACTTCGTGCCGGGTGACCGGGCGGTCACGGTACAGCTGATTCCCGGTCCGGCGGCATCGCCTACGGAGCACTGTACCTTCCGTGAAATAGCGGTAGGCGTGCCCAGAGTGATTGCGGGCGATTTCATAGCCCTAGGAGACCTAGTAAACGGAGTTATTGTGCCGCCGTTCGCAAAGGCAACAGATGGTGCGACACCTCTGAGTAGTGCCGCAGACCACGCTGTGCGTAACGCAGGAAACACTGCCTACGTGGTCAATAATGATTCGACATTATAGGCCTATAATGGTGGTTTGTGTAACGCACTAAGTTTGGCTGGCGGGGGTTTCCGGGAGGAGACCTCCGCTTTTTTTGTGGTGGCACGATGCTTTGCTTGATCGTATGCGCCACAGAGTGAAGACACACATGCGTGTCCTCCACATCATCGCGGACGGCAATCCTGGCGGTGGCACCACGCATGTCCTGCACGTCCTAGACAGCCTGACTCACACCTACACCTGCGGCGTGATCACCCAGAGTGATTCCTATCTCTTACGTGAAGTCCAGGCACGTGGCATCCAGGCCATAGGCGTGGATTTTTTCCGTCACCGGCTCAACCCCACGCTCCCACGGCAATTACGCTCTCTGATCACACAGTGCGCACCCCAGCTCATCCATATACACGGCGGTCGGGCCGGGCTGTGGACCACCCTCGCCGCGACAGGGCTGCCGACCATCTACACCGTGCACGGCTTTCACTTTCTGCACAAGTCACCGCTCATGCGCCGCCTGGCCATCGTCTCGGAGCGTGTGGTCATCAGGCGAGCCTCGCGGACTATCTTTGTGTCGCACCACGATGCGCAGATTGCCCAGGCGTACAGGCTGCTAGGCCCCAGGCAACAGAGCGCGGTGATTTACAATGGTATCGAACTGCCCACACTCCCACGCTCCATACCATCTCCCCCCGCCGGCCATCTCGGCTTCATCGGGCGTCTAGAATATCAAAAAGACCCTGGCCTGTTTGTCGAGATGATGTCCCATCTGCCGGGCTACACGGCCACCATGATCGGCGGTGGTGCACTCGCCGCCGCGGTCGCTGCCGACATCGCACGGCGCGGCTTGGAGGCGCGGGTGCGCCTGCTCGGCCCCTTAACGCATCGCGACACCCTAGACGTCTTGCCCAGTCTGAGCGCTCTGGTCATGACGTCGCGTTGGGAGGGCTTGCCGCTGGTGCCGCTGGAAGCCATGTGGTACGGCATTCCCGTGGTGGCTCTGGACGTCGGCGGTCTCAGCGAAATCATTGAGGACGGGAGGCATGGGAGGCTGCTCCAGAGTCGCTCGGCGGCAGACCTGGCCCAGGCGGTGCGTAGCGTCACCGCCGAGCACACCGTACGCGAGCGCATCATCCAGCAGGCCCGGACCCGCGTGCAGACGCTGTTCAGCGTGGACACGATGGCGGCGTCTTTGCAACAGGTGTACGAGACAGTCGTGACCGAGGCACGCCGTCGATAACACGGCGCCATCCGTTTATGCCGGTATGCTTGACAATGAAGCGGGCCTTGTGGCAGAGTGCGAACACGTAATGCATGACCCTCATCATGGTGATTGTACGCTATATGAACGCCACGACCACCAAGAGAGGAAAGTCCGCTTGCTCCTCAGGAGCAATAGAACTGCATTGCAATCTACGATGATGTACAATTGCGTCATGGAAACCACACAGGCTAGCAGCATGCGTCTGACGTTCGAAGCCAAGCGCCTCTTGCGAGCCCTCGCGACGCAGTCAGGTATGAGCATGACCGCGGTCCTCGAAATTATTCTCCGCGAGCAAGCCCAGCGGAAAGGCGTCCAATAGTGTCCATCCTGACGTATCGTTTCCGCATCAAAGATGCCTCCTCCAGGACGCACCTGCTCCGTATGGCTGGTGCGGTCAACTACGTCTGGAATTACTGCAACGAAGTGAGCCTGTTGGCCTTCCGCAGAGACCAGACCTTTTTCACGGCCTACGATCTGCACAAGCTGACTGCTGGCACCTCCAAAGACTTGCGGCTGAGCGCCGATACGATTCAGCAAGTGTGCACCGAATATGTCACGCGTCGTACACAGTTCAAGAAGATCAAGCTCAAGTGGTGCAGCCGCAAGCGCTCGCTCGGGTGGATTCCCTTCAAGGCCGCGTACATCCGCCTGCAAGACGACACGGTGACGTACTGCGGACATCGGTTCCGCCTGTGGCTCTCCCGTCCGATGGCTGGGGTGGTGAAGACGGGCAGCTTCACGCAGGATGCTTGCGGGCGCTGGTACATCACTCTGCAATGCGACGTGGCTGACGCGGCTGAGCCGGTTGGACATCTTGACCTCGGTATCGACCTGGGGTTGAAAAACCACATCGCCTGCTCTGATGGCGTCCAATACTCGCGTGCCAACCTGACGCGTCACTACGAAGAGGCGCTGGCCATGGCCCAACGGGCGCACAAGACGCGGCGCGTCAAGGCGATACATGCCAGGATTGCCAATGTCCGCAAGGATTGGACGCACAAAGCCACCACCGCCATTGCCCGGCGTGCCCAGGTGATCGTGATAGGCGATGTGTCCAGTACCACACTCATCAAGACCCGATTTGCCAAGTCAACGTATGACGCCGCCTGGCGCATCGTCAGAAGCCAGTTGCCGTACAAAGCCAAGCGGCTTGCTGGTGTCTGTGTTGACGGCCACGAACGATTCTCCAGTGTCACGTGCTCGGCCTGTGGCGCACGCTCTGGCCCGAGTGGACTGCGTGGCCTGGGGGTAAGAACGTGGGTATGCCCCTGCTGCGGCGTCACGCATGAGCGCGATGTCAACGCGGCACGCAACATTCTCGCGTTCCGTAGCGGACGTGCGACGCCAAGGAAGGGAATCCCCGTCCTTGAGGGCGGGGAGGACGTCAACTGTTATCTCGGATGACCAGATACTTTGCATAGATGTGATGTGGGAGCAACGTACGACTGCCCCTGAAGTAACATGGCTCTCGCCCACCAGAGAGGAGCGTCGCATGACCCGGAGTATCACCCTGCGGGTGAACGGCAAGGAACATACGCTAGAGGTGCCGGTGCAGCGCCTGCTGATCGACTGCCTGCGTTACGATCTTGGGCTCACCGGTACCAAGGAAGGTTGCAGCGTCGGCGTGTGCGGCGCGTGCACGGTTCTGATCGATGACGAGATGATTAGCTCCTGCCTCACACTGGCAATCTTGGCCGATGGCCGCGAGCTGCGCACCGTCGAAGGTTTAGCGCAAGCCGATGGCACCCTCAGCCCCGTGCAGCAAGCCTTCATCGACCATGGTGGCTTTCAGTGCGGTATCTGCACGCCCGGCATGGTAACCGCGGCGACGGCCCTACTGGAGGCGCATCCGCGGCCGAGCGAGGATGATATCAAGGAGTGGATGATGGGGAATCTGTGCCGCTGCACGGGGTATTACAAGATCATCGAGTCTATTCAGGCGGCGGCAGCGCAACTGCGTGGGGAGAGCGTGGCATGAATCCCTTCCACTATTACACGCCCGACACCCAGGACGAACTGTTGACGCTGTTGCAGCAGTATGGCGACAGTGCCAAGCTCATGGCCGGTGGTACGGCCCTGGTCATTATGATGAAGCAGCGCCTCGTGGTGCCTGAGGCGTTGATCAGCCTACACCGCCTTCCTGGCCTGGCGGCGGTGCGTGAGGCGGACGGTTCCGTGCATCTCGGCGCGCTCCTGACCCATCGCGGTGCGGAACTCTCGCCCCTCCTGCAAGCACGCCTGCCAGTCCTGGCCGAGACGTATCGCCATGTGGCGACGGTGCGCATTCGTAACGTGGCCACGGTGGGTGGCTCCATTGCGCACGCTGATCCGAACCAGGATCCGCCCGTGACGCTGTTGGCTTTCGATGCACGGGTGCAGATGACCTCCACGGCTGGCAGTCGTGAAGTCCCTCTCGTCGATTTTTTTACGGATTATTATGAGACCGTGCTGCGCCCTGATGAGTTATTGACCGGGCTGCGCGTGCCTATACCCGCACCACATACGGGGAGCGTCCACCTCAAATTTCTCCCCCGCACGGCGGATGATTATGCCACGGTCGGCGTGGCGGCGACTGTGCAGATTGATCCCAGCACGGGCACGTGTCAGACCTGTCGTATCGCGTTGGGTAGCGTGGGCTCCACGCCGCTCCGGGCCCAACAAGCCGAAGCGCTGGTACAAGGGCAAGCGCTCTCCACAGCCTTGCTGCGTGAGGCGAGCGCTGTGGCCCAACAACAGACCGATCCGCTCAACGATACGCGTGGGTCGGCGTCGTATAAACGTGCTATGGCTGGCGTGTTCGTGCGCCGTGCCTTGGAGCAAGCCTGGCAACACGCGATGGGGACGGTCGCTGGCAGTTGAGGGGCTTCGATGTCCATCGCCTCAGTCGTAGGGGCGATGGCGCTTACCACAGGTACCGTAAAGCTCCGGCGTGCAGGCCGGAGATATAAGGCACTGAGCGCACAGTGCTCACAGGTTTCTTCTTTGGTCTTCGACGTACTGCCTAATGATGGAGAGTGGTGCCCCGCCACATGAGGCAGCAAAGTAACTCGATGACCACAGCGCGCCCTTGTAATACCGCGCGGCAATCTCTGGATGCTGTTGCCTGAGACGACGCGAGGAGACGCCTGTGAGGCTATTGACCAGTTTGGAGAGCGCCACTTTTGGCGGGTATTCCACGAGCAAATGCACGTGGTCATCCTCTCCGTTGGCTTCGACCAGGCGGGCCTCGAACTCCTGGCAGAGGCGGGCGAATAGGTCGCGCAACGTCTCATGGGTGGCTTCCGTGAGTTGGTGGCCTGGTGGAAGCAGAGCGAGGAATACGGCTGGCTTCAAGAGGTGCATTCCCAGGTCCTCCAGCAAGGCGTGAAGGATTTGGAACGTGCCTACACCAATCTCTTCGCTGGTCGTACTGCACCCCCACGCTATCGCAAGAAGTTTTTGGCCGATAGCTTCCGCTATCCGCAGGGCGTCAAACTGGATGGACGCCAGGTCTATCTGCCCATGATCGGCTGGGTTGAGTTCTGGGATAGTCGCCCCATCGAGGGTATGATCAAGAACGTGACCGTCTCCAGGGACGGCACCCACCAAGGTTTTGCGGCCTGGGGGCTCCGGCGTTCAGGCCGGCGAGGAAAGGCCGCGTGCTCCGGAGGAGCAACAGGGTTGCCTGGTGATGCAAGATGATAGACCATGGCGTTATGGAAACGAAACAGGCGAGCAGCAGG
>SXND01000124.1 GCA_005777235.1 Pseudomonadota bacterium
CAGCTGTTGGACACCCGCTCTGCTGCTTGCGCGCAGGTGACACGCGTGTGCGACCCTCGCAACACGCACACCCAAGGCGCGGTTTATGAAGCGTTCGCACCGGACCGTGCGCGCGCGGACATCCAACGCATCCACTTCCGCTCCACCCCGCAACACGGCAGGTGGCTGCATGGTGCCGCATGCGCACTGCGTTGCCGGACCAGCCAAGGTCTGTGCGACCGCCGGAGCGGTGCAAGGATCGCCCTGCACACGGCCATCGCAGTGTGGTCCGACAAAACGCATGCCAAACAACGCGGGGTCGACTGGCAGTGCCGTATCGGAGATGCTCGTGTGCAACTGAAGCGGCTCTACCCAAAAATTAAGGCTTGAAGGGGCACTAGGAGGCAATGCATCAAGGCATTGCAGATCTCATCTGAAATTGTGCACGTTTCGTACTCAGCCCCCTACCGGAGCACCTGGCACAGTATGACAGCAATATCCTGTGCCAGGTCGTTACAGCGATTGTGAGGACCGGCAGCACCGACCTCTCATGGCGCAGCAGTCCTAGCCTGGCGCCGCGACTCCATCCAGCGCAACCCAGGTTTTGGGTCCGACAATGCCGTCCGGAACCAAGCCTTGAGCACGCTGGAAACGGCGCACTGCGGCCTCTGTCAAAGGACCGAAGTCGCCATCGACTGTATCGCCAACAAAGCCGACGTTTTTCTGAACCTCCTTGACCAGATTGCCCTCAGAACCGCGGCGGAGAGTCGGCCGGGCCTGGGAATCGACCTTCGGGATCGGTGGCAGAATGGGGGCTGTACCGCTCAGGATCGCCGCGACATCTCGACGGAACTGATCCATGTCGAAGGTCGGATCGTTCTTGAAGCCAGGGGGCAAGCGATATTCCTTGTGCCCACAGCACATGCTTTGGTCTTGCCCAATGTGCCGCAAAATCGCCGCGACCCCGCGACGGTAGGCGTCCATTTGTACTGCCGGCCACGGATCATTAATACTACCGGTATTTTCTGCCTCTATACCTATAAAACTGCTGTTGCCCGTCGTCAGGCCTTGCCATCTGCCTGGTCCCGCGTGGAAGGCCTTACCAGCCGCAACCACGTAGAAGGTTCCGTCCCGTCCCAAGCAAAGTTGTGCAAGCGGCCCGCGCAGTTTGTCACTCCCTTGCCTGACGAAGCCCAGACTGGGCATATTGCCGGTCTTTGCTCCGGCCGTATGGTGACACATCACGCCTTTGATCGTGCCGACATCTCCGTGACCGCGATTGGGCCAACCGGGCTCCTCGGCGACTTTGAGACGGGCGTTTTTCAACACGGTGGGTAACCACGTCAATGCAAATGCCATGTTAGTCTACTCCTCCGACGGCGGCAGGGAGATCTTCATCCAGCGTTTCACCTGCCTCTTCAACAGAACAATCGCATCCATCCATGTCGTCATCAGTGTTCTCGGTAGGTGGAACCTCTGCTTCCGTACCCATGTCGCACCTCTCTCAGATTTGCTACCTGCCATAGGAGTGAGGTCATCTAGGCGACCACTTAACCTATATTTAATACTTGTAAAGTATAGGTTGAAAAAAATGTGCTTGTCAAGCCCTTCCCAAGAGGAAGGCGCCGGGGCTGCTCCAAACGCCCTTTGGCGTCCTCATCAGACTTATGACAATAAGTTGATCTTTGAAAATACCGATCAAACAGACAAGGAAGCGAGGCGATCATGGGCAGCGGCACAGCGTCAGCGATAGCGCCAAAGGGATCACGATTGTGACATCGATGGGAATGAGGAAAGGCATGGCAGGGAAAAGCGCAGCAGCGGGCGCACGTCGGCCCCTGGAAGGAACCTGACAGGCTTCAAAAGTCCCACGCAAACACGGTTTGTCGAGCTGGCGCGCTAGGCGGCGGATCCGCCGCCAGCTTGAAGTGTGCAATCCTCGCCCTGTCCCCCTTACGGATGCTCGTCAGCTCTGCGTCTCGAATCGACGACGAACCGACAGCATTCCAGGCTCGCCGTCGAAAGGCGCTTCTCAGCGGCGCTCATCGCATTTGCATCAGCCTTAGCGCGGCCATCCTCCCCAGGCAGCCCCAGCAGCAGCCCCAACGGCCCGTCCCCAGACTGCCGTCCTAGCCGTGCCCGGCAGTGCAGGCCAGCTGCCCGCAGAGCTGGCTGGCAGCTGGCAGGCCGGTGTGGGGTGAGCGCTGGCGCGGGAGGACACCGACTGGTGGTGGGACATGTCGTGTAAATTTCCTCTACTCGACCTTGGTCACGATGAATGAGCGGGATTTCCGGTGGAAGATCACGATCGATCGCCGTGATAGCGTGGCATGCTTCACCTTGCCTGATTGGCATACACAGGAAAGCCCCGCGGTGATCCAGGCCCTACTTCCTACTGCATCTTCTTTGTCGTTGTTCCCTTGTCTATTGTGGACCTAAAATAAGAGAGAGGGCGTTGCTATGACACTACCAATTTCATGAGATTTGCTCTCCCTCCCAAGGTTTCGGGCTTACCTTGACGCGACCAGTGCGTTGTCCGTCTATGGTATGTCGAGAGCTGTGGTTATCTGTGCCAAAGTGTCGCCTCCGTCGAGGCAGCTTCAGTTCAGTAATGATGGGCAGGGCCATACTATGAGCGCGGTAGCTCACCTCGGGTGCACCAAAAGTGTGGAAGACCCCGGAGGTACTGGCCAGGTTGAGCACGTGTCCACGATGTGCTTGTCGCACCTACACCAGGCCCCACTCGCGCAGGATATGTAACAGTGGTGGTAACGGTTCTTGCCATAACCACGCCACGTTGATCCACAAACCTTGGAGCACTAGGCTGCAATGCCATTACGATCCACCTCCAGGAAGCGATAGATACCATCTGCCCCCAGCCCATGGAACTCCGCCTGTCTCCGTACAGGATCGAGCAGCCAGTATTCCCGCACCCCGCCCTGTTCATATTCGTAGAACTTGGTGCCGCGGTCACGCGAACGGCTCTCAGGGCTGACAATTTCCACTACGAGATCGGCCGGACCATCCAGGTACACGTGCTTAAGACGGTCAAGATGTTCACGGGCCACGAAGAGAATGTCTGGCTCGCGCCCTGGCAGGTCTGGGCCAGTTTTCATCTGGAAAGGAGCCGAACGTACGGTGCCTGACTGGTGGGCTTCGGTAAAGAAACGGAGTAAGGCGGTTAAGAAATCGGCCAGATCCTGATGTTCTGCTGAGGCTGACATCAATACCAGAACCTCCCCATCCACCCACTCTGCCCAGATGTTTTCGTCTGCCCGGGCGAGGAATGCTTCGTAGGTCATCTTTGCAGGGGATGACGGCAACGCCCTCTCGAACGAGACTGTTGTGGTCTCTTGTGCCATGACAAGACTCCCATTTTTAGATTTAAAATAACTAAATAAACTATCTACCGTTTTTTTATGATAGAGCTGGTTGCAAGTTTTATCAATTGCTCGAATCTCTTGAATTTATAGGAGAAAACCAATATGTTCACGCAGCGCTCATCGCGTTTGAATCCGCCCCAGCTCGGCAGCCCCCCCCGAGCCGCCGGCCACGCCGCCGCCGGACGGCGGCCTGCGCTGGGCGGCCGACTGGGGCGGGCGGCAGGAGGGCAGAGGCGACGCGGGCGGTGGTCAAGGCCGTGTGAATTTCCTCTACTCAGCAGACACGCCTGTCGTGTACGTGTGTCGCGCATCGGGTGGCGCGGGAGTACCGTCTGATCTACACGGCCTTGACGGGGGCCCAAGTGCCGGACGAACCAGATAGTGGTTGAGAGGCCTGGGGTCAGCGCCATTCGTGTTTGGGATAGCGCTTCTGCAGGGCTTTTTTCAGCGCAGGATAGGTATGCTGCCAGAAGCTCGCGAGGTCTTGCGTTACCTGCACCGGGCGCTGATTCGGCGCCAGGATTTCCACCGTCAGGGGCTGGCGGTCGCGGGCAATCCTCGGGGTATGGGTCAGGCCATACAAATCCTGGATACGAGCGGAGAGCACGGGTGGCGTGTCCTCGGCATAGCGAATGGGCGCGTTGCGACCACCCGGCAAGGGGAAGCGTTCTGGCACATAGGCGTCGAGGCAGGCGGCTTGTCCTGGGGCCAGCCACGCTTTGAGCACCGGCCAGATGGGCTTGTCGGCGATCTCTTTGGCACTCATACTGCCCAGGCACAGCTGGTGGAGGAGCGCACGGCGCTCTTCAAGACCAATCGGCGCCAGCCCGAGTTCAGGACACCAACGCGCCAGGCTGTTGAGTCGGGCAATCCATTGCTCGATGGCGGGCGTCCACTGTTTCAGGGTCATACGGCCCGCTAAGACCGCCGTCGCTAACAAGGCGGCCGCGGCGTCCTCGGGAGGCGTGCCGGTGAATTTCGTGCTGAGGACCAGGTCGCGGAAGAGTGTTAACCGTGTGCTAATGACCCGTTTGCCTGAGCTATCAAAGGCCACATCCGTACGCTCGCTCAGGGCCTCGGGGTAGAGTTCCGCCAACCAGGCGGCATCAATGGCGGTGGCCAGACGCAAAATAACATTGATCTCGCCGCTGCCGTGCTCAATTTCGTCAATTTCTGATGCTACCACGAGGCGGCTCTGACGCACGACGCTGTCGCGGGCCAACTCGCCGCGCCGTCCGTGCACGAGGTCGCAGCGCAGGGTGCCCTCGTCACAGCGCAGCGCCAGCTGATCGATAAAGGCGGTCAGCAGGCATTTGCGGATGGCTTCCTGGCTGGCTGAGCGCTCATTGAGCGTCAACCCTTGCTGCTGCGCCATATGCAAGAATTGCTGGTACAACGGCGTCACCTGCCGGGAGGCGCCAGCATGAATCCCCAGGCGCTGGCAGGCGTCGAGTTGAAAGCCGTGTTGTTGCGCGTAGCGCCAGGCCAGCATCAGCAGGAAGAAATCGGAGTCGGCACGGTCGCCGAGCAGGTGATCACGGGCCGCCTGCACGTGCCGGGGCGGCCGGCGGATCAGCACATCCTGGGTCTGCGTCAGGGCGGCAATCAGCGCCGCTTCGCGGGTGCAGCCGTAGGTCTGCCCAGCCAGGAGCATGCGGGCATAGCGTGGATGCATAGGAAAGGCGACCATCTGTTGACCTAGGGCGGTGAGCTGGCCGCTGGTGGAGTCGATGGCGCCGAGATCGCCGAGGAGATGCTCGGCGCGGGCCAACGCCACCTCGGTTGGGGCTTCGAGCCAGGGAAAGGCGCGGACGTCGTCAATGCCCTGCGCGTGTAACACCAGGACAATCTCGGCCAGGTCGATACGGCGAATCTCTGACACCTCATAGGCGGCCCGCCCCTGGTGCTCGGCGGCGGTCCACAGGCGTAGGCATTGACCAGGGGCGGTGCGTCCGGCCCGCCCGGCGCGCTGATCGGCCGCAGCCTGGCTAATCGGCTCAATGTACAGCGTGTTAATGCCGCGATGCGGGTCAAAACGTGCCATGCGTGCCAGCCCGGAATCAATGACCACCCGGACTCCATCAATGGTGATCGAGGTCTCGGCGACGTTGGTGGCGACGATCACCTTGCGTCCTGCTGCCGGACGCAGCGCCCGGTCTTGTTCGGCTGGGGGAAGTTCGCTATACAAGGGCAACAGACTCCAGCCCCGCGTACAGGTGAGTTCCCCCAGGGCCTCAATCGTCCGCATGATCTCGTAGGCCCCGGGCATAAAAATCAGGACATCCCCCTCGACTCCATCCCGGACGAGTTGGTCAAAGGCGGTGGCGGCGGTGTCCCAGATCGGCTGTCGTCGGGCATCGACCGGGCGCGGCAGATACGTCACCGCGACGGGATACTGCCGCCCGGCGCTGGAGAGCACGGGGCAGGGCTCGAGGTAGCTCCGCACGGCTCCAGTATTGAGCGTGGCCGACATCACCACCAGGATGAGATCAGGACGTGTCGTCTGCTGCAGCATGCGCGCCCGCGCCAGGGTGATATCGCCATACACGTGGCGTTCATGGAATTCATCGAACAAGATAGCCGACACCCCCGCCAAGTCAGGCGAGGTCAGGAAGCGCCGCAGTAAGATGCCCTCGGTGACATAGCGGATACGCGTGGCAGCGGACGTCTGGCCTTCCAGGCGTACCTGATAGCCCACTTCCGCTCCCAGGGCCCCGCCACGTTCGGCGGCGACGCGGGTGGCGAGGAGACGCGCCGCTAGGCGTCGTGGCTGCAGCACCACGACCTCGCCGTCTCCCAGGAGCCCGCGATCCAGCAGGATTTGTGGCACCTGGGTCGATTTGCCAGAGCCGGTGGGGGCGCTGAGCAGGAGGCGTGCCTGGCTCGTACACGCCGCAACGATGGCGTCCGCCAGCTCATAAATCGGCAGCAGGGACTGGGTCATAGAGCAAACCTTTGCGACGCTCCCCAGAGGGGTTTCATCGGGAAAAATACGCTGGGCGCGCCGCGGCTACCGCCCGGTGCGAATCTGTGCTAAGGGCGGCTCGGGCCGCTGGCGCAGATCTTCATAAAAATCTCGGCCCTCGTGATTCACCACGATAAACGCCGGGAAATCCTCGACCTCAATGCGCCACACGGCCTCCATACCCAGCTCAGGGTATTCCAGCACCTCGACTTTTTTGATGCTATGTTCCGCGAGGCGCGCCGCGGGGCCGCCAATAGAACCCAGGTAAAAACCACCGTGCTGCGCACAGGCCTGGCGCACCTGCGCCGAACGATTGCCCTTGGCCAGCATAACCATGCTGCCCCTGTGACTCTGGAACAGGTCAACATAGGACTCCATGCGTCCGGCAGTGGTGGGACCGAAGGAGCCGGAGGCATAGCCCTTGGGTTGCTTGGCAGGACCGGCGTAGTACACCACGTGATCCTTGAGATACTGCGGCAGATCAGCGCCCGCATCCAGGCGTTCTTTGAGCTTGGCGTGGGCAATATCACGCGCCACGACCATCGGACCGGTCAGGGACAGGCGGGTAGACACGGGATGCTGCCGTAGCTCTGCCAAAATGTCGGGCATGGGACGGCGCAGATCAATGTGCACGACATTGCCGCTGAGCTGCTCGTCCTGAATGTCGGGGAGGTACTGCGCCGGATTGGTCTCCAGTTGTTCGAGGAACACGCCGTCCTGGGTGATCTTGCCGAGAATCTGCCGATGCGCTGAGCACGACACACCCAGACCGACCGGACACGAGGCCCCGTGCCGTGGCAGGCGGATGACCCGGACATCGTGGGCAAAGTACTTGCCACCAAATTGTGCCCCAATGCCGCTCTGGGCACAGAGTTGGTAGATTTTGTCTTCTAACTCGCGGTCCCGGAAGGCCCGCCCCAGGGCGTTGCCCGTGGTAGGCAGGTCGTCGAGGTAATGGCAACTGGCCAGCTTCACCGTTTTGAGGGTGAGTTCTGCCGACAGGCCCCCCACTACCAACGCCAGGTGATACGGCGGGCAGGCCGAGGTGCCCAGGCCATGTAACTGCTTGCCAACAAACGTCAGCAGGGATTCCGGATTGAGCAACGCTTTGGATTCCTGGTAGAGAAACGTTTTATTGGCAGACCCCCCACCCTTGGCAATAAACAAAAAGCGGTAGGCATTGCCGGGCTCGGCATAGAGGTC
>SXND01000125.1 GCA_005777235.1 Pseudomonadota bacterium
CGATCCTCCAGCCCGCCAAAGTGATCCAAAAATGCTTCCAGTGCTACCTCCATCAGGCCCTCCTCAGTTGATGAGCCTTCTCCTTACCACATAAACGCGTACGACGTCCCCCCTCAAAAAATCTCATGAGGCCGCCCTGGCCTACCGTCAAGAGGGCTTGCTGCTTTTGCCCGGGAGCGGTACAATGCCCGTACGCACGTTTGCGTAAGCAGGGCAGCACGAGGTGCGCCATGATGCGCCGAGGGATCTCATGTGTAGACGACAACTGCTCCGTCTCCTGTGCCTCGTACTCTGGGGGCTGGGCTGTGTGGCGTGTGCCAAGAGCGCCACGACCCCCAAGACTCCAGAAGACTATCTGCGGCTCGGTGATCAAGAGCTCGGGCAGAAACGCGAGACCCAAGCGCGCAAGTATTATGAGCAGTTGCTGGAACAATATCCCGACAGCGACCTGAAAGCCCAAGCACAGTTGAGAATTGCCGAAGCGTTGTATCGGGAAGAAAATTATCTCGAAGCGCAATTTGAATATCAGAAATTTCTGGAACTGTATCCGCTCCATCCCCTGGCGAGTCGGGCCCAATTCCAGGTGGGGATGTGCCATGTCCAGCGCGTCCAGGCCTTGGACCGTTCGCAGATCCACACCAAAGAGGCGCTCGTGGCCTTCCGCACCTTTCGGAGTCGCTATCCGCAGGATGCCTTGATGGCCCAAGCTGAGGAGCAGATCCAATTCCTCCGCCAACGTCTGGCGGATCATGAATTGGCCATCGCGCGTTTCTATTATCGTAAACAGGCGTATCATGCCGCGATTGGACGCTTCCTCAACGTGATCCAAGTGTATCCGGATGTGCCCGCGATTGCGGAGGCGCTCTATCTGCTGGCCGCAAGCTATCGGGCAGAAGAAAACTACCGCAAAGCACACGGGGTGTTGCAGCTCCTCGTCGAGCGCTTTCCTGCGAGTAGTTACGGTGTCCAAGCGCGGACACAATTGCGTGACTTACCGCCAACCGGCATTACGCTCCAGTAAGCGGGCATGCCGCAGACCCGCGAGGCATTATGGCTGAAGATGAGCCAGCGGTCTTTTCCATCAGTCGTATGGCCGAGATGCTACACGTCCATCCGCAGACGCTACGTTTTTATGAGCGGGCCGGTTTTGTCACGCCGGTGCGGGCGCGTGGTGAGACGCGTCTCTATTCGCAGCAAGATCTCGATCAGCTCCGTCTGATCTTGCATCTGAGGCGCGATTTGGGGGTCAATCTGGCAGGGGTAGAGATCATCCTGCGGATGCAAATGCAATTAGAGCATCTTCAGGGTGAAATCGACCATTTACGGCAAGCGCTCACCGGGCAGGTGCCACAACACACCGATGGGCGACCCCAGACGCGTGCTCTCATCAGGGCAACGTCACGCAAGCTGGTCAAAGTCACATGAGTGCATGGGACACCATTATGAGATACGCGCTGCCGGCTCGCCTACCAGCTCTGGGGCGCCTGATGTTACTGGGAGGCACACTCTGGGCTGGGTGGGGAAGCGATACGGCCCTGGCGCAGACGTCCATTCTGCGCTACCAAGGTCCAGATGGACGCTTGTACTTCACGAATTTGCCGTCGTCCCCGGTTTCCCGTCCTACAGTGGTGACGCGTCCAACACTGGCTGCGCGTCTGGCCTTGCAAGCGCCACTGGTGCCGATGATCCATCGGCTTTCGCATCAGTACAGCGTTGACCCGCGCCTCGTACAAGCGATTATTACGGTGGAATCGAACTTTGATCCCTATGCCGTGTCGCGGGCCGGTGCGCAAGGGCTCATGCAGCTCATGCCCGATACGGCAGCCCGCTACCGCGTGGCAGACCCCTTTGATCCGCAGGCGAACATTGAAGGCGGTGTGCGCTATTTACGGGACTTATTCCGTATGTTTCCCGGTGATATCCGGCATGTGCTAGCCGCCTATAATGCTGGGGAAGGGACAGTCCAACAATATGGTGGCATCCCCCCCTACCCCGAGACGCAGCGTTATGTTGAACGGGTGCTAACGCTGTATAGCGCCGCACCTCCTATGCCGCAAGGCAAACTCTATCGCTATCGCACGGCGAGTGGTAGTATACTGCTGACTGATGTCCAACATTAGCGCCTTGGTGATCGACACGGCATCTGCATGGTGAGTGCTTATGGCTCTGCAACAATCGGATACACCGTCGCCCCTCTCCAGCCAGCTCAACTGGCCGAATAAAATTACCCTCGTACGGATCTTTTTGGTGCCGTTCCTGCTGGTGTTCTTGATTTCGCCTGACGGCTGGTACCCGGTGGTTGCGGCGACCATCTTTTTAGTGGCCGCTTTGACGGATTGGCTCGATGGGCATCTCGCGCGCAGCACGAACCAGATTACGCGTTTCGGGCAGCTCCTTGATCCCATTGCGGACAAGTTGCTGGTCACCGCTGCCCTGGTATCCCTCGTCGGCCGGCAACAGGTACCGGCCTGGATCGTGGTGATTATTCTGTGCCGGGAGCTGGCCATTACGGGGCTGCGGGCGATGGCCGCCGATCAACAGGTGATTATCGCCGCCGATAGCTTTGGCAAATACAAGATGGTGTGCTTTATCGTCGCGGCCTTTTTGTTACTGTTAAAGATCCAGGTTTTGGACGCTCCTGGGCTCATTATCCTGTCGATTGGCATGGCACTGAGCGTCATCTCTGGCCTCGACTACTTCCGGAAATATCTCGTCAAAATACTGTGAAAGTCCACCCGTATGTTGCCTGATGTAGTCCTTGTGCTGCTCGCCTATCTTCTGGGGTCGCTGTCTTTTGGCTTGCTCATCGCCCGGTGGTACGGTGGCGCGGATCTGCGCCACAGTGGCAGCGGCAATATCGGCGCCACCAATGTGGTGCGCACCGTGGGCAAAGCGGCTGGTCTCCTGACCCTCCTGGGGGATGGCGCCAAAGGCTTCGTGGCGGTGTTCGTCGCGCAAGCCTGGGCTCCGGCGGGTGGCCTGCCCGCCGCCGCGGCCCTGGCTGCAGTGGTGGGACATATGTTCCCCATATATTATGGCTTTCGTGGTGGGAAAGGGGTCGCCACCGCCCTTGGAGTCCTGCTTCCGACCCTGACGCTGCCGCTTCTGGGGGCTTTACTCGTATGGGCAGTGGTGGTGGCAGTCTGGCGCTATGTGTCAGCGGGGTCGATGCTGGCGGCCTTGGTCGTGCCTCTCTTGGCGTGGTTGTGGGGCTATCCGGGGTCTCTGGTCTGGGCGGCGACGAGTATTACCGCGCTCGTGTTGTATAAACATCGTGAGAATTTTCAGCGCTTACTCCAGGGGCGCGAAGCGAAATTTTTCTAAGCCCTCTGCTTTTTGTTTGACAAGTCAACCGAATTTGCTATAGTCACGCCCACGGTTTATGCGGGTGTAGCTCAGTTGGTAGA
>SXND01000126.1 GCA_005777235.1 Pseudomonadota bacterium
ACTGGCCTGCATTTTGCCGATATCCAACAGCTCCTCGACGTCCTGACGCGCCTGGTCGATGCGGGGAATACCGTGCTGGTCATTGAGCACGATCTCGAGGTGATCAAAACCGCCGACTACCTGATTGACCTCGGGCCCGACGGCGGTGACCAGGGCGGACGCCTGGTGGCCACCGGCACACCGGAGCAGGTGGCGCAGGTCGAAGCCTCGTACACCGGCCACTTCCTGCGCGGAGTCCTGCATGCCAGCCCCGCCCTCAGCCATGCGGCGTCTTAAGCTCCTGCTCGAATACCGTGGCGCACGCTATCATGGCTGGCAGTTGCAGCCGCATGCCGCCACCGTGCAAGGCACGTTAGAAGCCTGCCTGGCGCGTCTGACCAACGGCCCGGTACGGTTGCATGCCGCCGGGCGCACCGATGCTGGCGTGCACGCCCTTGGGCAAGTGGCGCATTTTGATACGGCTTCCACCCTGGCGCTGCCAGCGCTGCTGCGTGGTGCCAACAGCCTGCTGCCAGACGACATTGTGCTGCGGCAGGTCGACGAAGTGCCGCTGACCTTTCACGCCCGCTTCTCCGCACAGCGCAAGATGTACGTCTACCTGGTGCATAATCACCCCCTGCCCTCCGCCTTACGGGCCCCGTATGTCTGGCATGTGCGGCAACCCCTCGCCCTGCCCGCCATGCGTGCCGCGGCGCAGGTCTTGCGGGGCGCACACGATTTCTCGGCCTTTCGTGCCGCCTCGTCGACGGCGCGGACTTCGCACCGCCACCTCTTCGCGCTACGCATCCTGCGTCGGGACGAGCGTCTAGTGTTTGTGCTGTGCGCCAATGGGTTTTTGCAGCACATGGCGCGGAATATCGTCGGCACGCTGGTGGCCATTGGTCGGGGACGCATCCCGGCCCAGGCCATGCCTTCCATCCTCCAGGGGGGCCGACGACGCGACGCCGGTCCAACGGCACCGGCGCAGGGGCTGTTTCTGGTACGGGTGTGGTATGATGGTCGCCAGCCTCTGCACACGCCTGATATGTTCCTGAAGGACTAGATGGGAAGGCGTACGCCGCTCTGGAGCCTGTACGCACCATAGAGGCGAGACACCACCCCCGACCCGCCGCCAGCCGTCCAAGCCTATGCGCCCATGCCGGGCCGCGTGGCCTGTGAGCATCTCCCTGACGTACAACAAAGGAACACCTCATGAGGCCCAGAATCCTTGGCCACCACGCCATGGCGCTGCTACTCACCCTACTCGCCAGTCGGGCGCTCCTCCACGCACAACCGCTCGATGTGGCAGGCGCTCCGCCACAGTTAGACGGCGTTAAAAGCCGCACCGACGCCCCAGCCCCCCGCGCGGCAGCGCTCGTGCCTCTCCCCGACGACAAACATCCGGAACGGCTGCCCCTCTTCACCCTGCTGGGTAGACCGCTGGCCATCAAGGGCCAGCTCGAATCGATTTTCGAGTACCGTAAGGACTTTGATCTGGACAAGGCCGCCAAGGATGATCTGCTGCACCTCGAGTCTCAGGAACTCGAACTCGGCTTCTTCTACCGTCTGAGCGCCACCGTGGGGCTGTTTCTGCAAGGTAAGGCGTCGTACCGTGCCGGCATCTACGCTGAGAGCGGCGACCGTCAATTTTCGTGGCAGGTTGAGCGCGATGAGACGTGGTTGTATATGAGCAACCTGTTCGGGAGTCGGGTGAGCCTGCAGATCGGCCGGCAGAAATTCCAGGACGAGCGTGAGTGGTGGTGGGACGAAAACCTGGATGCCGTGCGGGTGTCGTACAACCAGCCAGCCCTGCACCTGGCGCTGGCTGTGGCGCCGGAGGTGGCCCCAGTCTCAACCGTCGCAGCCCGCATTGATCCTGAATCCGAGAAAGTGCTGCGCGTGCTCGGGCATGTGGCGTGGGGCTGGGCCAAGGAGCAGCGACTTCAGGCATTGGTCTTGTACCAGCGTGACCACTCAAGCCGTCCAGTCCTCGGGCAGCCCGTATCCGCGGCGCGGCTGGATCCTCGTGATGCTGACCTGGCCTGGTTCGGTATGCGTACCAACGGCAGGCTGCTGCGTGACCTCATGGGCGAGTTGGACTACTGGCTCGACAGCGCTGGCGTGGTGGGCACGGAGACGCTTTTCACGTTCGACGACGCTGCCGGCGATGGCCGCCAGCCGGTGGCGAGTCGACGCACGCGCCAGGTGCGTGGCTGGGCCGTCGACGTGGGCGCCAGTTGGCAGACCCCGCTGCTCTGGCGCCCCACCCTGACCGTAGCGTATGCCATGGGGTCCGGTGAGCGCCAGCCCGAGCGCCGCACTGATAGCACTTTTCGCCAAACCGGCTTGCAGGGCAATGAGACCCGCTGGCGTGGCGTCAATAAGTTCAGCTACTACGGCGCACTCCTGGAGCCTGAACTGGCCAACTTGCACATCTGGACCGCCGCGCTGGGAATGCGCTTCTTGCCGTCCAGCTCGGTTGAGCTGGTGTACCACCACTACCGCCAGGTGCACGCCGCGCCCAGCTTGCGCAATGCGCGCATCGAAGCCGAGCTCACGGGCCTACGGCGCGACGTGGGGCAGGAGTGGAACTTGGTGATCGGCGTGGAAGAGTGGCCAGGGATCGAGCTACAACTGGTCGGGGCCCTGTTTCGCGCTGGCTCTGCGTATGGCCCGCGGGCTGGGAAAACGGCGTCCAACGTGGTCCTCGAAGTGAATGTCAAGTTTTGACAGCACCGCGCCGCTCCTCGTCGTGGGCTCTGTGCAGGCGAGAGGTGGCATGAGCCTGGGAGTGCGGCCATCTTGGCCGCTTCCCGAGCGGGCGAGACGCCCACGTGCCCAGAAATGGGGCGCGGGGTGCGCCACCGTAGTCCACGACCCCGCTGCGGCGCCACTTGCCAGCAGGCGTCCGCGTGTGGCACAGTGGAGGACATGGGTATCCCGAGGGCCAACACGAGAGGAGATGTCGCCATCATACCCAGCAACCGGACAGGACGAGCAGCGTTTGTCATCATGGACGAGGATTGGTTGATCCTGGCGTCCTTACTTGAACCGACGCACCTCAGTGCGCTGCCCATGCGTATCGCGCAGCGGTGTTTGCATCTGTACAAAGCGGGGTATCTCTACACCGATGCCCAGGGCTGGGTAGTGGCGTCGTTGCACGGTAAACGTGAGTTGCGGCGGCAGCACAGCCTGGGGGAGGCCCGGCGCTAACGACTTGCCCAGCCATACCTTAGCAGGCATGCAGCGTGCACGGCACAACGCTGGACCGCTTCCCACAACCAGTCCCCTGGAAGTTGTGGGTGAGCGTCATGATTCCGCATGGCGATGACTCGCCCTTACCCACCGTCCCCCCACAACATCGCGCGGAGACCGGAGGCGCGCTGGAGCTGCTGTCCAACTGCTGCCTGGAACGCCGCGGCTTCCCCACATATGTGTACACCAGTCCGGGCGCGGGTAATGCCCGTATACAGCAACTCCCGCGTCATCACGGGCGAGTGCGCTTCGCCTAACACCAGCAACACCTGCTCAAACTCCGAGCCCTGGCTCTTGTGCACCGTCATCGCGTAGACCGTTTCATGGATGGGGAGACGGACTGGCGATAGACGCCGCATGGTGCCCTCGGCGGTTGGGAAATGGACCCGCAGTTGCCCGTCGGCCTCCGGGTCCGGCAGCGTGATGCCGACATCCCCATTAAACAGCCGCAGGGGGTAATCATTCTGCGTGATCAGCACCGGACGACCAGGATACCAGGTGTGGCGCGCCTCGATGAGGTGAGCGCTCTGCAGGAGGGCCTCGATGTGCTCGTTGAGCGCCAGCGCGCCTCCTGGGCCGCTGCGATGGGCGCATAACACCCGAAAGCGCTCAAAGGCCGCGCACACCTCGGCAGGGGTGGCGTGTGCTTTGATGCACTCGAGATACGGCCGAAAGCCCGTGAGAATGCTGGTTGCCAGATAGAGGTGGCACTCGGCCAGCGCGGGGACCGGCGTCCAGGTCAGCTCGGCGCTGGGGCGCGTACGGAGGAGGTGCAGGGCCGTCACGGTGTCGCCATGGTGTACGGCCTGTGCCAGGGCCCCAATGCCGCTGTCATGGCCAAAGCGATAGCGCTGACGCAGTACCATCACCACATCTCCCATGGCGGAGGCGGAGGGGGAGGCGGGCGGCAGGGCCTCGCCCGTGAGATGCGCCAGCCTGGCCCGGAAGGGCGCCGACAGGGCGGGCGCGGCCCCACACAGATCCCCCAGCACGGCGCCGGCCTCGACCGAGGCGAGCTGGGCGTGGTCTCCCAGCAGGATGAGCCGGGCCGACGCGGGCAACGCCTGGACCAGCCGGGTCATCAGCGCCAGGTCGACCATGGAGGCCTCGTCCACCACGAGCACGTCGAGGGGCAAGGGATGGTCGCGGTGGTAGCGCAACGTTGGCGCATCAGGCCGCGCCCCCAGCAAGCGGTGCAGCGTGCTGGCCTCGGTGGGGATGGCCGCGCGGATGGCCGCCGCCACCGGCAACTGGTGCGTGGCGTGGCGGACAGCCTCTTGCAGACGTGCGGCGGCTTTCCCAGTAGGCGCCGCCAGGCCGATGCGCAGTGGGTGCCCGTCCGTCTGTTCGAGCAAGAGGGCCAGAACACGCGCTACCGTACTCGTTTTGCCGGTGCCTGGCCCGCCGGCAATGACACAGAAACGTTTCAGGACGGCCACGACTGCAGCGATTTTCTGCCAGTCACACTCCAGGGTAGGCGGGGTGGGGAAGAGACGCGCCAAGCTGGCACACAGACGGGCTTCGTCCAGGGCAGGAACCTCGCCAGCGGCGCGTTGCTGGAGATCGTTGGTCAGTTGCTGTTCGTAGTCCCAGTAGCGATACAGATACAGGCGGCCGCGCTCGTCCAACACTAGCGGTCGGAAGTCCCCCGGATGGCCCACCACCGCGCTGGCACGCAGCGTCTGCGTCCACGACGCCAGCTCTGGAGCCTGCCAGGGCATGCCACACTGCACAAAGAGGGTTTGTCCAGCCAGCGCGTTGAGGTCAATACAGACATGGCCCTGGTTTGTCCAGTGGCTCGTCAGGCAGGCGGCCATGACCAGGGGCGGGGCCTCGGAGGCGGCCAGGCGGGCCAGCAAACGTGCAAAATGCACATCCAGGTCAGAGAGCTGTGCCTGTTGCCGTAGGGCATCGAGATAGGCCCACATGCGTTAGCTCCTTCCGGCGCCAGTGGCCAGAGAGACATCGAGGGCCTCGACCAGGTGGCGTGTGGGGCGATCGTGGAAGATGCCACACGTTGGGAAGGCGGGATCCATACCACGCACAAAGAGATAAAACACCCCGCCGCAGTGCGTGTCGTAGTCATAGCCTGGCAGGCGGAGCTGGAGATAGCGGTGCACCGCCAGGGTGTAGAGCAGATATTGGAGGTAGTACATTTCACGGACCATGACCTGCCGCAGGATCTCGGGGTGATACGCCTCGACCGTGGGGCCCAACCAGTGGGATTTATAGTCGGCGAGGTAATAGCGCCCGTCGGCTTCAAACACCAGATCGATGAAGCCTTTCATGTAGCCACGGGCCGGGGCGAAGACCAGCCGCTCGAGGTCTGCGCGGCGCAGTGTCACGGCCACGCCGTGCGCCTGGAGGAGGCGCTGCAGCCCGTCGCAGGTCAGTGCCGCGATGGGATAGTGAAATTCCAGCTCGTTCAGACGCCGGGTGCGTGGGACCTGCCGCAGCGTGAGCCTGCCCGTGGGGTCGAGCGGTGTGGTCACGACCCGCTCAATCGTGTCCGCCACGACCGGCAGCCAGGTGGCGTCGAAACCGTGGGTAGCCAGGCAATCAGCCACCAGGCTCTCCAGGGCCTTGCGGTCGTCTACCGTAAAATCCAGGCGCTCCAAGATAGCATGGAAGCAGCGTCCAGCTCGCACGCCACGTGGCAAGGTGAAGATGCTCTGGACGTCCAGCGTCGCGGGCTCGCTCACGCGCGGGCGTGTCAGAGCATCGTAGTCTGGCAGGTCCACCGCAGCATGCATGCCGGCGGCGAGGGCGGAGAAACTGGTGACGCCCCACGGGCGCCGCCATGGCCCGGGAAAGGCCCGCGCCGCATAGGTTGGCGCCGCGAGCGTAGCGGGCTGATACGGTTCGCCGGCGTGCGTGGGCAGTGGCGCCAGCACAATACTCCCCTGAGACTGCGCCGCACAGCGTGCGAGGTCACCTCGCAGATCCGCTGCCGACCGTCCCTTGACGTGCGCCTCCAGTGCCTCCAGCGTCAGCGGGCCAGCCGCGGACGCGGGCTGATGCAGGAGCCAGGCCAGCGGTGAGGTGCCGAGATCGTGGATCGCCCCCCAGGCCAGATAACAGCCGTGTCGGGCACGCGTTAGGGCCACATAGAGCAGGCGGAGGTTTTCGGCCATCTCCTCGCGGCTGGCATAGCCACGGCTGGCCTCCAATGCGGTGGACCCCAGATCCAGGAGCGCCGCATCGTCTTGGTCCGGGTGATGAAACGCCAGCGTGTCCGCCTGCTGCATCCGCAGCCCGCCGCTCCACAGGAAGGGGCAGAAGACGAGCGCATATTCCAGACCTTTGCTCTTGTGGATGGTGACGACCTGCACCAGATCTGCATCGCTTTCCAGGCGCAATTGTTCTGCGCTCTCCTCCCCCGTGTGTGCTTGACGCCGCTCGGCCAGCCAGGTGAGCAGACCCGCCATGCCGGTCCGTTGACGGTCCGCTGCGGCTTGCAGGAGTTCGGCCAGATGCCGGAGATTGGTCAGCCGGCGTTCACCACCCTGGAAGCCTAACAGCCGCCGCTCCACTTGCTCTGAGGCCACCAGGGTGCGCCACAGGCGCGCAAAGCCGTCCTCGCGCCACACCCGGTGATATGCCTGAAAGGTATTCAAGCGCTCTTCCCAACGCGGCTCATCGTCGTGCAGCGCTGCCAGGGATTCCCCGGTAGCGCCCAGCAGCACGGTGGCCAGGGCGCTGCGGAGCAGGGAGGCATTGCCAGGCTGGGCCACGGCGCGTAGCACCCGTTCCACCTCGAGGGCTTCCTGCGAGGCGAAGACGTTATCCTGGCCAATCTGTACGCTGGGGACGCGGAGGCGCAGCAGGGCCTCCTGGATACAGCGCCCCTGGTGATGCGTGCGCACTAAGACGGCAATATCCCCGCCAGCCAGTGGACGCGACCCCAGGTGCGCCTCGCCGTGTGCTGCCAGCGTCAGCAAGCGGGCAATCTCAGCCGCGGTGGCCCGGGCCGCTAGGGCCTCGGCCTGGTATTTGGGGACAGCCGGGGCATTGGCCTCACCCTCCAGACACCAGATACGGAGTTGCGACACCGCCTGGCCCTGCACCATCACGCCCGCACGATCCTGGAGGGCGGGCTGCACTTCGCGAAAGGGGATGTCCGCCAACAGAAAGGGGTGCGGCGTGGTGCTAAAGAGTGTGTTGACCGCCTTGATCAGCGCCGGGTCAGCACGCCAGTTCTTCTCCAGGGTATAGTGCTGGTTCGCATTCCGGGACGCCTGGAGATAGGCGAAGACGTCGGCGCCTCGGAAGCTGTAGATGGCCTGTTTCGGATCACCGACGAAGTACACCGGCGCCCCGGTCCCGTGATAGATGTGCTGAAAAATGCGGTATTGCACTGGATCGGTATCCTGGAACTCGTCGATCAGCGCCACCGGATACCGCCGGCGTAGGGCCTCGGCCAGAGCCAAGCCGTGACGGCCCGCCAGCGCGTGCTCTACATGTACTAACAGATCATCATACGACAGGAGGTGCTGACGCCGTTTGCGGAGGCCAAGTTCGCGCTGGCAATAGGCCAAGAGATCCACTTTGAGGGCATGCAGCTGTTGCTGGTAGGACAGCTGCAGCGGTGCCTGCGCCAGGGCCAGAGCCTGGCAGGTGTCGAAAAATGGGTGTGCAGGGGGCTGGGCGCCTTTTCTCACGGCTCGGGCAAGTCGACTGGTGGTAAAGCGCTCAAACGATGGGCACAGCTGGGCGTTTGGCGTCTCCAGCACCAAATAGGTGTCCATGTCAGCACGCCAACCTGGAATGGAACTCAGGCGATAGCTATTACGGTTCAGGCCCGGCGCAGTCCGCAGAAGCTCCTCCACCTCGGGGGCGACGCTGTACCACAGGGCGTGTGTCTCGCCATACGCCATTGCAAAGGCCGTCTCCAGGTGGGCCAGCGTTGTCCCAGAAGCGGCGCGAGCCGGCGGCACCACCTGGAGATCAGGCTTGCCGACGTAGGGGCGGATCATCTTCAGGAGCTGCTCCGGGGTCGCACCGCTGTCGAGGACATAGCGCGCAAACAGCGGCGAGGCGTTGTACAGCCTGTTGCGCCAGAAATCATCGACAATGTCCTGGAGGAGCGCGCTCTCGTCCGGCAGGATGGTCTGCCCGAAGGGTGCACCATGCTCAAAGGCCCAATCGCCTAAGACGCGTTGGCAAAAGCCGTGAATAGTTGAGATGGCCGCTTCGTCAAACCCCTGCAAGGCGTGGTCGAGGCGCTGCAGCGCCACCTCCCGGTTTGGGGCCAAGGCGCACAACTGCTGCAAGAAGGCATCGGCGCTGGGCTGTCCACTGATGGCCTGGTAGGCTTCCACGAGACGCTGACGAATACGCGCCCGTAATTCTGCCGTGGCCGCGGTGGTAAAGGTGACTACGAGGAGCTGGCGCACTTGATGCGCGGTTTGCACGATACAGCGCACATAGAGGTCGGTCATGGTTTTGGTCTTGCCCGTGCCGGCGCTCGCCTCAATGAGCGTGATCCCGGCCAACGGCGCCTTGAGTACCTCAAAGGGCGTACTGCTCAGTCTCTCCACGGACTCTCCTCGATATGTCGTACGTCAGTCCTACACTAGCCTTACTTGGACTCGATGTGCGCCAAGAGTGGCAGGAAGACGGCCTCGGTGACCATGTGAAACTCGTCGTCCAGCGGATCATGCTCACGGAAGGCCAGTTGATAATACCTATCGGCGCGCTCGCCGGGCTGCCACTCCGAGCCCTCCCACTGGCGGCGTGCCCTGTAGAGCGCGTCCGGCTGGCCCTGACGGTGTGCCTCCGCATAGGCCAGGGCACTGTCTGGCAACAGGTGCAGGGGGCGCTGCAGACCGTGCCAGTACCACTGCAACAGGTCGTGCAACCGCGCCTGCGGCTCCTGGACGGCGTGGAGGAGGAGCGCATCGTCCTCGCTGATCCAGCGACTCACGGGCTGCACTGCCGGCGGGGCAAGGCAGTTGAGCACGATATGGCGCACCCAGAGCTGCAGATAATCACGCGCCCGCAGCCTGCCGAGATGGTAGCCCACGAAGCCATCGGGCGTTACGTCGGTGAGCTGACCCGTGAGATGCCAGGCCCCGACCTGCAGGTCAATATCCACCGGTGGGCACTGCAACGCGGGCAGCACCTGCTGCAGGCGTTGCGCAAAGCGTACAATACCCGGCCATTCACGCTCCAACAGGGTCAAGCCCACCTGCCCATGCGGCAGGAGACCAGCGGCCCGCACGGCCTGGTGAATGCGCGGCAGGGGCTCACCCTCGAGATGACGCCGCAAGACTTCTTGCCGGAGGTGATAGCGCTCCAGGCCCGCGAGCGTAAAGGGCTCGCGGCTCTCCAGGCCCCGCTCGTCGTTTTCCAGGAACATCCCCAAACGTTGTTGGACAAAATAGCGCGTCGGATGGCGAAAAAAATCGAGTAAGCGCCGTAACTCGACACGACGCCATTCCTCGCCTGGCTCGGGTAAGCCCACGGTAATGAGCGGCGCGGGCCGCCGCGCCTCGGCACGGTCCGCGTGGCGACTGGCCTCACAGAGGTCGTCCGCGTAGCTGAAGAGCGTGGCATCACCGCTGAAATACTGGCGACTGAAGGCTTGCAGTGGGTGATGGGTGACCACGTGGGCCTGCACGCCACCCCCTGGCGCGTCGCTAGGATAAAACCCGCGCCCGATGGCGTCGAGCAGCTCACTGACCAACACCGAGGGCGGCAAGGCGCTGTGGTCCCGGATGTCACGCCCGACGTAACTGAGGTACAGGCACTGCCGGGCCGACAGCAGCGTTTCCAGGAACAGATAGCGGTCCTCCTCACGCTGGGAGCGGTCGCCAGGGCGGGCTGCCTCCGCCATACGGTCAAAGCTCAGCACGCGCTGCTGGCGTGGAAACGTGTCATAGTCCATGCCGAGTAGACAGATGACCTGGAACGGGATGCTGCGCATCGGTACCATGGCGCCACAGGTCACACCGCCAGTGAGAAACCGCGTGGACCAGACGGCGCCGTCCAGCGAGCGCTGCAGGCAAGCGATGACGACGTCGAGCGACAGCGGCGCCGCAAAACGGGCCAGCGTTGCCGTCTGCTCGAGGTGTTGTAAGGCAGCGCGCAGGGCCTGCATATCGAGTTCTTCCGTCTCGTCCGGCTGGAAAAATTGTGCTAGGAGCGCGTTGATGGTGACGACCCACGCCGCCGCGGGCCGCGCCTCGTGCAGCGTGCTGGCCAGGCCAAAGGCCGCGGTGGCAAAAGCATGCAAACTGCCCAGGATCTGCGCCTCGGCGCCTTCCACGGCGTCATAGGGCAGCACGTCGGCAAAGAATTGCTGCGTCTCGCCCGGCAGCGCATAGCCGAGCAGCAAGCGGTCCAAGCCCGCGCGCCAGGTATGTTCGCGGATCGCCGGCAGCCCGATGGCGGCGCGGCTGTCCTCGTCAATACCCCAGCGTACCGTGGTGTCCCGGAGCCAGCGCTGCACCAGAGGCACGTCACTCGCCGCCATGTCAAAGCGGCGCTGCACGGCGGGCAACTCCAGCAGGGCGCAGAGCTGGTTGGCGGTATAGCGGCTGTTGGCCAGATCGAGCAGCACCAGCACGGCATGGAGCAGTGGACTCTCCAGGCGCGGGTTGCGATCGGCGATACTAAAAGGGATGGCGCGGTCGCGGTCGTGCGGCGTAAAAACTGCCTCAATGAGCGGGGCATAGGCATCAATATCCGGGGTCATCACCAGGACGTCCGCGGGCGACAACTCCGGGCACGCCTCGCACAGCCCTACGAGTTGGTCATATAACACCTCGACTTCACGCATGCGACTATGGCAGACGTGTACATGCACGGAGCGGTCGGTGCGCGGTAGCGACGTGGCGGGCCAGGCTGCTGTGCCCCGGTCGCGGTTGTGCAGGATGTCTGACTGCAGACTGTGCAGCAGCGTGTCGCTACCCGGCTCCTCGAACTGGGTGGTGGTCTGCGGCTGGAACCCCTGCAGCAAGCCGAGGAAGTCCAGCCCTAGCGTGCCCATGGACGCCAGCAAGCGGTTGCCGGTGGCGCTCGACAGTGGCATGGTGTCACGCCGTGCCTCATGAGACACGGACGCTGGCTCAACCGGCCCATACCCCCACAGACCCGCGCAGGGTTGGAGGAAGAAACCCTGCACATCCACACAGGTGGCCAGGCGGGCGAACACCTCCAGGTAGGCGGGCGGCATCGTCGGGACGCCAATGAGCGACACCCGGGCCGGCAGGGCTGCGTGGTCCAGTCGCTGTGCATCGAGGGCTTGGAGTAATTGGGTATGGAGCCGCACGCGATGCGGTGTGTGGTCGCTGACCAGGCGCCGCCACAGCGCCGCCTGCCAATGTTTTTCTGCGCCGCGTTCCCAGGCGTGTATCCAGTCGGGGCGATAGGCCAGGTAGCGCTCGAACACCACGGCGATCTGCGTCGCCAGGGCAAAGCGCGTGGCGTCGTCGCCCGCGGCGCAATACTCACGCAAGGGCGCCCAGCACGGCGCGTCGTCGAGCTGCGCCAGGAGATCCATGAGACGCCAGACCAGCACGTCTGGGGCAAAGGGTGACGTCTCCGGTACGCTATGCAGCACACGCCGGTACAGATCCCAGACAAAAGCCGCAGGAAAGGGGAAGTGGATGTGGGCACAGATGCCCAGACGCTGCGCCAGGTGTAAAGCCAACCAGCGCGCCATGCCATTGCTCTGTACGATGACGATGTCCGGCTGCCATGGCGAACCGCAGGGCTGACGTAGGCGCTCGGCCAGTTGATCGGCGAGGAGGTCGAAGCGATTGCTGGTGTGGACCGTTAGCACATGTCACCTGCGCACGGGATGCAATGATCTGGCGGGGCAACGACAGGAGTGCGGAGGTCGTTCTCCAGGGAGGTATGCCGGGGAACGTCGGCCCTCGTCCTCGACGGCGTGTGGTCCAGTCGAGTCGGCATGGCGCTCTCACGCCGTCGCAATATGTACATATTATCCCAGACACTGCGTGAGCATTGAATTATCATACACCAGGAGCACACAGATTTACCGCGTGCCACGCAACCGCGGATCCAGGACATCGCGCAGCGCATCGCCAAAGAAGTTAAACGCCAGCACCACAAGAAAAATCATCACGCCCGGCGAGACCGTCAGCCAGGGCGCCTGCCCCACCGTCTCAAAGGCGTTGCGCAGCATGCCGCCCCAGGTCGGCGTGGGCGGCTTGACCCCGACACCGAGGAAACTCAGCGACGCTTCCAGCAAAATGGCCGCCGCCACGGACAAGCTGGCTTGGACAATCACCGGCGCCAGGCAATTGGGCAAGAGGTGCCGGAGCATGATACGCCCCGGCTGGGCGCCCAGGGCCTCAATGGCGACGATGAATTCACGTTCGCGTAGGGAGAGCACCTGACTGCGGATGACCCGCGCCACCCAGGGCGTGCCGACGATCCCGACCACGAGAATAATGTTCAGCACGGTGCCGCCGGTGATGGCCACTAGTGACAAGGCCAGGAGCAGGCTGGGAAAGGCGGCTAAGCCATCCATGAGACGCATGAGAATTTCGTCGCAAGCGCCGCGATACCACCCCGCCGCCACGCCGATGCCCATGCCGAGTGTGACCGCAATGCTCACACCGGCAATGCCGATGAGCAAGGACACTTGCGCGCCGTAGATCAAGCGGCTCAGTTGGTCGCGCCCGAGGCGATCGGCGCCAAGCCAGTATGTGCTCGAGGGGGCTTGTAACGAGTCCCAGGGTTTGGCTTTGATGGGGTCATAGGGGGCCAGCCAGGGTGCGAAGAGCGCCGCGGCGATGGTGAGGCCCAGCACCACGAGGGCAAACGTGGCCAAGCGCACCCGCAGCAGTTCGCGTACCGTGTGTCGGATCTCCATGGGCATGCCCTCTAGTCGTAACGAATGCGGGGATCAAGATACGTATACAGCACATCAGCGATAAAATTGGACAGCATCACCGCTATGGTTAGCACCAGCAGCCCCATCTGCACCACCAGATAATCGCGTCGCAGCACAGCATCCACCACGAATTTACCCACGCCGGGCAGGGTAAACACGGTCTCGGTGACCACCGTGCCACCAATCAGCGTACCGAATTGCAGGCTGGCAATGGTGACCACGGGCAGCAGGGAGTTTTTCATGGCATGGACCCAGATGACGCGCGTTTCGGCAATACCCTTGGCGCGCGCCGTGAGGATATATTGCTCACGCATCACTTCCAGCAACGCCGCGCGGGTCTGGCGCATGAGAATCGCCGCCAGGCCCGTGCCTAGCACAAAGGTCGGTAACAGCATCTGCTGCACCCACCGCCATGGGGTGGTGAAGAGATGGGCGTCAAAACCGCCATACGGCAGCCAGCCGAGCCAGACGGCAAACACCACAATGAGCATCATGCCGAGCCAGAAATGCGGAATGGCCACGCCGGAGATGGCCAAGGTGGTCACGGCCATGTCGATGGGTGAGTTGCGTTTAATGGCCGAAATGGTACCGAGGGGAATGCCGAGGCAGAGGCCGAAGATCCAGGCACTGATCCCCAACTGCACGGTAAAGCGCAGCCGGTCAACGATCTGCGGTAAGACGTCCATACCGCTGAGATACGATTTCCCCCAATCACCACGCATGATGCCACCCAGCCAGATGACATACTGCACAATGAGGGGTTTGTCGAAGCCCAGTTCGTGTTTGATCCGGGCATAGAGCGCCGGGTCAATGGCGCCGCTCTCATCCACCCCGGCCAGCAGACGCGCCGGATCACTGGGCAACCAGCGCACCAGGGCAAAGATGCCCAGACTCACCAGCAACAGGGTGGGAATCATGTTGAGGAAGCGACGTAAGACAAATTTGCGCATAGGGGGCCTCGCTATTTACGCCAGAAATCGCCGACCCGGATGAATCCATCACCGCGCATGGGGTTGGTGTCACAGCCTCCGGTAGTGGGGATGTGGCAGCCAATGTAGTTGATCCGCAGCAGGACCGGCACATACAGCCACACCTGCTCCAGCGCCAGACGCTGCACCTGTTTGTAGATGTCGATCGCCTTCGCGACGTCCGTCTGCTGCGTGGCTTCGTTTAACAGGCGGTCCATGTCTGCCTGCACTTTGGCATCCGCCGGGCTGAACTTATGGCCTTTGTCGGAGCACACCCGGGCGCTAACGTTGGTCGTCCCGGTGGACAGCAAGATGCTTTCCATGTCATGCGGGCCCACCACACCCGACCCTGTCTGCGTAATGTGCGTCTGGCATTGCTCGTTGACCGCGAGGCGTTCCGCGGCATTAGACACCACCTTGAACGTAAATTTGACGCCGATTTCCTCCCAGGCAGCCTGAAGAAATTCGCAGAACAGCTGCCGATCCGGGCGTTGCTCGCAGGAGCCATGGAGCTCGACGGGCATTTTGAGCTTTTTGTCGCGCGCCACTTCCTGTACCAGTTTTTTGGCCGCTGGTGGGTCAAATTTCAGAGGCTCGCCCTGCCACAGGTCTTTGGCATCAATACCAAAAGCCGAGGTGGACGGAAACGTGTGCCCATCGCTGGCTCCCAGGGTATTGAGGTAGATGGATTTATTGAGGGCATTACGGTCAACCGCTTTGACCAGGGCGCGACGCAGGCGCAGGTCATCCAGGGGCGCCAGCCCTGGCATCATGGCCCAGCCATCCCAGCCGACGCCGGTAAAGGCCCACACTTTGATGTTGGGATCTTTGCGTGCCTCTTCCACCTGCTCGGCCTGCAGCCAGGCGATCTGCACTTCACCGGTTTGCAATCCGGCCAGGCGGGTGCGGTTCTCAGTAATAATTTTGACGATGACCTGATCTGCCATGGGCGCACCACGCCAGTATTGCGGATGTTTGACCCATTTTTGATCCACCCCAACCTTCCAATCCTGCAACTGATAGGGCCCCGTGGCAATGGGGTGGATCTTGTGCTGCACGGCGCCGCCGATCTCTTCCCAGTGTTTGCGCGAGTGCACAATCGAACCACGGTCGAACATGCGGATCACCAGATTGGCATCCGGTTCCTTGAGGAAGACATCCACCGTGTAACGGTCTACCGCTTCGGCACGGTCGAGGGCGCGGAATACGCTGGACCAGCGCGAGCCGGTGTCGGGCTGATGAATACGATTGAGGCTCCAGGCCACATCCCCGGCGGTCATTTCCCCGAGGCCCCCCTGAAATTGCACACCCTGGCGCAGGTGAAAGCGATAGCGCTTGCCTTCATCCAAAACGTCATAGGCATAGGCTGGCGATTCCGTCGGATCGTAACGACCGTCCTTGCCAATGGCCACCAGGGTGTCGTTGCCAGTAAAGAAATACATGCGATCAAAGGTCCCCAAAGCTTGAAAGCCATCGGGACTGCTGGTCTCGCGCATATAGGCGATGGTCAGGGTGCCCCCCGCAGGGGCATGCGGCATGGGACGTGGCGGTACGGGGTCAGCAGCCAGGGCGAGGTGAGCCAGGCTGGCCCAGGTGACGGCAGCCAGGAGAGTCGAGAGGAGTGTCTTGCGGTGGAGCGTCCGGGTCAAGCGTAGCATCTGCCTCTCCTCATGTGAGCGGTCTGGGGACGCGTGCTATCCGGGCACACAGGCAGATGACACGCCAGTGGGGTAAGCAGTGTATAGCATAGGTACTCCACTCGGGCAAGCGGCAAGCAAGGTGAGGTGCAGCACACGCTGCGACGCTTACGGGGTCAGCACAGTACTGACGGTCCAGGGGCTCTGCAGCGTGTGGAGGAGGGGCTGATGGCGCCGGGATTCGGCCTCATACATGCTTTTGGCCACGCAGACAATTTTTACTTGACACGGCATGTCCTCCGCCCACGTAGTGGACTCCGGTGCCATGATAAAGACTAGAAACTGGACCAGCTCACAGCGCAGACCAAAATCTTGCAGCAGGCGAACGATGGGGCCGGTGAGACTGGCATGGACCTCGTCCACCTCCGCGACCGTAAAGGTTTCCAGAGCCAGGCTATGCTGGAAGGTCCGCGGCAGGGCGCAGCGTAGCGTCCTGTCGCTGTCAAGGCCCCAGAACGTGGTGATGTCAAGGCGCTCAGCGGCATCGCGGGGTGGGCGAGCCGTGCGCAAGCCAAAGAAAGACATAACAGGCCTCCTCACTGTGGACTGGAACGAGCCGGCAGGCGCCGCACCGATGACAGCATACGCTCGGAGTGGTGCTGGCCGGTGGTCTCCCTGGATAGCACTGCCTGTCTTTTCGGCAGGAGGAGGGTAAAGCTTGACACGCGTCTACGGCGGATGAGCACGGGGAAAGATATAAGACAGGTGCACGCAGCAGAGACCACGCGTCAGCGCCGCGCCGGTTATGATTCGCTGTATGGAGCGAGGTCCGCATGGCAAGGCACGATACAACCCTGGCAATAGCTGGCACGCTATGCCACCCTCCTACGGACGGCGATGGTAATGGCCACGCGTTTGGAGTATTCTGCACGACAGTACATCGGCCTGTATCGCGATGGTGGCCTGGAGCGCTACAGGCAGGCGGCGCGGCACCTACATGTGATGGAGTCCCGGCACGCCTTGGGCTCAGAACGGGACATCGACGTCGCGTTGTACGGCCAAGACAACAGGACGAGAGTGATCGTTGTGCCTGGGAGCACCCCACGGCGTGAGACCGGGATGTGTCAAAGAAAGGGCCTAGCATGAATTTTGGGATGTTTACCGATTTCCACGTGCGTGAGCACCTGTCGCAAGCCGAGGCTTTCGATGAGTCGTTCCGTCAGGTCGAAGAAGCCGAAAAACTCGGTATCGACTCCGTCTGGCTCTCCGAGCACCATTTTAGTCCCGAGCGCTCGGTGCTGGCCTCGCCGCTGGTGATCGCCAGTTCTCTGGCCACACGGACGCAGCGGGTGCGCATTGGGCTCGCCGTGCAGGTCTTGCCCCTGACCAATCCACTGCGCGTCGCCGAGGAGGCCGCCACCGTGGATCACATCAGCAAAGGCCGTTTTGACTTTGGCGTCGGGCGCAGCGGCTTGACACGCTACTATCAGGGCTACAATGTCCCGTACGTGGAAAGCCGCAGCCGCTTTATGGAAGCCCTGGAGATTCTTACCATGGCCTGGAAGCAGGAGCAATTCTCGTACACTGGTGACCACTTTTCGTTCCAGAACGTCACGGTGGTGCCGAAGCCCTACCAGCAACCCCACCCGCCGATCCGCGTGGCCCTTGCTAGCGCCGAAACGTTCGCGCTTATTGGTCGCCTGGGGTATGCGATTTTTATCAGTGCGAATACGTCGATCCCGCAATTACAGGAACGCCTGGCCTTGTACCGACAGGCGCGTGCGGAAGCCGGCCATACCGGCCCGGCGGATATTGCCCTGCGCATTCCCGCCTACGTCGCCGAGACGGCGCAACACGCGCACGATGAGCCGGAGCTGAGCACCATGCACGCCATCCGCTATGCCGCGACGGAACTCATGGCCACAGCCGCCAATCCTGAAGTCGCGGCGCGGATGGAGCGCACGGCCAATACGCCGTATGACGACATCCTCAAACAGCGGGTACTCTACGGGACTCCCGAGGCCGTGGTGGATCGTCTCCAGATGTATCAAGACACCCTCGGTATCACCGGGGTGGTGTTAGAGATGAATTACGGTGGCCGTCTACCGTACGAGCGCGTGATCAACTCTGTGCGGTTGCTCACGGAACACGTCGCCCCCAGATTTAAGTAAGCAGGGCACATTGCCGATGACACACAAGAACCATCCATAGGTAGACTGACCATGGAGCGGTAGACCGAGAGAAGGAAGACGGGATGGAGCAAGGTCAACATCTGAGCGTACTGTTGGAGGAACTCCAGGCACTCTGCAATGCACGGAAGAGCGGTACGCTACTTATTGTAACTGATGATAACAGTTTGGCGCAATTCCTCCTGGAGGATGGGATGATTGTCGCCGTCTCTTTTAAGGGCCACAAAGGCGAGGGGGCGCTGCAGTTGATCAGTAAGATCGCCTTCGGGCGGGCGCGTTTCCATCAACGTACGCTCCTCGCTCGGACGCCATCCCTACCCTCTACCGAGGAGATTCTTCTGTCACTAGGCAGCATGCACGCGGAGGGAGGGACGCTCGGCCTGCGTGACAGCCCCCCACGGCCCGTCTCCCCGCGCCCCGTCTCCCCGCGGCCAGAACGGCGATCTGGTACCTCACCATCCCAGGCCATGCTGACGCCGGAGATACGTGCCATGTTGCAGAGCAGTCTGGCCTCGGTGCTTGGCCCCATCGCGTCCCTCGTCTGCGCGGAACGTTTGGCGCAGGTCACGAGTCTTGAAGAGGCCTTGGACACGTTAACCCGGGCGATTGCAGATCCCGCCGACGCCCGACGGTTCCGTGATCTAGTGCTCGGACGCCGTGACAGTCCGCCGCGGCCCGTCTCCCCGCGGTCAGAGCGACCGCCCGGTGCCCCACCGTCCCAGGCCATGCTGGCGCCGGCGATACGCGCCGTGTTACAGGCCAGTCTGGCGGCAGTGATTGGTCCCATGGCCTCCCTCGTCTGTGCGGAATGTCTGGCGCATGTCACCAGTCTTGAAGAGGCCCTGCAGGCGTTAAGCCGGGAAATCCCGGATCCCGCGAACGCCCGACGGTTCCGTGAGCTCGTGCGTCGTGCGTTATGACTGGCGCCGTGGCGCGTGCATGGAGGCTCTAAGGGAGTCTGAGGTCCTATCATCACTTTCGCCAAAGGGATCGAACTTATGCAATCAGTGATGCGGGTATCGTGGTGGCAATCCATCACCGTAAAGGTTGTCTGTATCATGTTGGTGTTAAATACCCTGATTCTTGGGGGCTTTGCCGTGTACAATACGCGGAGCCTCCAAGCCCAGATGACAAGCGATCTGCAAAATCTCGCTGAGGTCACGGCCACACGGCTCTCCAAGCACGTCATGATCCCCTTGTGGGATCTCGATAAAGAGCAGATTGAGGAGATGTTACGCGCCGAAATGTTAGCCAAGCATCTCGCGGCGGTCATTATCCGGGATAGCGACGGCAAAACCATCTTCGCCGGGAAAGAACGGGCGGCCAATGGGCAAGCGATGGATATCCGTCCGCAGGGGATCGCGGCGCAGGCGGAGCTCGTCCGCGATAGCAAACCCGTTGCGAAAGGGACGGAGAAGATTGGCATGGTGGAGGTCTTTATGACGCCGCGGTTCCTCCTCCAAGAGTTGCAGCGCGCCACCTGGCAAGTCGTCATCAGCGTATTGGTCCTGGATGTGGTCATTTTTATTGCACTGTTCCTCCTATTACGCCGTCTCGTGATTCACCCCATCGGGAAGTTGGCCGAGGCCGCGGACAGCATGAGCCTGGGGAATCTCGGCGTGACCATTGGGGTGAACTCCCAGGATGAAATCGGCCATGTGGCGGCCGCGATGGACCGCATGAAAATTAGTTTACAGATGGCCATGGAACGCTTACAACAGCGGCATACCCCCTAAGCAGCGGTTCCACGGCGGGAGGCGGAGGTACATGCACATGCGTTGGATGTATAGGCTATGGGTATTGAGTGTCTGGGGACTCCTTGTGGCTTCTCTCCACGTCGCCTGGGCGGAACCGCGGTTTGTCGTCGGGGTCCAAAATTTCAAAGAATACCTACCGTACTCCCAATATGAGAACGGCGTATACACCGGGTTTAGCCGCAAGCTGCTGGATTTGTTTGCCAGTACGCAGGGATATACCTTTGAGTATGCCGCCTATCCTGTGAAGAGGCTCTATCGCGTCTTCCTGGAACGTGCGGTCGATTTCAAATACCCTGATAATGCTTACTGGTCGGCTGATCTGAAGCAAGGGCACACCATTGCGTATAGTGATCCCGTGGTGGAGTATATTGACGGGGTTCTCGTGACACCCCAGAACAGAGGCAAAGGCACTGCCGCCCTGAAAACACTTGGAGTGATTCATGGTTTTACCCCTTTCGCGTACATGAAGTTCATCAAAGCAGGGGAGCTACAAACGTCCGAGAATCGGAATTACGAGGGCTTGCTCCGGCAGACGATGACCGGGCGTGTCGATGGTGCGTACCTGAATGTTGCCGTCAGTCGTTATTATGTGTCCAAATACTTGCAGGATCCCCAGGCGGTGGTGTTTGATGCGGAGCTGCCCCACACGCGTAGTTTTCGCCATCTCTCCTCGATCAAACATCCGCACATTATCACAGCATTTAATGCCTTTCTGCAGACACATACACAGGCTGTTGAGGCCTTGAAGCACGAGTACAAGGTAGAAGAAGGGGTACGTTAAGTGTGGAGACACGCACATGAGAACGCAGCGTTGGTGGATCGGGTTGTTGGGGCTCTTGGCGGTCTCTGCGACGTTGACGGTCCAGGCGGCGGACCGCAAGCTACTTATTGTTGGGGAAGCCTGGGCACCGTTCGAGTTTGAGGACAATGGCCAGGTCGTCGGCATTGATGTCGATATTGTCCGCCACATTTTCACCAAGATGGGTATCGACTTCGAGATGCGCATCATGCCGTGGTCACGAGCGTGGTCGATGGCCGAAAGTGGACAGGCCGATGCGGTATTTTCGACCTCGCGCAAAGACGACCGCCTGCCGCATCTGCTCTATCCCCAAGAGGATATGTGGACCAGCGAATATGTCTTTTTTGTGCGACGTGATCGGAAGCAACAACATTTTGCCGGGTATCCGGATGTGCAGGCCCAGCGCCTCCAAGTCGGGGTCATCCGCGATAACACCTACAATGAGGCTTTTTGGCAAGCCTTTCCCAAAAGCCCCGAGGGCAAACGGCATTCGCTGCTCCAGGCAGCGCGCAATGCCGAGAGCAATTTTAAGAAGCTGGCGCGTGGGCGCATCGACTTATACATTCTTGACAAAACTATTGGCCTGTACACCGTAGGCAAGATGAAACTCCACAACGAGCTCGATTATTACGCCACAGCGCTGTTCACCAAAGGGTATCCCATGCCCTTTGTGCGCAAATCCACGTATCCCAATCTCCCGATGATTGCGGCACAATTTGAGCAGGAACTCATTGCGCTGAAGGCGAGTGGCACCTATGACACGATCCGGGAGAAATGGTTTCGCGAGTGAGGCAGGGTTGCCATTGTCACCGTCTTCGGCGACAATGGCAACCCTATGCAGCAACTGTGACTGAAGAAGTAAGGAGTGGAAACATGCCCACAGCTGGTATTGACCATATTGCGATGCCGACAGCAAACGCTGAGCGCCTGATCGCCTTCTACAAGCGCTTAGGCTTTGCGATCAATAACGAGGAGGCCTGGCGTGCCGGCACCGTGTCCGCCTTTTCCATTCAGGTGGGCGAGTACTCGAAAATCAACGTGCACCCGGAAGGCTATACGGCCTCGTTGCGCGGACCAACAGCCGTACCAGGCTGTACGGACATCTGCTTTGTGTGGGATGGTCCCGTCGCTACGTGCCAACACATGCTCCAAGAGGCCGGGGTCGAGGTGATCCAAGGTCCGGTCCAACGCGCGGGCGGACGGGGCCGTGGCACCACGCCCTCGCTGAGCCTATATGCGCGTGATCCAGATGGCAACCTCCTGGAATGGATGACGTATCAGGTGTAGGGGCAGTGGTGCAGAGTGCAAGGCCAGGCTCGTTCCTCTGGCGGAGCGGGTCTGGACCACGCACAGGGGTCGTGGTACGGAGAGAGATTGGTGGGGAGCTATGGAACAGAGACAGAGGACGGTCGGCATTGTGGGGCTCGGGAATGCCGGCTCGGCGATGGCCACGGCATTGTCGGGGAAAATGCCGCTGGTCGGGTTTGACGCCAACCCGGAGCGTCGGCAGTCCGTAGCGCATCTCGCGCTGGAATGGGCGCCGTCGCTGGCAGTGCTGGCGCAGCAGGTGGGGACGGTGGTACTGTCGCTGCCGAAGCCGGAGATTTCCAAAGCAGTGGTGACGGAGCTGGTGCACGCCACCCCAGCCCCGGAGTTGATTATCGAGACGAGTACGATCACGCCCCAGGTGGCGCAGGAACTGCAGGCCATCTGCCAAGCACGCCAGGTGCGCTTTGTCGATGCGGCCATCGCCAATGGGGTGGCGAGCATGGCCGCCGGGCAAATCACCTTTCTCGTTGGGGGCGAGCCCGAGGATGTGGCCTACGCCCATCCGGCCCTGGAAGGCATGGCCGAATCGATTCGGCACCTGGGGCCTGTGGGCACGGGGATGGGGGCCAAGGTGGTGATCAACGCCGTGGCCCATGCGGTCATGGTGGTGTTGATCGAGGCGGGCGCCATGGCCACCAAGCTGGGGTTACCAATGCAGACCCTGGTCGATATCCTGCGGCGCCCAGACGGCCTGGTGCGTCCATTGACGCATCGGGTCCAGGAGCGTATCATGCAGGGCCAGTACGAAGGGGGCATGTCGGTGTCTAATGCCCGGAAGGACTCGACCCTGGCGCTGCAGACCGCGCAGGAACTGGGCGTGCCACTCTACGCCATCCAGGCGGCGCATACACCCTATGAGATTGCCGAGTCCCTGGGCATGGGTCAGCTCGATTATGCGGTGCTGGCGACCTTGTGGGAGCAGTGGTCCGGGGTGCAGTTTTCGCCCAAGACAATGTGACAAGAGGGGAGAACGATGAGCAAGTATTATGACGAAGCGCTAATCCCGGCAGAACTGCGGCGGACCTTCGATGTCTACGAGCGCATGCGGGCGCTCAATATCCCGCTGGGCAGTTTTGAGACGGAGGTGGTGTCCTTAGCCAACGCCAACATTGCCGGGGCGGTGCTCCACGAGAGCGGCCTGGTGTATTTGTCCGGCTCCACGGCGGGCACGTTGCCTATGGTCGATGACGACGAGCGCATCAAGCACGGTCAAGACGGCGCGCGCCAGATTGCCGATACACTGATCAAACGGCTGCACTGGGCGCTGAGCTGCGGTGGTGAGGGTGATCTCAACGATGTGCTCTACACGGTGAAGGCCCTGGGCATGGTCGTGTCGCCCGGCGGTGGGGCCTTTCGTGGCGCGCCAGCGGTGGTGAACGGCTTTTCGTTCCGCTGGCACTCGGTGTTCGGTGGTCCCCGCAGCGACTATGCGCACAATGGTCTCGACCCTGGTGGTTTTTCCGGGGTGCATGCGCGCAGTGCGCTTGGCGGCTTTGATGGGCGTTTCTCTATTGAGACGGAACTCATTGTCGCCATCCCGCCAGCGCTGGCTCGTGACATCGTACACACCCGTGGCTGGCTCTTCCCACTCCCGCCGGTCATGTTGGATAAAGTCAAGGCACGGCGCCCATAGACGTAGATGACGGCGCATGGAGTTGCACGAGCAGGTCACAGATTTCGCGCACGGCGCCGCGGCCACCAGGCAGGTGGGTAATATAGACAGCGCAGGCCCGATTCTCCGCTGTCGCGTCGGCCACAGTGCAAGGGCAGCCCACGGCACGCAGGGCGGGCAGATCGTTCACATCATCCCCAACATAGGCCACGTTGGAGAGGACGATCCCTAGCTGGGCACATAAAGTGGTGAGGGTGGCGAGCTTGTCCTTGATGCCGAGGAAGACGTGCGTCACCCCCAGCACCCTCGCCCGCTGCTGCACCGCCGCCGAGGCGTTGCCACTGATGAGAGCGATGGGAATACCGGTTTGCTGCACCAGTTGCATGCCCTGGCCATCGCGGACATGGAATTGTTTCAGTTCTTCCCCACGCTCCGTGTAATACAGGCTGCCATCCGTCAGTACCCCATCGACATCAAGCACGAGCAACTGCACGCGGGCCATCCGGGCCCGCACCTCGTCGGTGAGCCCGCTACTCATTGGAACTGCACCGGCGGCGTGGCGTCGAGCACCGCTCGCAGACGTAAGACCTGGGTCAAGAGCGCTTCCAGGTGCGCCAGAGGGACCATATTGGGCCCATCGCTCAGAGCCGTGTCCGGGGTCTCGTGGATTTCCATGAACAGCGCATCTACGCCCACCGCCGTCGCGGCCCGCGCCAGGGCCGGCACGAACTGACGCTGTCCTCCCGAGGTCGCGCCCTGCCCGCCGGGCATCTGCACGCTATGCGTGGCGTCAAACACGACGGGATAGCCCAGGGAACGCATGTGTGGCAGGGAGCGCATATCGACGACCAGCGTGTTATAGCCAAAACTGGTGCCGCGCTCCGTCAGCAGAATGCGCCTGTTGCCACCAGATTCGAGTTTGCGTACCGCGTGCTCCATATCACACGGCGACAGGAACTGGCCTTTCTTGACATTCACGACCCGTCCGGTGGCGGCGGCGGCCAGCAAGAGGTCCGTTTGACGGCACAGAAAGGCCGGTATCTGCAGCACATCCACGACGGAGCCAACGATCTCGGCCTGATAGCTTTCGTGGATATCCGTCAGGACCGGCACCCCCACGTCATCCTTCACGCGCTGTAAAATTTTGAGACCCATGTCGATTTCTTGACCGCGAAAGGAGGTGATGGAGGTGCGGTTGGCCTTGTCAAACGACGACTTAAAAATAAACGGCATCTGCAGGCGCTGACAGATGGTGGCAATGCTTTCGGCCATCTTCAGCGTAAACGCTTCGGATTCAATGACACAGGGGCCACCAATCAATGCCAACGGATAGCCTTCACCAATACACACCGTCTCCGTAATGCGCGTGTGCCCCATACCTTTGTCCCTTCCTGAATAGCGCTCGATCGTTGCCGCCCAGAGCCCCGCGGCACGCGTGCTGGTGGCGAATAGGTGCAGCCCTCTCTTAGCATGGGGAAGTAAAGCGTGTCAAGAAAGCGCTCCGCTCTTCGAGCCTATACCGGGAGGCTATCTCTGGGCCCGTCTGCGTTGGTGGGGCGACCGGCCGGTCGCTCCTCCTGGGATAGGCTTTTAGGCTATGTTGAGCCTTGGGCGTGCACTCCACGCCGGGAGTGCGCCATAGCCGGCAATCACCTCGGCCAGCAGCTTGCCCACCCGCGCCGAGAGCGCCACACCATGCCCACGATAACCCGTGGCAATAAGCACACGTTGGGTATCATCGAGGCTGGTCAGCAGCGGCTTGCTATCGTGCGTGCGGCACAACGGCCCCATCCAGCGATGCGTGATACGCACGTCGCGCAGTGCTGGGTGCAGATGGCGGATACGGTACGCCAGGCTGTCATGCAGCGCCACGGCATCGGGGGCGCTGATGTGCGCGGCATCCACGGCGCCGAGCCCGGTGGTGCCAGCGCCAATGACCGCACAGTTATCCGCCGTGACACGGCCCCATAGATAGGGGAGATCCAGCGTGTAAAACGGGGTGCGTGTGCCCCAGCCAATGGCCTCGAACACGGCATCGTCTAGGGGCTCAGTGGCGACGGCGACGGTATGGATGCCTTCGGCCTGCTGGTGCAACCCCAGCAGTGGCAGGCACCAGGGATTAGTGCCAAAGACCACCCGTGTCGCCGTGACGGTTTTGTCGGCAACGGTCAGACGCACGCTGCTAGACGTGTCGAAGTGCAGGTCGGTCACCGGGGCGTGTTCAAAAATCTGCCCTCCAGCCTGTTCGATCAAGCTGGCCAATCCGGCTAAATACTGCCGCGGATCAAAAGCGCCACCGGGGATGTTGTACACCACGGCTAGGGTGCCATGATCGTCCCAACGGATGGGCGACGTCGGCTGGATATTGTGTCGCCCGATCTCCCAACAGCCCCGCACCCGCAGGGCGCACTGGATACCTTGACTGTGGACTAACTCGCACAGCGTCGCAATACAGTCCCCGACACCGGGCAGCGGCCCCACCGCGGTGTCCTCAAGGATGAGCCCGCCGGTGCGGCCACTCGCACCATGACCCACCTGGTGCGCGTCAAAAACCGCGACGTGCTGGCCAGGGCAAAGTTGCTGTACGTAATGCGCGGTGGCCAGGCCGGTGAAGCCTGCGCCAACGATGGCGACATCGACGTGCAGGCCATCCGTAAGTGGATGTGGCGTGACCGCAATGGGGCAGGACCAGAAGGGGTCACCCCAGGGATGTGTGGTTGGTGTACGCATCAGCGCTCCTCCCCTGAGATGCGACGTAAGCGCTGCAGCTCGGCCTGCAGACGGGCCAGGGCCGTCTCAGCCGAAGCGCGGGCCTTCGCCTCGGTTGCCGCCCGCACTTCAGCCTCTGCCGCCCGTGCTTCGGCAGCCTCGGCACGCGCAATCTGCTCAGTGTGCGTCAGCAGGCGCTGGCCTGTGCTCCTATCCACCACTACCGCCTGCGCGCCATCGAGCCCGATGGTAAGGTTCAGACTTCTACACGGCACCAGGCCATCGGCGTCCAGAGGAATCGCCTGGTACCGTCGTCCACGCTCCAGCCGATACCCGGCTACGGGTGTACCAGAATATCCTTCTGGATCAAGGATCACGAACTCCTGCACACCAGCGGTGGCGTAGATACGTCCCTTTTTGGCGGGATGGGTATCCGCATCAACGTACCCCGGCGAGACCACCTCGATAACCAGCACCGGTCGTGTGCCTTCCTGCTGGACGTAAAACATGCCCTCAATGGCACCAGGATTGCGGACCCCTGGGACCACCGCAATATCTGGCGACGGACGCTCTAAGCCGGGAATGCCCCACTCCATTTTCAGATCGTGAAACACGCTATAGGTGGGATCCTGGCGGTAATGCGCTTCCAGCATATTATGCAGATCACGGATAACCTGGGCATGCACGGGGCGCTGTGGCATGACATCCCCCTCCTGGGGATCAAGGAAGTCGGCTTCCGTCAGCGGCACGGTCTCCCAGCTTTCACGGCCATCCGGCAATGTACGTGTGATATAGCGCCAGCCCCGATCCGGGTCTTCGTCATGCGACGTTGGACTCGGAACGGCTGGCTCAGGGTCCAGCGTTGGTGTGACGGGCAGAGTTGACATGGCGTCCTCCAGCGTACGACGAATAACCGCGACACGCATTATAGAGCACGCAGCGCGTCGTGCCCAGCGCCGCCGAGGCCAGCGGCCTAGCCCCACGTACGCGCCCAGCCTGGCAGGCGCCGCGGCGTCAGGCACATTCGCTCAAAATGTATAACCAAGGTTGAACGCAAACCCATGAAAATCATTCGAGAACGTATACTGAAATCCTATGCGGGCATTCTCCCAGGTCGCCCCGCCTTCCTGGCTCACCGTACCAAAATCGATGGCCACGTCATCATAGGCCTTGCCAAAAATCTCGTTTCCAGTAAAACGGGTGTCGGTAAACGACCCCTTGATGCTGAGCTTTTTATTGACCAAAGGCCAAAAGGTTAAGCGCCCAGGCAGCATGATGGACATGCTCAGCCCGTTACGAAACAGTACGTTTTCTAAGGCGTAATCGATGTGTAGGTCACCAGCATGAATGGGGATCGTTTTGTAGCGCGACACGAGGTTCTGGAGGTCAATGTGCCAGGCTGGGGTCAGATGCAGCGTCACATCACTTTTGACGCCTAAGGCATACACGAGGCCGAGCGATGCAAGCTCCGGTGAGCCAGCAGCACCAAAGCGCACAATGGGGGTGATGTCCCATTCCCAGCGCTCCGGGTTGGCCAGCAAGAAGCGTGAGAGGGGCAAGCGTACGCCAAGTCCCAACGAAGCATTATAGGCTTTTGCTCCATCAGTCTCGGAGTAGGTCACGGGAAAATCCACGGCCAAGCCCAGGCCGTTACTCAGATTCCAGGTGTAACCGAGCGGCAGCGAGAGGACCGTAGAGTCAAAGCCGTGGGCCGCATAACGCCCGAAGCGTAAGAGGACACTGAATTGATTGGCTATCTTGGCATCAGCACTTGTGGATGACACATTGCTGCCCAGCCCAGAGTCCGCAATCGTCATGGTCTGAAATAAGCTGCCTGCGACACCAGTGACCGGATCAATCGGCGAAGTTTGCGCCAGCTTTTGCAAGAGACAGGTTAATTCACTCCCTCCTTCCTGCTTTAGGTACCTTTCAAAGGCGTGAGAACTGTCATCGCGTGTGTTCCCACGAAAGGCTCGGTTGATGCCACAGGATGGCACGACAAGGTTTAACGTGGTCTCCCCTTGGCCATATTGGAGACGCACCGGCAGTCCGCGCAAATCCAGACGAATGTTGACAGGGGATTGCTCAGTATAATTCGAGAACAGTCTTTCCAGTTGCGCGTTCTGGAGCGTATCAACGGCATCAAGGATGTCATGAAACCCGAACGACCTGCGCGTGTTCTCCACAGTCGCATCGAGGACAAACGGCGAGCGCGCAGAAGCCACCGTTGCGAAGACGAGAGACAGAAGCAGAGCAATGACGAGGTGAGACATGCCTGCCCTCCTGATGTATGACGTGGATGCCGAAGATTCCGTACAGTCCAGGACACACGGCCTCTAACTATACGACGGATTTGCCTTGCCAGTTTGACAAGGTACACGGTTACGTCTCATAGAGTCAAGACCCCCTTGAGTCGTGGTGCGCACCATGAGAGGGAGACTGCAGCCATGCTATACAACCCGATGGCCGCCATGGCAGGCCGCATTGTGTCGATTGAGCGCGATCCGCAGATGTTGCAGATCATCCGCGAGCTGTGCGGCTCTGGCCTGCTCATGGCGCCCGGCCAAGCTGATCTCGAGCACGCCGAGCTGGGGCCGCATCTGGCGCGCTATGTCATGGGCCACGACGAGGGCGGGCCAGCACGTTTCCGCCTGCTCAAGCTGGCCTGGGAGTATGCCTGCGACTCCTTCAGTGCCCGTCAGCTCCTGCATGAGATGTACAATGTCGGCAGTCTGACGACCAATAAGCAGCGCCTGGCGACGTCGTATGATACGAGTGCGGCGGTGGCGCTGGCCAAGACGCTGGCCGGCCTGAGCGCAGAAGGTCGTGGGGCGGGATGCCTGGGGCGTGGGACGTGAGGGGAGGCATAGAGGGGCACAGGTAGAGTGGCAGATGGCACGCTGAGCGTCGCTCCTGTCGGGCGCTCGGGTATGCGCCTCTCTAGACATTGAGCAATCCAGCTGTGGCATCAGCACCGCTAGTCTGAGCGTACGTCGCGGGAGCCTCGGCGGCGCGGCCCCCGCGGCTCGGACTAAGGGGCGGTGCCTTCCACGATGAAGGTCCGCGACGTCGCCGCCTGTTGGCGGATCGGCTTAATCTCCTGATAGGCGGGTGAATGATACCAGGCTTGCGCCTGCTCCATACTCTCGAACGCGATGACGGCGATGCGTCCCTTCGGTGCCTCCCCTTCGAGAGGGCTTATCTTGCCGGCGCGCACGATGAAGCGGCCCCCAAATGGCTCGATCGTCCCCAGCACGCGCGCACCATAGGGCTTGAGCCCCTCCGGGTCGTTCACCTCGAGCTCAGCGATATTCGTCAGCGCGGCACGTGCGCCTCGAGCCCGTGCGGGTTCCCGCCTCACTGCGTCGCGGCCTTCGCCATCCCACCGACAAAATCCGTAATCCGTTGCATCAGGTCGTCCTTCCCGCTGATGCCGTGACGCTGCGCGAGGTATACGCTTATATTGTAGCTCAGCCAGACCTTTCCGTGTTCGTCTTCCCACGCGAGCGCCTTCAGTGGTAGGTCGATCTCGACACGTGGATACTGCGGCAGCAAGAGATGGGACACGGCACCACGGCCGAAGATCAAGAGCTGTGCCGGGCGCACGTTGCCACCTTGCGTGGCAGGCAGCGCTTGATAATCAATGCGCGCAAAGACCTGAATAGGTGGCTGCGCCCTCCGCACTGTGGCCTCAAACCGGTCCATCGTTTCGGCCACCGAGTATAGGCTTGGTAATGTGGCGAAGCGCCCGAAGGCCATGTCCGGAGGTGTCGATTGTGTACGAGCGATCCGGGTGAAACCGAGGTGCGGCCTCGGGATGAAGGTCTCGCTCGAACACCGTTGTGGCGATGCCACGGCGAGCCAGCGCAATCGTCAGCAACAGAGCGACCGGACCGCCCCCCACGATACCGATGCTCGCGGTATCACCGTTCTTCACCGCTTCGGCCATTGCGCTTGTGTCCATTAGACTGCCACTCCCTGCTTTGGGCAAAGACCCTGGGCCTCTGCCGCTGGTTCTTCCGTCTTGGGTCTTCCAGGCGAAGCCCTTAGACAGCAAGTGCCAGGACATCTGTGTGCGTATCAACAGCGCGGATGACGTCCTGGATGGCCTCGACGGCCGTCTCTTTGAAATACGCTTCCCCGCATTGTGTACACACCCACGCGGGGATCGTATCGAGGATTAAGTGATACCCCTTTCGATCGATATGAAAGGGCGCCGTTCCACATGCCATCGTGCCGTGACACTAGAGACATTTCATGGGACTTTCCTGGTCCGCCTATCGTCTTCCCATTGGTTACTGCTGGGGAGATACGCGGTAATGATCGCTAAGTACTCAGGTTTTGGTGCGCACACGACATGCAGAGAGAGCGAGCACCAGCCCCGTACCCCAACAGCAAACCACTGTGTCCCCGCGGGTCTTCAGGATAATCTTCGATGACGTCTCCCGTGTCGACCACGTGTCGGACTTCTGCCGCGCTGATCAGACGCTCAGGCCGGGCCATCTGCTGCACAGCATGGGGAAGGAACAAGATTTTTCTGGCCGCTACCTGGCGGATGTGTTGCAAAACGGTGTTATGTGTTTCCACACCAGACGATTCTAGAGACAGTAGGGCCTTCTTTCAACTGAGACTTTGTTGGGGCCGAACGCCGAGCTTGAGCGACGGCCCACAGGGAAAAAGCAGCCCAAAAACGTCCGTTGTGGGCCGTCCGCTCCGAGCCGTTGTTAGGCTTGGTTAGCATGAGAAAAACATCTTCTGCCCACGATTTCGTGGCTTAAGTTTGGGGGTGGTTCGATTTATGAAGGCCGAACTGTTCTGTTGATTCTTCCAACAACTTCACAACCGCTGCTGCCCCATCCGAGGCCACCATGATTCTTGAGATAGTATAGTTACTCTTTCGACCAGCGTCTTTCAGTGACCCACCTAAATGATAAACTGTTTCGTCGCACTGCAAATATCGGTCATGCAAATCGGGGTGATACAGCAGACAATACCGTGACTGACCCCGTTCGTCTGCATATAGTTTTGACGCATCCAAAAAATCAAGAAACTCGTCCCCACTACGCCGTTTAGTTATCACAGTCACGGTGACTTGTTCCGGAATACCATGGAAATAGCGACGGACAGTTCCTTGGCCCATGTATGGATCGATGAAAACAAGCTCCTGACTTGCCGTTTCGCAAATCGACCGTATTTTCACGAAAGCTGTGAACGGTGAGCCTGCCTCTAGCACTGCAGAATCAAGTTCGCATGGAATCGCTAATATATTGCTAATTAGGGTTTTTCGAAGGTCTAGCAATTCGTTACGCAGTTTCTCGGTATCGTTACGAAACGATACCATCTGATTCGTAAATCGGTTGAGGCGTCCAGATATCTCCGAGTTCTCTATCTTATAGTTATGTCCTGCTTCTCCCCGAGTGAAAGCATCCAACATATGCTGGAAACTTTCACGGTCGTGGGTAAATTTTGCACTAGCTTTCGCCTGTGTTTGTGCATTCTGTTGGTCAGGGTAGTCTATAAGTTCCTCCATTGGAGCAATGAGTGCGCCGAACTTGAGTAAAAGCTCGGCTTGTTGTTCTTTACGGTTTGTCATAGCTTGACCATTATCGTCTTCATCATAGTAGATATAATTATCTCTCACCTTACGCGGAGCCCTGTACGGGGGTGAGGGCCCGTAAAGTGGCGAAAGCGGAGCGGAGGGCATTGAGGTAGAGTTTGGACTTTAGGGCAAAATGATGAAGCTTGGTCCTCATTTTCAGCCGCTCTAGTTTAATA
>SXND01000127.1 GCA_005777235.1 Pseudomonadota bacterium
CTTCATCACACGCCTTCATTATCCGCTGACGTAAATCCAATGATATCGATGCTACCATCCACAACGCCCTCCTACAGCGTGCCCCCTTTATACCATACCCGGCCATAAAACAGTATGTAAATTATGAAAATGCTCTAGCGCGCGTCTCGTCCTCGACCGCTAAGCGGACCTGCTTAAACAACTGCTCCACCGGCAGGTTCGGCTGCGGCAACAAACGCAACAGATGCTTAGTGTAGGAGCCATTGCGTTGCTCACGGTTCTCTCCGGCGACCTTCCCGGGCGCGGTCGCGTAGGCAATCAATGAGCCGCCCGGCGCCGACATAGCGCCAAAGCCGCTGGGTGAGGTGCGCCAGAGACTGCGAAAGGGGGCGTTGCGGCAGGCATCCAGGATGAGTATCGTTGTGGCGCGCTCCCCGGCCTCGCCCATACGGGCCAGCACCCAGTCGACATCGACACCACCGAACTGCATATCCAGGGGGCGCGTGACACGGATACCCACGGGCAACAGATAATTGTGGCCATCAGTACCCACTGCACCGTGTCCGGCAAAATAAAACAGCCCGACCCCATCAGCACGCAACTGTCGACTAAACGTTTCCACGGCTTCCACCATCTGTTGCTTAGGCGCATCGTGCACCAGAGTCACGGCAAAGCCCAGTTGCCGCAGGGTGGCCGCCATGTCCGTCGCATCGTTGCTGGGATTCTTGAGCACGCCGATGTCCTCGCTGTAGGCCGCATTGCCCATGACCAGGGCCGTGCGCCCCGCCGCTGCCGCCGCCACCGCCGGGACCACCGCGAAGCCCCGCCCGTCCTGTCCCCGCGCTGCGGACTGCGCCACCCGGCCGTCGTCGCGTGACACGCAGGCGGTGACACCGATGCACAGAACCAGGAGCACCACCGCCTGCGCCAGACGCAGGGTCTGGACAGCCATAGATGCAGGAGTGTTTCCCTGGGAGCGCGGGCGTCTCGCCCGCTCGGAAAGCGGCCAGGATGGCCGCGCTCCCAGGAGAACCCCCGAGAGCGTGCCGGATGGCCAGAGGTTGTCCAGATGCTGAGTCCGGTGCTGCGTCATGGGGTGTCCTCCCTTTTAGCGCCCTGCGGGCGGGGTGGTGTGGCGAGGGGACTCCCCGCCGACATGGTCAAGCGCGACGATAATCGGCACCACGGTGCGCCCGCGACTCGCCGCAGTAAAGCCGATGCCGCCGGTTTCCGTGGGCCGGATGAACTCCTCAGCCACCAGATCGGGCTCCAGGACCATCCGCAGGCGGCTCAGCAAGGCGCCGCGCATGCCTTCCAGGCGCTGCAAGATGGCGGCAAACGGCAAGGGCTGCCTGGCAAACACCACACACATATACTCCGTCCCGGTCGTCTCATCCAGCTGGATATAGTGCGCGGCGTCAGGAATCACGATGTGGTTCTGGAAGGCGGCACGCGTGGCCTGGTCGTCCAGTGCCGGGGGGAAAATACGATAGCTCTTCTCCAGACGGTCGAAGCCAAACACATAGAGGTAGGCGGGCTGCGGGCTGCTCACCATGACCCGAAACCGCGTGCCCGAGGGATACGGCGTAGTCAGCACATACAGACTCCCCTGGCGCCGGGCTGGCATCTCGGCGCCCGACTCCAGCACGAAACGCACACTCCCGGCCAGGTCCACCACCGGCTCCTGGGGCGGCGCCCCGTACAATTGCTGCACTGCCACAATGTCCAGGGCACTCAATCTGCCGTTGCCGGCCCACTGCGGGTTACAGTAATTCATCACTGAATAGAGATCATACGGCGTGACCAGAAAATCTCCATCTGGCCCCTGCCGTTCGGCCTGGCAGGCCACGGACGCCTCCGGGCGATTGTGCTCATGGACAAAGCTCAAGGCATGCCCGAACTCATGCACGGCCAGCGTTTTGACGCAGTATTCGAGTTGCTGGGGGCAGGACGCGGACCAGCGGCGGAAAGTAAAGTTTAAGACCATTCCTGCCGGCACGCCATCGATCAGTTTGCCCGCCCCCCTGACGTGCGGGCCCTCATCGGCAATCCGTATGCGAATGCCACGACTCTGGGGTGGGCAGGCCTGCCAGCCCACGAAGCGCACCTGCGAGAAGCGCTCCCAGGTGTCCTGTACCGCCGCGCGTGTCCACTGGCGCCCCTGGCTATCCGCCTCGGTGGGATTTTCCCAACACACGGGAATGGTGCGGCTGTCCCACATGGCGGCCCGTAAGGCAAAGGCCCGATCTTGCGCCTGGAGGGCTGGGGTGCCCAGCAGGCCTAACCACAGCCCCGTCCACCCAAGTACGCGACGCCACAGCCTAGTCGTTCGTCGTGGTCTCCGCATGCCTCGTTCTCCTCTCATGGCGTAGAGCCTATCCCAATAGGACGCTGGCAGCCAGTCGCCCCGACACAGACGGACGCATCGTGCTTGCAGCATGGCCTACTGGGATAGGCTCTTATTCCCAGGTCTTGGGCGTGTCCTGGGAGTCATCGTGCGTGGGCAGTGCCCCACCCTGCCCGTGGGGCGCCAGGGGCACTGCGAGTGGAGGGAAGTCTTTGATGGTGCTCAATCAAGGGGGTATCGCAAGGTGCCACGGGCTATATTGGGGCGACGCCGTCGCATGATGAGGCAGGCTTCCTGGAGTACGCCCGGGGGCTGGCGCAGCCGGATACCTAGTGCCTTAACCGTGCTCATTTGAGGGGTATCCTGGGAGCGCCACGCGCCAGCGTGGCTACCGGAGCCGGGCTGGAGCCCGGCGATCCCAGGGGCAGCAACAGGCAAAACAGCTCGGTTGAGGTACTAGGCGTTGATCCTGGTGCTCTTCATGGTGTGAGGCTTAACGGACTTCAAGGACGACAGAGACGAAACGTCGCTCCAGCAGATGGGCCATCTGCTCCACCAAGGCCATACGATTGTAGTTGCCCAGGGTGACGACATAGGAGACGCCGAGCAGGCGTCCGACGCGGAAATCAATGATCGTCGAGGAGACCGGGCCCTGCTCACTGCTTTGCAGCACACGGAGCCCAACCGCCTCATCCGCAAAGCCCTGTGGTTCGAGGCGTTCGACCGTGAGTAGACGTTGACCAGGGTTGAGCTCCTGATTCACCCGGGCACAAAACTCGCCCACAAAAATCTCCTCGATCCAGCGGGTCACGCCCTCCGGGTCATCGAAGAGATGCACCACCGTGGCCGCCAGGAAGTCATAGCCCAGCGGCAGCCGATCGCCCTCCGGAGCCGGGGCGCTAAATTCCCGCATATGACCGATGATGCGCCCCACGCTGCGAAACCGTTCTGCCGTGCTGCCTGGGAAACCCTGTTGCGCCATGGTCTCGTTGTCCAGGGCGTTGTCACGCATGGGGTGAAAGTCACGGAGAGCCGCCGGGAGATCACGCTGCGGCAAGACCATCCGGGACAAGTCATCGGGGGTAATGGTCTGTGTGGCACGGTGGATAGCCTCAGACATGATCGTACGACCCTTCTGCTGTGGAAAAACGCGGCATATCGCCTCTGTCGATCAACCGATATCATAGGCAACACCCTGAGGTGTGTCAACGCTTTCCACAGGCGCTGCCGTCCGAGGCTTGACGGCACGCCAGGCAATCGACATATAATGCTGCCGCAGAGACATGTACGGAGGTGAGGCCGAGACGGAGACGTTGATGAAGATCGGGATGCTGCACCCACGGGGCTGGTTGCTGCTCTGCCTGTGGAGTCTGCTGTGCTGGGTGATCCCGGTCGAGGCGGCGTGGGAGACCTACCAGCGGGCGGGGGAAGCCGCCTATAGCCGGGGGGATTACGGGACAGCACGGCGGATGTTCATGGCGGCGGTGCGGCAGGCACGGCGCTTTGGTCCGCAAGACCCACGTCTCGATATCAGTCTGCACAAGCTGACGCTTTTACGCGGGGCGCGGGGGACCACGGGCAAGGCTGTCCGTCGTCCACCACGTCTGGCCCGTCGCCCAGCCTCGAGCCGTCCACCACGGGTTGTGCGCGCCCGTCCTGCGGCCCGTACGACTCTGCGGCGGCCCACGCCAGCCCCAGCACGCGTCGCGGTGCGTCTTGAACGGCTGCGGGCGCGGCGCGCCCAGAGTCGCACAGAGCTACGAGCGCGCCGCACGCGACCAGAGCCACGCGCCACGCGCCAGGTTGTATCACGTCGGCCCACACGTTCCACGCCGCGTGTCGCCATAGCGGTACGCCGTCGTCCGCCACCGGAGCGCCAACGGCCACGCACGACGCTGCGCCCGGCCCAGCCGGCGACGAAACCACCGGTGGTCCGCCGCCCGCCGGAGCGTCGCGTGCGGGCCATGCCAGCGCCGCGGGCGACCACGCGCCAGGAGGCCATCCGCGCACCGCGTCGGCCCCAGGTACGTGTGCTGCCATCGCCACGTGCCACGCTGCGCCAGACACAACCAGCGCAAAAGCCCCAGGCCGTCCGCCCGAGCGACACACGGTCCGGGAGACGGCGGCAATAAGCGGCGTATGTGTCAACCTGGGGGGCGCCGGCGGTTGGAGACTCGACAGGGGCGCGTCAACGCCATGAGTACAAAGTGATTATCCCACACCCTGATGCTAGATTATGGCTTTGGTCAGCTTACCACCCGTAGACCATGAGTACAAAGTGATTATCCCACACCCTGATGCTAGAGAGGAGTCGGTGGCGAATGTATGGCTAAATACGTCGGAAGTCGGACGCAAACAGTGATCGGGGTAGGGATGCTCTGCCTGATGGGATACGGTCTCGTGTGGCCGGCGGTGGCGTGCGCCCAGCAGACATCATGGGAGAAGGCACAGCGCGCTGGTGTCCAGGCCTATAAGCAAGGCCGCCTCGCCGATGCCGAACAACAGCTGGTCACGGCACTGGCCAAGGCCGAACAGTTGGGACTCCCTGAGCAACGCCTCACCATTCCACTGATGACCCTGGCCCTCGTCTACAGCGGGCAGAATCAACCCGCGCTGGCCGAGCCGTTGTATCAGCGCGTCTTGGCCATCCGTGAGAGCACCCTGGGGGCCTACCATTTGGAAGTGGCGGCGGCCCTCGACAGTCTCGCAGAAGTCTATGAAGCGCAGGGCCAGTACGCGCGCGCCTTGCCCTTCTACGAACGCGCCTTAAGTATTCGTGAGCAGACGCTGAAGCCCAACCATCCTGGCATTGCGTCCAGCTTAGAGAATGTCGCCAGCCTCTATGAGGCGGAGGGGCAGTATGCCCAGGCGGAGCCGCTCTACCAACGGGCGTTAAGTATCCGAGAAAAAACACTCAAACCACAGCATCCGAGCGTGGCGACCAGTCTGCACAACCTGGCCGAACTCTACCGTGCCCAGCAGCGTTTTGCTGAGGCCGAGGTCGTCCACAAGCGCGCCCTGGCCCTCCGCGAACGGGCGTTCGGCACGCAGCATCCCTCTGTCGCCATCAGCCTCAATAGGCTGGCCCTAGTGTATGCGGGGCAAGGGCAGTATGCGCAGGCTGAGGCGATGCATCAGCAGGCGGTGGCGGTGCATGAGCGCGCCCTAGGAGCAGACCACGCTGAAGTGGCGACGCTGCTCAATAGCCTCGCCGAATTCTATCGGTCGTACGGGCAATACAGCCTCGCCGAGTCGGTGCAGCAGCGCACCCTCAGCATCCGCGAACGCGCCCTCGGCCTCGATCATCCAGATACGGCGGGGAGCCGTCACAACCTGGCGGCCATCTATGCAGCGCAGGGGCAGCCTGAGAAGGCCGCACCCCTGTATCAACGTGCCCTGACGGCCCGCGAGAAAACCCTTGGTCCCGATCATCCCGATGTGGCCATGAGTGTGCACAGTCTGGCGGAGGTGTATCGGGGGCAAGCACGCTACGACCAGGCCGAGCCACTCTATCTGCGCGCCGTGGCCACCTGGGAGCTGCACCTGGGCGGCCATCGTGCGGATCTGGCCAGCAGTCTCAATAACCTCGCCGAGCTCTATCGACGGCAACAGCAGTATCACCAGGCCACAGCGCTGGCCCTACGGGGGCTCAGCCTGCGGGAGCAAGTCTATGGACCTGATCATGCCGATGTCGCGGCCAGCCTGATGACCCTGGCCCTCCTCTATATGACCGAGGAGCACTATGAGCAGGCTGAGCCCCTGTATCTGCGTGCGGTAAGCACCGTGGAAAAACTCTGGGGACCGGACCATGTCGGGCTGGCGGCTGTGCTAGAGCAGTATGCCCTCTTACTCCGTCAGACCAAGCGCGATGGGGAAGGGCGAGCCATGCAGGCCCGCGTGCAGGCTATTCGGGCGCGGCTTGGGGTAGCGAGTGCGGCGCGCTAGGCACACGCTCGGTCGCCGACGTAGGCGGGAGAGGCTGCAACGTGGCGGCCAGGTCAGCACGGGTCAGGCCCAACGTCTGCATGCGGCGGTACAAGGTGGCACGATGCACGCCGAGCAGGCGCGCGGCTTCGGAGAGATTCCCCGCTGCCTGGCGATACGTCTGCAGCAGATGCTCCTGGGTCAAGACCTGGGGCACAGGGTGCAAGGCCATCGCCAGGGTCGGGGCCTGCGTTGACGTTGCCTGGTCGAGATAGGTAAAGGCGGTGGGGGCAACATCAATGGCCGGGGCGAGTTCAGCCCCCGGCGCTAACTGTTTTTGTACGGCACGCGGCATGCCAGGATACGGTGACACGAGGACCGGACGCGCCGCCAAGGCGGTCTGACGCGCTGTCAGATCCCAGGCCCCTGGCGTGAATTGCTCACGTTCCTCGACCCATTCGTCAAAGGCTTGCCGGCCAATCACGTCGCCCAGGGTCTCCACATAGACGCGCTCCAGGACATTGCGCAGCTCACGGATGTTGCCAGGCCACGCGTATGCTGTCAGCAGACGTAGGGCATCCGGGGTGAGCCCGCGCACGTGGCGCTGATATTTCTGGTCCAGGATCCGCAGAAAATGCGCCACTAAGAGCGCAATATCCTCGTGGCGTTGGCGCAGGGGTGGGAGGTGCAGGCGCAACACTGCGAGGCGATGATATAAGTCGGCGCGAAACGTCCCCGCCTGCACGGCTAGCTCCAGCGTGACATTAGTGGCGGCTTCGAGACGCACGTTCACCGGGATTTCGCGTTCCCCCCCCACGCGTTCAATGATCCCTTCCTCGAGGGCGCGGAGCAATTTGACTTGCACACGCAGCGGCAGATCGCCAATCTCGTC
>SXND01000128.1 GCA_005777235.1 Pseudomonadota bacterium
AGGTGGAGCACACCCTGGCGGGCCAAGACGGCGCGGTGTTAGCGGTAGCGTACCGCGGCCATGGGCAGCAACTGGCCAGCGGGGCGCAGGACGGCACGGTGCGGCTGTGGGCGCTGGGCCGTGGGCAGGTCGTGCACACCCTGGCGGGCCACGACGGCGCGGTGTTAGCGGTAGCGTACCGCGGCGATGGGCAGCAACTGGCCAGCGGGGCGCAGGACGGCACGGTGCGGCTGTGGGCCGTGGCCAATGGGCAGGTCGAGCACACCCTGGCGGGCCATGACGGCACGGTGTGGGCGGTAGCGTACCGCGGCGATGGGCAGCAACTGGCCAGCGGGGCGCAGGACGGCACGGTGCGGCTGTGGGCCGTGGGCCGTGGGCAGGTCGTGCGTGTCCTGCAGGGCTCTACCGGGGCAGTCAAAGCGCTGGCCTGGTCTCCCGACGGCCAGCGCCTGGTGAGCACATCGACCGACGGCACCATGCGCCTGTGGGACACCGCCTCGGGCCGCTGCCTGGTGACGCTGTACCAGTTTGCCGATGGCGGCTGGCTGGCGCTGACACCGCAGGGGCGCTACACTGGCAATGCGCTCGGCACACGCCACGTGACCCTGGCGCACGGCTGGGCGCTGTACCCCGCTGCCATGTTCCCGATGTTTGACGACCCGGAGGCCGTGCGTGCGGCCCTGGCACTGTCGCCAGCGCGCCGCCGGCGCCAACGGCAGCCGTAGCACGGCCTAATGGCCTGTTCCTGGGAGCGCGGGCGTCCCGCCCGCTCCGGAAGCGGCCAGGCTGGCCGCGCTCCCAGAGATGGCCCAAGCACTCCTGCGGAGATGCACCAGGTGTGGCGTGTATCCCAGCCACGCAACTTCGACAATCGCAGAGGGAAAGCACCATGCTGCAGCATGCTCCATATCCGTGGTCTCGTGGGCTGGTCATCACCCTGCTCATCCTGGCCGGGGCTCTGCCCCAGTTGGCCAGCGCTGGCGTCACCAAAGTCGGCCTGGTGACAGACGTTGGCAAAGTCGACGACCGGACGTTTAACGAGTTTGCCTATCAGGGCATGCTGCGCGCCGCCAAAGAGTTTGGCTTGCCCAGCGCCTTCATTGAGACGCAACAGCCGACGGATTACGCCAAAAACATTGCCCAACTCGCCAGCACGGGCCACGACATGATCATCACCGTGGGCTTTATGCTCGGCGATGCCACCAAAAAGATGGCACTGGCCTACCCGCAGGTGCGCTTTGCCATCGTCGATTTTGCCTATGATCCCCCGGTCGCCAACATCCTGGGACTGACTTTCGCCGAGGACCAGGCTGGCTTTTTGGCGGGCGCCCTGGCGGGTCTGATGAGTAAGAGCCAAACGGTCGGCATGGTGGCGGGCATGGACATTCCGCCGGTGGTGCGCTTCCGCAAGGGCTACGAAGCGGGGGTGCGCCACGTCTGCGCTGCCTGCCAGCGTCTGGGCGTCTATCTCGACAGTTTCACCGATCCGGCCCGTGGCAAAACCGCCGCCCTATCGCAGATTGACGAAGGGGCCGATGTCATCTTTGGCAGCGGCGGCACCACGGGCTCCGGCGCCATTCTCGGGGCCACGCAAGCCGGCGTGTGGGCCATTGGGGTGGATCAGGACGAGTACCTGACCACATTCAAAGGCGGCGACACGCGCGGCGCGGCGAAGCTCCTCAGCAGTGCCATGAAGCGCGTCGATCATGCCGTCTATGGGGCTATCAAGCTGGCAGTGGCAGGCACATTCCAGGGCGGCACGCAGGTCTTTGAGGCCAGCAATGACGGCGTGGGGTTGGCGCCGTTTCATGCCGCCGACAGCGCCATTCCTGAGGCAGTCAAAACCAGGCTGCGCGACATCGCGGCAGGGCTAAAGGCGGGCACGTTGCACCCCGGCGTTGCACGATAGAAGAAGGCAGTCCCATGCCCCTGGCTTTAGCCATGCACGGCATCACCAAGCGCTTTCCTGGCGTCGTGGCCAATGACCACATCGACTTCCAGCTCGCGCCCGGCGAAATCCACGCCCTGCTGGGTGAAAACGGCGCTGGGAAAAGCACCTTGATGCACATCCTCTACGGCCTCACGCAGCCCGATACCGGGGCGCTGTATGTGCAGGGCCAGCGCGTGCACATCCCCAGCCCCAGGGCGGCCATGGCGCACGGCATTGGCATGGTGCATCAGCCCTTCATGCTGGTGCCGACGCTCACGGTCACCGAGAACATCATCCTGGGGCAGGAAGTGGCATACGGTGGCTCCTGGCTGCACCGTGGTGCGGCGACCGAGCAGATCCGCCAGTTGGCGGCGCAGTATCATCTCGACATTGACCCACAGGCGTACATCCGTGACCTGCCCGTGGGGCTGCGCCAGCGCGTCGAGATTCTCAAAGCCCTGTATCGCCAGGCCACCATCCTGATACTCGACGAGCCGACCGCGGTGCTGACCCCTGCGGAAATCGAGCATTTCAGCCTGACTTTGACCACCCTGGCGCAGCACGGCACGTCGATCATCTTCATTACCCACAAACTACGCGAAGTGTTGCCGATCGCGCACCGCATCACCGTGCTGCGCCAGGGGCGCGTGGTGGGCAGCATGACGCCAGCGCAGACCACGGAAGCGGCCCTGGCGGCCCTCATGGTCGGGGAGGCCAGCGCCACCGTGCGCCAGCCCGCGGCCACCGCGCCTGGGGCTGAGGCGGTCTTGCAGGTGCAAAGGGTCTCCATCCTGGACACACGGGGCGCCGCGGCGGTCACCGAGATGTCTCTCACCGTGCATGCTGGCGAAATCGTTGGCATTGCTGGCGTGCAGGGCAATGGCCAGACCGAGCTGGTAGAAGCCCTGGCCGGGCTGCGCCCGCCGGTGGGTGGGACCATCACCCTGCTGGGGGTGGACATGACCCGCGCCACGCCACGGCAGATGGCGGCGTGTGGCGTGGGCCATATCCCGGAAGATCGCCACGCGCACGGTCTGGTGGCGTCGTATAGCGTGGCGGACAATCTGGTGTTGAACACCTATCATCAGGCCCCGTTTGCGCACCGCCTGCTGCGCCGGCGTGCCGCCGTTGCCGCGCATGCCGCCCGGCTCATGCTGCTCTTTGACGTGCGGGCGCCGCACCCGACCACGCTGGCCGGGAGCTTATCTGGCGGCAATCAGCAGAAGCTGGTCATTGCCCGCGAGTGCGCCCGCCCCCTGCGCCTGCTTCTGGCGGCCTACCCCACGCGGGGCCTGGACATCGGCGCCACGGCCAGCATCCATCAACACCTGCTCCAGCAACGCGCCCAGGGCTGCGCCGTGCTGCTGGTCTCGGCGGATCTCGATGAACTGCTCGCCCTCTCCGATCGCATTGCGGTGCTGTACCACGGGGCTATTTTGGCCGCGCTGCCGCGCCATGAGGCCAGCCGGAAGCGGATAGGGCAACTGATGGCGGGCGTAGACGGCGTGGGGGGGGCTGGCGCGGGAAAGGATGACGTACCCTGTGGCCCGGTGTGCTAGAGTGGGGCTGCTGGTGCCGTGTGTTGCAGACACAGGGATGGTCGTGAGGGACATGAGATGGCACTCCACATAGCGACGCAGGTTGCGGATATTGATTACCCCGAGACGGATGGCCTCCCCATAGCAGAAAGTGACTTTCAGCGTAAGCCCCTGATCTACGCCGTTGAGGCACTGGGTATTTATTTCCAGAACCGCCCAGATGTCTACGTCTCTGGGAACCTCTTTATCTATTATCGCGATGGGGATCCCCGTGCGGTCGTGGCGCTGGATGTCTTTGTGGTCTTTGGCGCCATGAAGCACGACCGCTCTTCGTACAAGCTCTGGGAAGAGCCCAAAGCCCCCGATGTGGTCATCGAGATTACCTCCAAAAGTACACAGAGTGACGATCAGACGAGCAAACCGCAGATCTATGCGCAGTTGGGGGTACGCGAATACATCCAATATGATCCGACAGGTGAGTACCTCACCCCGCCCCTGCAAGGCTTGCGCCTAGCCGGAGGCACCTATGTTCCCATCCCCGTCACCCAGGATCCAGCCGGCAGGCTGATGCTGTACAGTGCGGTGCTGGAGTTAGCCCTGCACGTAGAAGACGGTCAGCTCCACTTTGTGACGGTGGAGACCGGGCAAAAGCTGCTGTCGCATCGCGAAGCCGAGCACGCCCGTCTCCAGGCCGAGCACGCCCTCGTGCAGGTGGAACAGAGCCTGCTGCAAGCCGAGAAGGCCCGTCGGCAGGCCGAAGAGCGCGCCAATCAGGAAGCGGCCCTGCGCCAGGCGGCAGAAACGCGTCTGGCGGAGCTGGAAGTGCAACTCCGGGCTTTGCAGGCAGGTCATGCCCCAGAAGCCCCGCCAGGGTCTGGAACGCTCTAGAAAGGCCCGACATGCCTGCCCCACGCTGGAGCGCCATCCTGCTGCCCTTCCTCGCCCTGAGTGTGGCGCTGCTCCTCGGGGCCCTGCTCATCTGGGCCAGCGGGGCGAGTGTGCTGGCGGCCTATGCCGGGCTCTTCATGGGCATGGCGGGCTCTTGGCAGGCCCTGAGTGAGACGGGCGTCGCCGCCACACCGTATCTGTTTACCGGGCTGGCGGTGGCCCTGGGCTTTCGTGGTGGCGTGTTCAATATCGGTGTCGAGGGGCAATTGTATATGGGGGCGCTCAGCGCCGTGGTGGTGGGGTATACGCTGCACGGCTTCCCCAGCTGGCTGCATGTGTCGCTGGCGCTCGGGGCTGGGGGACTGGGCGGAGCGCTGTGGGGTGGGATTCCTGGCGTGCTCAAGGCCAGACTCGGGGCGCATGAGGTCATCAATACTATTATGATGAACTACATAGCCATGAAACTGGTGGATTATCTCGTGAAGCAGTGCCTGCGGGATCCCAGCGCCAGTGTCGACCGCACCCCGGTCATCGTGCCCAGCGCGGTGCTCCCGCCCCTCTTTGGGGCCTCGACACGCCTGCATGCCGGCCTGCTCGTCGCGCTGGCGACCGTGGGCCTGGTGGCCTGGCTCTTGGGCAGGACGACGATTGGCTTTGAAATACGCACCGTCGGCACGAATCCTCGCGCCGCGCACTATGCCGGGATGCCTGTGGCACGCACGGTGGTGCTGACCATGGCGCTGTCGGGTCTGCTCGCGGGGTTGGCGGGGGGCAGCGAAGTCCTCGGGCTGTACCATACGCTACCGGCCGCGTTCTCCACCGGCTACGGCTTTGATGCCATTGCGGTGGCTTTAGTGGCGCGCTCGCAGCCGTGGGCCGTCCTCCCGGCGGCGTTCTTGTGGGGTGGACTGCGCAACGGCGCTGGACTCATGCAGATGCGTACCGGGGTGTCTATTGACGTGATCAACATCCTGCAGGCGTTGGTTATGGTGTGTCTGGCCGCCGAGCCGCTTTGGCGCGTGCTGCTACGTCGGCCGCAGCGTCTGGCGTGAAGGAGCCCTCTATGCCACGTTGGCGCCAGGGGCGTAGCCTGCTGGCCTGCATCTACGGCCTAGGACTGGGAGGCTGGGCCCTGACGCTGGCGCCAGAGGCGGTCTCCACCCTGCGCTTTGGCACCTTAGGCGTGCTGCCCCTGCCAACGCGTGCGGCCTTCCTGCTTGGGAGCCTCGTGGCCCTCGGGCTGGGCCTGTGGCGCATCCGTGCCACCGCGTCACGCTGGCACACTGTCCGGCTGGGACTCGTCAGCCTCGGGCTGGTGTGCGGCCTGTTGCTCTGGGCCAGTATGGGTCAGCGTCTGGAAGTCCTGGGGCTGCTGGCGCAGAGTTTACGGCTGGCCACACCGCTGACCCTCGGGGCGCTGGCGGGGCTCGTCAGCGAACGCTGTGGCGTGATCAACATTGGCCTGGAAGGTATGATGCTGACCGCGGCCTGTCTGGGCTTTCTCCTCGCGCTGTATACTTCCCAGACCTGGCTCGGGGTGGTGATGGCCGCCGTGGTGGGCGGCGCTCTGGCGGCCGGGCATGCGGCCCTGGCCATCCATGGGCAGGTGAATCAGCTCATTAGCGGCACCGTGCTCAACATCCTGGCCGTTGGCCTGACGGGCTTTCTCCGGCGCGCCGTGCTCCTGCATAATCCCCGCCGTACGCCGGATGTGTTACCGATCTGGCCCCTCCCGCTGCTCAGTGATCTCCCGGTGCTTGGGCCCATTTTCTTTCGCCATCAGCCGCTCGTCTACACGTCCTGGGTGCTGGTCGCGGTGCTGCACGTGGTCTTATGGCACACTCCCTGGGGTTTACGCACGCGAGCGGTCGGCGAGCACCCCCAGGCTGCCGCCACCGCGGGGGTCTCCGTCTACAGCGTGCGGTACGGCAATGTGCTGGCCAGCGGCCTGCTCGCCGGTCTCAGTGGGGCGTGGTTCTCGCTGGAGACGGTGGGTGGGTTTGATGATATGATGACTGGCGGTAAAGGCTTTATTGCCCTGGCTGCGATGATTTTCGGCAAATGGCAGCCTCTGGGGGCCTTGGGGGGGGCGCTGGTGTTTGGTTTTGTGGACGCACTGCAAATTAAGTTACAAATTGTTGGCGTCCCGATACCGTATCAATGGCTCAGCATGGCTCCCTACCTCGTGACTGTGGTGCTCCTGGCCGGATGCGTGGGGCGTGCCGTCCCGCCCGCCGCCGTCGGCGTGCCGTATACGCGCCACACCTAAGAGACGCTATGCAGCTTGATGACTCCCGTCAGCGTCAACTGTGGGATATGATCCTGGTGCTGAGCATGACCTATGCCGCGGTGGAAATGCCCCTGCGGTTGGTGCTGGGCTACCCGCCATCCTTCCAGCTCGTCATGCTGGACACCGCCTTCACGGTGATCCTGGGCCTTGACCTCTGCCTGCAATGGTCACAGCACACCGAGACGCGCCACCGTTTTCGGGTAGGGCTACCGGCGCAGCCGCGGGTCGTCTGGCTGCTCTGGTTCAGTCTCGATCTCCTCACTGCCGTGCCGTGGAAATTGCTGTTTCCCACCAGTTTGGTGCCGCTGGTGCAACTCATGAAGCTGGCGCGCGTGGCCCAGCGCATGGCGCAGTGGCGGCATCATGAAGTGCAACAGGCCAACCTGCTGCGCTTGATCTTCTTTGTCTACTGGCTCCTGGTGGCCGCTCATTGCCTGGCGTGCGGCTGGCTGGCGTTGGACGGCCAGACGAAATTCGTCAGTGAGGTCGAGGCCCCGACAGAAGGTCTGACGCGCTATCTCCGCGCCCTCTATTGGTGTGCCACCACACTGGCCACGGTGGGCTATGGGGATTTGACCCCCACCGCAAACGCGCAGCTCATCTATACCATGGTGGTCATGTTCCTGGGCGTGGGTGTCTACGGTTACATGATTGGCAACGTCACCAGCCTGCTGGCCAACATTGATCTGGCCAAAAGCCATTACCGCGAAAATATGGAGCGCCTCGGGGCCTTCATGCGGTATCGCAATATCCCGCTCGGCCTGCAACGACGCCTACACGATTATTACGCCTACCTGTGGGAAAATCGTTTAGGGTACGACGAGGCGGCGGTCTTGGCAGATCTGCCGGAAAGTTTACGGGTGGAAGTGGCGATTTTCTTACGACGTGATTTTATCGAGCAGGCGCCACTCTTTCAGGGCGCCAGCCATGAATTGGTGCGCGACATGGCGTTGCAGTTGCGCCCTACCGTCTGCACCCCTGGGGACTACATTACACGCTTTGGGGAAGAAGGTCGGGACATGTACTTCATCAGCCGTGGCACGGTGGAAATCGTTGCCGAGGACGGGCATACTGTGCTCAACATCCTGCACGATGGGGATTTTTTCGGTGAAATTGCCTTGCTGTTTAGTCAGCCCCGCACGGCCAGCGTCCGCGCCGTCAATTATTGCGACCTCTATGTGCTGAGGAAAGACACCTTTGACCGTGTCCTGGCACGCTACCCGGGCTTTGCGGCGCATATCCACGAAGAAGCCGAGAAGCGCCGCCCCACACCGCGTACCCCAGCGCCTCCTGGTGCGGGTACGACACCGTGAGGCCCGAGACGGCAGATGACGGATGCTGCACCCTCTCATACGCCCACCGACCTGCGAAATCCTTTGAAAAACTGATGCATCTTGTCCAGCAATTGCCCCGCAAAATTGCGCATTTCGACGTCTTGCTGTTCCGTCGGGAGGTTCCGCATGGATTCGGCATTTCTGAGATGACGTTGGGCGATCACCTGACTCAGAGACTCGGCGACCTCCGGACGTTTGTCTAAGACGAGCTCTATGGTGTCTTTGGTAATCTCGTACACCAACGCCTCGGTTGCCGCTTTCACCGTGGCCGAACGTGGTGCCCCCGTCAACAGGGACATCTCACCGAAGAACTCCCCAGGGATGATCTGCCCGACTTTGAGGGGATCTTCCGATTCGGGGCGATCAATGTAGACATATAGGAGGCCTTCCGCCACAATGTACATAGAGGTGCTGCTCTCCCCTTGCTTGACGATGACGTGAGCGGCTGTGAACATGTGCGGTAGCATGTTCGTAGCGAGCGAGGCTAGTTCCGTATTGTCGAGCGCGGTAAAGAGGGGGATGCGCTGCAGCAGGTCCGTGGTATTGGCCGGCAGGGTCTGCTGCCTCGCGGACATCTCGGCCGTATACGCACTTTGCTTAGGATAGACAGGTTTTATGTCGGCGACTAAGAGATGATGCATAATGCGATGCAGTTGCTCGACCATTTGCCGAATAGCGTCCAGGAGTTGACCGGTCTCATCCTTCGAGGTCACGTCAATCTGCACGGTCAGATCACCCCCAGCCACTTGGTTGGCGGCACGGACGACCACAGCGAGCGGACGGGTGATACTACGTGTGATCCCGTAGGCCAACAGACCGCCGAGGAGAACCATGAACCCTGTAGCGCTCAGCACCCAGACCTTGGCGGTGCGAGACGCTGCCTCCGCATCGCGGATCTCCCCTTTCACCTTCTCTTCCTGGAAGGTAATGAGTTTCTGCAGCGCTCCTCCCAGAGCCGTCTTGTTCTGTTGTGACTCGGCCAATAAATAAGTCTTCGCCTCTTCCTGCTTCCCCTGGCTCAGCAGCTTGGCAAAGGTCTCTTCACTCGCCAGAGACTTGGCATGCGCTTCCTCGACAGTTCTGAGCAGGGCCTTCCCTCCCTCACTCAGGGTCGTTCGTCGCAAGTTACCGAGCCTCTCTTTGATCTGTGCTGGTGCGACGGACGCGCATGAGATCGCCAGTATGGGACTCCTGATGGGCCATCAACATAGAGAAAGATTCGATAACACTCCGGTTCATATTATCGAGAATGCTATGAGATCAGGCGGCCTTGGAAGTCCCGCTGGCTATCGTAGTTATGATCCCTGAAGCCAGATCCTGAATCTCCAGATAGTCCACGATAGAAATCACCGTGGCCAGCACGATCATTCCCCCAAAACTGAGTCCGAGACGCATACCAATTTTGTGAAACATCGCGACTTCCCCCCTCCACACAAGCCCGGTCAAACGGACTGCGAAAATGTTGATGTGACGCCTCCGTCTGATGCGTGGCGCACGATGTGCTGCGCGCGCCCTGATGGCGTGACCCCTTTGGAGCCGCCCGTGTGGCCGTAACCCTCGTCTGTGGAGAGGCGGCTGGTCACAGCCTCTCGTGAGGCGAGACACGCAGGAGGAGAATAGAGTCCTGCTATGATTCTCCTCGGCTGCTCGCATGTCAACGCGAGACCAGTCGGTGGGATAGAGGCAGCACCGTGAGGCGTCGCAACCGACCTCTCGTGCGCGGCTCTCCGCTGGGAACATGGCCCCAGGCCCAGGCGCGTGCGCAAGCAACGTGGTGCAGACACGAGCCGAGCTGACGACGGTCACGGACCGAGGAGATCGAGGAATTGTTTGACGATCTTGGCCGTCGCGCCCCAAATGACGTGCCCGTCATAGTCAAAGAAAAAACTCTGCACCACGCGTCCAGCATGCTGGCGCTGCACCTCGACTGGCGGATTGTGCTGCCGTAACCAGGTCAGCGGCACTTCGATGATGGAGGCGGTTTCTCGCGTATCCAGCACAAAGGGATACGGATACGGCATGGTGCCAACGAATGGGCGCACCAGATAATTACTGCCGGTGGTGAGTAAATCGTCCAACTGGCCGAGGACACAGACATCGGCGGGCTGCAGACCGATTTCCTCGGCACTTTCCCGCAGGGCCGTATGTTGCAGCGACAGGTCGTGCGGTTCGTGCCCACCGCCAGGGAAGGCAATTTGTCCGCGGTGGTGATACACCGTGTCGGAGCGCTGGGTCAAGATGATGCCGTAGTCGCCGCCATGGTGATACAGCGGCAGCAACACCGCCGCCAGACGCCGCGAGGGGACGGAGAGCTCGCGGGGGACGCGAGCCTGTAACATCTGCCGGATATACGCCTCCATACGTTGACTCAGGCGCGGTGCGGCTGGACGGCAACCACGGCACGGCGATGCGTGCCATCGCCGACTTTGTGGTCTTCGTCGTGTGCTTCCACCTTGAAGCTGAGCTTGTGGCCTTCCACTTCCATGAGTTCAGCACGAGCAGTCACTTTTTTCCCCTTGGGCGTCGGGGCAAAGTGTTTCACATGCACCTCAAAGCCCACGGTCGTGTACCCCGCTGGTAACAGCGCCTGCACGGCCTGCATGCCGGCATGCTCCATCAGACTGATCATGGAAGGCGTGGATAATACGCCCTCTCCCCCCACATGTGTGGCCACCAAACTGTCGTCCACCAGCGTGGTAATCTCGGCATTGAGCCCCGGTTGCAGTTGCGTCATCTCCATCGTGTTTTCTCCCGTGTAGCGTATCGTGTCTGATGCACCGTGCCCCAGTGCGACTGGCGTGCGTGCCCCAGTGTGTGTCCGTTTCACGCCGTCTAGTCATGATAGCACATTTCCCGCGCGCCCCCTCTCTCAGGCACCAGGCCCACGGCTCACCAGGGATGCTCGCGTCCATCCCACGTCCAGAAACGTCCGTGCTCCCGCGGCGTTAAGCGGGCAATCAGCCGCCGCATGCCGTGCACACTGTCTGCAGCAGTGAGAGGTGCCGCCGCACCGCCCATAGAAATACGCGCAGGGGACTGCCTGCTTGAGCTGGCAGAGGAATGCGCGTCCTGCAGGAGCAGGACGGTCTTTCCCCCCTGTCCTTTCTGTGTTAAATAGTTGTTGTTCATCAAACAACGTGCTACACTTGTCGTATGGAATACCATGGGTATGCACGTAACGCTGGCGCGGTTTTCTCCCGCACATATCCCCTCGTCTTGTGCCCGAAGTCCCGTCAATCGGTGCGCAGAGGGCCTGTAGCAGCACGCCTGAAAGTGCTGTTGCATGACAAAGCTGTCGCACTGCAGGCGACGTTGCCTACCCTCGAAGTCATGCCAGACCATGTCCACCTGTGTGTCGAGAGCGATGCTGGGATAGCGCCTGCCACGTTGGCCGCACCGTTGAAGGGCTCTGCCTCGCGTGTCTTGCGGCACGAGTTTCGGCCTCTGCGCTCGCCACGGCCCTCGCTCTGGAGCCGGTCGTATGACATGGGGAGCATGGGGCACGTCTCGGAAGCCACGGTGCGCCGCTCTATCGAGCCCCAGAAGGGACGGTCGTAGATGCGCAAGATGATGCAGTACCGTCTCTACCCTACGGAGGCCCAGACAGCGGCGCTTGACGATCAACTGGGCGAAGCCTGCAGGTTGTACAACGCCGCGCTTCAGGAACGTCGCGAGGCCTACCAGCGTGGCGGTCTCTCCCTGCATTACTACGACCAGGCGAATCAGTTGAAAGACATCCGTGCAGCCGGGAATCTGGGCCTGGCCAACTTTTCCGCCTCGCAAGACGTCTTGCGGCGGATCGATAAAACCTTCAAGGCGTTCTTGCGTCGCGTCAAAGCTGGCGCATCCAAGCCAGGGTATCCGCGCTTCAAGTCCCGCCGCCGCTTCGACAGCTACACGTTCCCCAGTTGGGGGGATGGATGTCGGCTGACAGCCGTTGGCAGACTGTACCTCCAAGGCGTGGGGCATCTGCAAGTCACATGGCATCGTCCCCTGGAAGGACAGGTCAAGACGGTCACGGTGAAGCGCCAAGCGGGCACGTGGTTCGTGTGCTTCAGTATCGCGTACGAGGGCGAGGCGTTGCCAGGCACTGAGGCACGGGTAGGTATTGACGTGGGCTTGACGGACTTTGCCACACTCTCCACTGGCGAGACGATTCCCAATCCGCGCTACTACCGGAAGGCCCAAGGGACGCTACGTATCGCCCAGCGGCGTGTCGCACGCCGGAAGCGTGGGGGGCGGAACCGCCGCAAAGCGGTGGTCCTCCTGCAAAAAGCTCACGCACATGTCCAGAACCAACGCGCCGACTTCCACCACAAAACGTCTCGGACCCTGGTGGATACCTATGGCGTGATTGCTGTGGAAGACTTGCACGTCAAAGGACTGGCCAGCGGCATGCTGGCGAAGTCCGTCCATGATGCCGGATGGTCCGCGTTCTTCAACAAGCTGGCAGCCAAAGCGGAAGCAGCTGGGCGCCTGCTGGTGAAGGTGAACCCTCGCGGTACGAGCCAGACCTGTCTCTGTGGCGCACCCGTGCCCAAGACCCTCAGCCAGCGCTGGCATGAGTGTGCGGCATGTGGATTGTCTGCAGCGAGAGATCATGTGTCGGCTCAACTTATTCTAGGGCTGGGACTCAGCCTGTTAGGGCTAACGTAGTGGTTGTGAACACAAGCGTTCCTAACGAAGCCACCATGCTTTAGCTGGCGGAGTGGTCACACCGTGCCCCAAGCTGGCTGCTCATCAAGACGAGGCGCTTCGGCGTGCTGCGCAGCAGCGCTGGCAGCAGCGCCTGCGTCACAACCAGGGGCGCTTCGGCATTAATGCGCATGACCACGTCACGCCTGAGGCCGCGATCCGAGACGCCAGCATTGTGGATCAGCACATCAATACCTTCCTGCGCCACGGCGGTGGCCAGTGCGGCAAGATGATCCGCACGGCAGACCTCAAGCTCGTGCAGCACCAGGTCACCTGTGAGTGCTCCGAGCTTCCCCGGCTGGGTCGGGGTCCGCGTGGTGGCGTGCACGCGCCAACCATCGGCGGCGTATTGACGCGCCAGCTCCAGCCCAATCCCGCGGCTGGCGCCGATAATCATGGCAGTCGGCATGTGGCTTGCCCTCTCTGTGATTAGATCACCAGGGCGCCGTGCGCGACCTGCACGCAGGTTGCGCTGACTCGCCGGAGGTGATGCGACGCATCTGAGGCTTGTGACCATCCTCAGGACTATGGTATCTTGCAAAAAAACTATTTATACAAGGAGCCTCACGGCACGAGCATATGGGTAGTATCATCGCAGTGGCAAATCAAAAAGGCGGCGTCGGTAAAACCACCACCACGATTAACCTCGCGGCGTGCCTCGGTGTCGCTGAGAAACGCACTTTACTCGTTGATTTTGATCCTCAAGGGAACAGCACCAGTGGTGTAGGTGTGGACCGCGACAAGTGTACGCCCAGTATCTATGATGCGCTGATCAAAGCGTTGCCGGCTACGCAAGTCATCATGAGGCAGGTCGTGGAGGGCGTGGATATCATGCCCTCCAATCGTGATTTGGCGGGCGCCGAAGTCGAACTGGTGCCGCTGGAAGAACGGGAGAAGCGTCTGCAGCAGGTGCTCATGCAGGTAGTCGATACCTACGACTATATCCTGATTGATTGCCCGCCGTCCCTGGGGTTGCTCACGATCAACGCCTTGACCGCGGCCCATTCCGTGCTCTTACCCTTGCAGTGTGAGTACTATGCTCTGGAGGGGATCGGACGCCTCATCAGTGTGGTCAAGCTGGTACGCCAAAAGCTCAATCCGACGCTGGATATTGAGGGTGTCCTGCTCACGATGTATGACAGTCGCACGCTCCTCACCCGGCGTGTGGAAGAAGAGGCCCGCCGCTATTTCGGTTCCACCGTCTATCAAACGGTCATTCCGCGCAACGTCAAATTGGGTGAAGTCCCCAGTCATGGCCAACCGATTATCCACTATGATATTGGCAGCAGTGGGGCGGACGCCTATCTGCGTTTAACCAAGGAAGTCTTAGAACATGGCACGCGAAGTACTCGGTAGAGGGCTGCGCGCCCTCCTCGATGGGACGGACTCGGGTGGCGAACCCGAGCTGATGCATCTGCCGGTCGAGCAGGTGCGTCCCAATCCCTATCAACCACGCCAGCACTTTGACCCAGAGCGTCTGGAAGAACTGGCCAACTCCATGAAAGCCCAGGGTGTGTTGCAACCCGTGGTGGTGCGTCGGCAGCAGACGGGGTACGAACTCATCGCCGGTGAACGGCGCTGGCGCGCGGCCCAACTCGCGGGTTTGAGCACCATCCCGGCGGTGGTGAAACGCGCCAGCGATGAGGACGTCTTGGGCTTAGCCCTGCTAGAAAACCTGCAGCGCGAAGACCTCAATCCCCTCGAAGAGGCGCGGGCGTATCAACGCCTGCAAACGGATTTCACCTTGCGCCAAGAAGACGTCGCGCAGTACGTGGGCAAAGATCGTTCCTCGATTGCCAATGCGCTGCGTTTACTCAAACTCCCGCAAGTGTTGCAGGACGACCTCGAAGCGGGTCACCTCACCATGGGGCATGCCCGCGCCCTACTCGCTTTAGAATCAGAAGAGGAACAGCTCCGCCTCCGTGAGCAGATCCTGAGTGGCAGTCTCTCCGTACGCGATACAGAGGCGCAGGTGCGCACGCAGCGCCGCACGCCCGCGGACGGACGCGCCAAACCGGCGCACTTCGTGGTGTTCGAGGCAACCTTACAGCAATACTTTGGCACCCGTGTGGCGATCAAGCCGGGACGCAAGCAGGGGAAAATTGAGATCACGTATACGGGGGAAGCCGACCTGCAACGCTTGGTGCAGATGCTGCAGCAGCAGGCGCCGGACACGGAGACGTCGTCCTAACACAGGCCGCGCCCTGAGACACCGGAGGGTGGTGGTGATTTCCCCAGACCTCTGGTAGCGGCATCGCGACAGCATTGCGCCATGGCAGGACAGGCGGTGTGTCTGCCTGTGGGGCGTCCATGGCATGCCGACGTAACGGATTTCGGCCTTGACACTCCTGGCATTGCTTCACATAATGCAAGACTTAACCAACCTCTTATCCCAGGATCCCACACAGCGAGACGCGTAACCAGTAAGGGCACTGAGGCGTATGACACTACCTGGCTATCCCCATAAACAGGGTCTCTACGATCCCCGCTTTGAGCACGACGCCTGCGGTATTGGCTTTGTCGTGAACATCAAAGGTGTCTCATCGCATGAGATTGTCCAGCAGGCGCTCACCGTCTTACAAAATCTGGACCACCGTGGGGCGTGCGGTTGTGAAGACAATACGGGCGATGGGGCGGGGATCTTGCTGCAAGTGCCCCACGCGTTCCTGGAGCATGCCTGTGCCGGTCTGGGCTTCCAGTTGCCACGACCTGGGCAATACGGCGTGGGCATGGTGTTTTTATCGCCGGATCGCGAGCAGCGCCATCACTGTGAACGCGTGTTTGCGGAGATCGTGCGCCAGGCAGGGCAGGAAATCATCGGCTGGCGCAGCGTGCCCACGGATAATATGTATCTGGGGGAAACGGCCAAATCCCGCGAACCGTTTATCCGCCAGGTGTTTATCCGGCGTAACCCGGCGCTAACGGACGATCTGGCCTTTGAACGCAAGCTCTATGTCATTCGGCGTCTCGCGGAAAACGCCATCCGTTATGCCACGGTGCCAGGCGGCGATTATTTTTATATTCCGAGCCTGTCCTATAAAACTATTGTCTACAAAGGCATGCTCACCCCCAGACAGGTAGCGACGTTCTACGAGGATCTCGCCAATCCTCTGGTGGAGACGGCCCTGGCGGTCATTCATTCGCGCTTTAGCACCAACACCTTCCCAAGTTGGGAGCGCTCGCATCCCTATCGCTACATGATCCACAATGGCGAAATCAACACCCTGCGGGGCAATGAAAACTGGATGCACGCGCGGCAATCCATGCTGGCCTCAGAGCTATTTGGGGATGATCTCACCAAGGTCTTTCCGATCATCCAAGAGGATGGCAGCGACTCGACAAAATTTGACAACTGCCTCGAATTCCTCGTCCTGAGTGGGCGTCCACTGTCGCAGGCCATGATGATGATGATTCCCGAGCCCTGGGAAAACCACGAGAGCATGAGCGATGAGAAGCGCGCCTTTTACGAATATCATAGCTGCCTGATGGAGCCCTGGGACGGTCCGGCGTCCATTGCCTTTACCGATGGCGTGCGCGTCGGGGCAGTGCTCGACCGCAATGGCCTGCGGCCGTCGCGCTACTACGTCACGAAAGACGACCTGGTGATCATGGCCTCCGAAGTAGGTGTGCTGGAAGTGCCACCGGAGCGGGTGCTCCTCAAGCAGCGCCTACAACCGGGGCGTATGTTGTTGGTGGACACGGCAGAGGGCCGCATCATTAGCGACGAGGAATTAAAACAGACCGTCGCCAAGGCGCAGCCCTATCGGCAATGGCTGCGGGATCATCTGGTGGATTTTCAGGCCTTGCCAGATCTGCCTGAAGAGGAGCCAAAAAGTGAGCATCACGTCACCCTCAAACGGCAACAAGTCTTCGGCTATACCTCGGAAGATGTGCAGATGACCATTGGCCCCATGGCCCAGGCGGCCATTCAGCCCGTGGGGTCCATGGGGACGGATACGCCGCTGGCCATCCTCTCGGATCAGCCGCAGCTGCTGTATAACTACTTTAAGCAGCTGTTCGCCCAGGTGACCAATCCGCCGATTGACCCCATCCGCGAAGAATTGATTACCTCCACCCTGGTGCACCTGGGCTCTGAGGGCAACTTGCTCGCCCCACAGCCCTCGAGCTGTCTCCAGGTCAAGCTGCAACATCCGATTTTGCGTAATGCAGAACTGGAAAAGCTGCGCCACGTGGCCATCCCTGGATGTACGGTGGTGACACTGCCGATCCTGTTCAAAGCCTCCGCAGGTCAGGGAGGGCTCGCACGCGCCCTGGACGACTTGTCGCAGGCGGCGGACACGGCGATTGCCGCGGGGGCAACGATTCTGATTTTGTCGGACCGGACTTTTGATCACGACTATGCCCCAATCCCGGCGCTGCTGGCCTCGGCAGGTTTGCATCATCACCTGATACGGGCCGGGACACGCACGCGTGTGGGGCTGGTGCTAGAGTCCGGGGAACCCCGCGAAGTGCACCATTTCTGCCTCCTGCTAGGATATGGCATCCAGGCGATCAATCCGTATATGGCCTACGAAACCCTGTCGGACATGATTGCCGAGGGCCTCCTCCCGGAGCTGACCTATGAGAAGGCCATCTACGGCTACATCAAGGCGGCGGTCAAAGGCGTCGTCAAGGTCATGGCCAAGATGGGCATCTCGACGATTCAATCGTACTGTGGGGCACAGATTTTCGAGGCTGTGGGGCTGCATCACGACCTCATCGACCGCTACTTTACCTGGACCGCGTCCCGTGTCGGTGGCATCGGCTTGGAGGCGATTGCCCAGGAAGCGCAGCGGCGGCACGTCAGCGCCTTCCCGGAGTTCCCGGTGGATGGGCACACTCTTGATGGGCACGGCCAGTATAAATTCCGCACTGATGGTGATTTGCATTTGTTTAACCCGCGTACCATCCATCTGTTGCAGAAAGCCTGTCGTACCAATAACTATGACACGTTTAAGGAATATGCTGCGCTCATTGATGATCAGTCCGAGCGCATGGCCACCCTGCGCGGTCTCTTCGAATTGCAATATGCGCGCGAACCTATCCCGCTGGAGGACGTGGAATCTGTCGATGCCATCGTCAAGCGCTTTAAGACTGGCGCCATGTCCTATGGCTCCATCAGTAAAGAGGCGCACGAAACCCTGGCTATCGCCATGAATCGTATTGGCGGCAAGAGCAACACCGGCGAAGGCGGTGAAG
>SXND01000129.1 GCA_005777235.1 Pseudomonadota bacterium
CCGTCCGGTCGCGCGTCCGGGGGCGTTGGCGGGCCGGGTCCCGCCGCGTGCGCGACGGGGGCTGGGGGGGCCGCCGTCCCGCGCGAGGGCCCCCCAGCAGCCTGGCCCTGCGGCGCACGCGCGAGGCACGTAGCGGTCCTGCCCTCCCCTCGGTGTTCCCGAGGGGCACGGGGACTCTGCCCCCCTCCGACTCCCTCGACCGCCTCGGGCCTGCGCGTGCGGGGGCTGCCCGGCGACGCGTCCCTCGCGGTCAGCCGCGAGGCCGCCGGGCCCTCCAGGGTCGCTCCGGTTCAGGCGATGGGCGGTCTGGGCGTGCCACCGTCCTCGACCCCGTCCCGGCGGGCCAGCGCCGTCCTTGCGCGCCGAGGGTCCGTAGCCGGCTGCGCCGTCAGGGGAGCGGCTCGCCCCGGAACCAGTGCCCGCTGCGTCGATCCATCCGCTGGTGGGGGGAACGAGGCGGCCCTGACGTGCACGGGGGGTGCGGCCCGCACAGGCGCCTGGCCTTCCCTCCGACGCTGGAAGGCGATGTCGTCCCGCTTCTCGTGGACCAGGTGCCCAGCCCGCGAGGGGATCTGGCTCTCAGGGGAGCAAGGCATGCCTTGCGCTGACTCCTTTCCTGCAGCAAGTCCCTCGCATCATCTCGGACGCACCCCCTGGATCCCTGGACCCCGGGGCCTTCCAGCCCCTCCGAGGCGCGGCTGGGACGGCTACGCCTCGTCCTGCGCCTTGCCTCTGCGTGGCCTCCAGGCCCTTACCCCGCGAGGGTAAGAGGGTAAGAGGGTAACAGGGTACAGGGCTACCGGGCCGTCCTCAGCAGGCGCACGCCGAGATAGGCAGCGCGGTAGCCGGGGCGCGCCTTGGGGCGAGACGCCGACCGGCAACCCCTGGCGCTGTTGAGCCAGCCTCCGCCTCGGATGACGCGGTCCGCGCCCGCTGCAGGGCACTGGGGATCGACTGCAGGCGCCGCAGGATACGCGCCATACCAGTCCTGGACCCACTCCCACACATGGCCATGCATATCGTACAGCCCCCAGGCATTCGGCTGCCGCTGCCCGACGGGGTGTGTGGTGCGGCCGGCATTGTCGCCATACCAGGCATACTGACCGAGCGGCGCGGCATCGTCCCCAAAACTGTAGGCCGTCGTGCTGCCGGCCCGCGCCGCATACGCCCACTCCGCTTCCGTCGGCAGGCGATACCGCGTGCCGCCCTCCCTGGCATTGAGCGTCTGGAGGAAACTCTGCACATCATCCCAGGACACCTGCTCGACTGGCCGCTGAGGATCACCTGTGAATCGGCTCGGGTTGCTCCCCATGACCGCCTGCCACTGGCCTTGCGTGACGGTGTAGGTCCCAAGATAGAACGGATGGCTGATACGCACCCTATGCACAGGACGCTCGTCTGCATCCCCATCGGCTGAGCCCATCAGGAACTCGCCAGCGGGGATGCTAATAAACGCCATCCCCACACTGTTCACGTCACGGTCGGGCTCCGCTGGGGGCTCCGGCGGCGGTGGTGGTGGTACAGAGCCATCAATCACGGGCGGACCGGCCTCCTGCGTAGAGGGTGGCCCCAGCAGCTCGGTCAACGCTTCCACGAGCAGATCAAAGCCGCGATGGGCTTCAGTGGCCTGCCAGTCATGCAGCAGGACGGCTTGCCGATTCCTGAACCCGAAAGGAATCTGTGCCTCAGCGTCAAGACGCACGGGCACCAGGATGTCGCGTTTACGCCCCTCTTCGGCTTCCTCGATCACCCACTCGGACTCCACCGCGCGGCTCGACCACGCCACCAGCACACATCGGGCCACACGCAATGCATCCTCGATGACACGATGAAAGGTACGTCCCGGCAGAATCCGCTCGCGGTCCCACCACACGGACCAGCCGCGCCCCTCCAGAGCCCGCACCAGAGGCAAGACACGCGGCAGGTCAGCGTTGTCGTAGCTCAGAAAGATGTCATGCATCAGGACGACCCCCACAGCAGCATCAGGAAGGCGAGCGGCGGTTTTCGTACCCTGACGGGCCTACCAAACGCCGCTCGGCAGCACTGTTTGTCCGGCCAGGGCCGGCGCAGGATGATGACCTGGACATGGCCTGACGCACGCGAGACGGGTCCATGAACCCGCCCCTCTGGCAACAGCCCTGTGCTCAGCAGGCGCACGCCGAGATTGTCATTGCGGTTGCCGGGGTGGGCGTTGTTACGATACGCCGGCCGGCAATTCCTGGCGTTGTTGAGCCAGCTTCCGCCTCGGATGACGCGGTTCGCGCCTGAAACGGTCCTCACCCCAGGAACAGAGACGCCGTAAACACCTGCCGTCGCGCCGTGAGTGAATCGGCATGCTTGACATGCCCGATCATGCTGGCGACCGCCTGGGCCAACGTCTCTTCGGCGATCATACCACGGGCGTACTGCGCTTCCAAGACGCGCACCTGCTGGCGAAATCTGGCCTACTTGCGCCTTTCGACACGCACCAGCCCCGGGAAAATGTGGAAGCCGACAAAGGACACGCCCTGCGTAACGGGCGCCACCCGCACCACCTCGTCCTTGAGATCCAGCAGGAGGGTGTCACGGAGAAACGCCCGGATGGTGGCCAGCGTGGTGTGCAGGAGCGGCTTGTCGTCGGTGAGCACCAAAAAATCGTCCATGTAGCGCACATAGCCTTTGAGGCGCAGCCGTTCCTTGACAAAATGGTCCAGCACCCCGAGATACAGGTTGGCGCAATATTGACTGGTGAGATTGCCAATCGGCACCCCTTTGCCTGGCACGCCGCCGGGAACAGATCGCTATGCCGTCTCATCGTTCCTCCTGCTGTCGATGCCAGCCGCCCAGCATCTGGCCGACCTGGTTGATGGCGCGCATGGCGTGCTCATAGCGCGCGTGCGGGAGATAGCCCAGCGTATGGCAGAGGCGCAAGAGCACCCGCAATTTTTCGAGACGCAGGTTGGCGCGTGTCAGGCTGGCCCGTTTGTCACGGGTGTACCGGGCTTCGACCAGGTCTTCGACCATATCCAGGGCCAGATTGTCGAGACGATTGGCCAGAGTGAAGCGGACTTTGTGAGGGAATTTTTCTGTGGTTGGCAGCAGCCAGGCGAGAAACTCGGTCCACAGCACGAAGATGGGCAGGTCATCAGGGACGCGTTCAGCCATGGTGCATCTCAGGCACTGCGGCGGGTGGGTCAGGTGCTGGGGATTGGCGCAAGAGCCCCAGGATCTCCTGGCCGTATTTGTCGAGCTTGGCTTTGCCAAAACCCTCGATTTCCGCCAGCCCGCTCAGGCTCTGAGGCCGTGCTTGCACCATGGCAGCAAACTGCCGGTTGGTGCAGACCACATACGGTGGCACCCCATCGCGCTTGCCACGTTCGGCGCGCCAATCACGCAGCGTATTGAACAAGGGTAATGCCTCTGCGGTCACCAGGTCGCGCCAGGAGGGCTCTGCCGGCTTCTGAGCAGGCGCTGGCGAGGCGGGGGTCTCCGGGCTATGCGGATAATACGTCACCAGCACAGCGAGATACGGCACCTCATGCTTGACGAAAAAATGGTCTCGGATAGAGAGCACTTCCTTGTCCTTCAGAAAATCCCGCAGCGGGCCGTCGTCAAAGCTGCTCCGCACAGGATTGAAACGTAGGGTGATCACCCGAGCCAGCATCGACTCTTTACTCCTTGCAACAAAAAATTTTCGCGACCAAGGGCTCCGCCCCTGGATCCCAGGGCCTTCCAGCCTCTCCGAGGCGCGGCTTGGACGGCTCCGCGGCGTCCCGCGCCTTGCCTCTACGTGGCCTCCAGGCCCTCAAACTTCCAGAGGGTAAGAGGGTAACAGGGCTCAGGGCTACCAGGCCGTCCTCAGCAGGCGCACGCCGAGAGTGCCATCGCGGGAGCCGGGGCGGGCGTAGTTACGATACGCCGACCGGCAACGCCTGGCGTGGTTGAGCCAGCTCCCGCCTCGGATGACGCGGCTCGCGCCTGCTGCAGGACCCTGAGGATCCACTGCAGGCGCTGCAGTATACGTGCCATACCAATCCTGCACCCATTCCCAGACATTGCCATGCATATCATACAGCCCCCAGGCATTCGGCTGCCGCTGTCCGACGGGGTGTGTGGTGCGGCCAGCATTGCCGTCATACCAGGCGTACTGGCCCAGCTGCACTGCATCGTTCCCAAAACTGTAGGCCGTCGTGGTGCCGGCACGCGCCGCATACTCCCACTCCGCTTACGTCGGCAGGCGATACCGCGTGCCGCCCTCCCGGGCATTGAGCTGCTGGATAAACGCCTGCACGTCCTCCCAGGAGACTTCCTCGACGGGCAGATGGCCATCGCCCTTAAAACCGCTCGGGTTGGTGCCCATCACCGCCTCCCACTGGCCTTGCGTGACGGCATAGGTGCCAAGATAAAATGCCTGGCTAATACGCACGCTGTGTACAGGACGCTCATCCTCGCCGCCGTCAGGCCATCCCATCAAAAACGCCCCGGCGGGGATCAACGTGAACACCATGCCAATGCTGTTCGTGACGCTCTGTAGCGGGCTCACGGGTGTGCGTGACGGGCGTTCTCCGGTAATGCCCCATACGAGGCGATCAAGGACATCTGCATCATCGGGTTGTCCGTGCAGCTGTAACATGAAGCGCTCGCGCAAGGCAGGAGGCAGAGACTCCGAGAGCGGTTCTACGCCAGGGAGCAACACAGGGATGATGCGCTGTGTATTGGCTTGTTGGGCGCGGAGGAGTTCCTGTTCCTGCCATAGTCCAAGGCCATGCGAGCCAAGGAAGAACACCAGAGTCTTGGCTTGAGCGATCCCTTGCGCGATCGCCTGTTCAATCACTTCTCCCGGAGCCACTTGTTCTTCAAATCTCCAGAGCCGCAGCCCCTGAGCCTGCAAGGCGTCAGCAATGCCCTGCACTGGCAACCTATCTGCGCTACTCGAAGACACATAGGCATCAAAAAGTGGTGGAGTAACGGGGGTGGAGGCGGCGATCTTCCCGTAGTCCCACGGTCCGCTACCCCCCACCAGTTGTTCCGCAAAATTTTCATAGCTGCGTGTCAGCGACAGGCGGTCACTGCGGCGCTCGACCAACACGGCGATATCCTCGCCGTAGGCATAGCGTGGAATATGTTGGATCTGCACTTCGTCGAAGTAGGTTTCGAGGTGACACTCCGGCAAGTCGTAGACCTCCTGCAACAGCGCCTCAAACTGGGGCTGGTAGCCCACGATACCGCGCTCGGCATTGCCGAGACGCCAATCCTCACGCAGTTGTGGCTCGGCGGCCTCGATACGCGAGGGCAGCGGGAAGGCCAGCAGTGGCCGTAAATCCTCGGCCTGGCGGCGGTAGTCCGTGGCACGCCGCACCAGATCGAGCAGGCCAGTCAGGCTCTGGCGGTTGGGGGTAAAGACCACCACGAGCTTTTCGGGCAGCAACATCGTACAGATGCCACTCACGTCGGTCAGCCCAGTGCGTGAATCAATCAGCACATACTGATACTGGGCCGTCAACCACTCGGCAAAGGCCCGCAGCAGGAAGGGCGCCCGGGTATACAGCGCGGCCCACTGAAAAGTGTTGACCCGCGTGGGGTACGTCGCGTCAAAGCGTCCGGCTTTCAGTAAGTGCAGGGCAGAAATCTGCGTGGGGAGCACAAAATCTTTCAGAGTGATGCTGGCCAGCAGGGCACTGGCGGCTTCTTCCGTTTGCCCCACGTCGTGTTGCGTGGCGCTGTCCAGCTCTGCAAACAAATCGAGCAATCCTGGGGACTTTTCCAGCACCTCTTCCTCCGTTTGCTCGGCCTGAGGGCGCAAGTTGCCATGGAAATAGCGATGCAGGCCAGGTGCTTCGAGATCCCAGTCCACCATCAATACCCCTTTGCCCGAAGGCGCACCTTGGGCCAGCAGGCATGCGACATTGGCCAGCGCCATGGACCGCCCGGTGCCCCCTTTGTAGGAGTAAAAAGTAATCACCTGACCTGGCAGTTGTCTTGGGGCCATCGCTGCTCCTTAGCGTCCGGGAAAGGGGGTGACAGAGCCTTGCACGGTTTCCAACCACGGGAGAATGTCTGCCTCGGAGGGCAGGGTAAATTGTCGGCAATGCTGGCACAGATCCGTGGGGAGGGTGGAGAGCCGCTGGTGATGGTCATAGATCGTCCTGGCAATCTCTCGGATCTTCGGGGCATAGGCGGGATGCTTACTGATTTCCACATCGCTCAAGAGAAAATCATCAAACTTGTAGTAGTGCCGTCGCTCCTTGATGTCATCGGGGAGAGCTTCGGCACCACGGAAAACGATGGGAATGATCAGTCCGTGTTTGGGGTCTGTCTGCTGCCCCAGGGCGTGCAGCCGTGCCGTCTCTAGCTTTTCCATGGCTTTGTACTCTCGCGCACAGTAGGAGTGGGTCTTGCTAAAGTACGTTGGGGTAAAGATGACGATCATACACACGCTCTCACAGAGGGCCTGCGCTAACGCTTCGTTGTACAACACCCCGCCCTGTAAGCGTTCACGGTCAACGTACACCTCCAGATCGAGCCAGGCTTCGAGCTCATTGGCCAGCGCTGTGGACAGATCCGTGATGATGCGTTCCATCAACTGGCGTTGGCCGTTACGATAGCTGATGAAACAGGCATACTTGAATGGCATGGCGCTCCTACTCCGTGGCGTGGGAAGTCATTGCACGGCTCGTGTGATGATGCGCCGGATTATCCTGCCGGAGAAGCATGCGTGTCAACGATGTGACGCACGCCACACGCCTATCATGGCGCGAGCGGCGTGCTACGGGTTAGGAATCCCCACATCCTTGCAAATTTTGCGCGCTAAATTGTCATCAATGTCCGTGTGTCGTGGCACAGAAGAGTACGTGTTGAGACCGGGATTATGCCACCAAGAGTGCCGTCCATCCTCACGCATGAGCACACAGCCATGCACCCGCAGGTGGCGCAGCAACGCCTGTTGCCTCATAGCGCAATGACGACCTCTTCGTAGCCCTCTCCAGCGGCCTCGCGTGCCGTGTGCCGAGACAACTCCAGCGCTTCCCGTAGCGTCAGCCGTAGGGTTTCTTGTAATGCTTCCTTCGTACGCTCTTGACAATTCACCCCTGGCACTTCGGCAATCCAGCCGATCCACCAAGCGCCAGACTGTTTGAGAATGGCGGTATACGTCGCACCCATATGTTCCGTTCTCCAAAACCTACGCAAAGGTGCTCTAAGCTCGGCAAAGCTCACCTCGGCTGTTCGTTTCCTGCTTCACCGGGGACGGTTTCACCTTGATGCCGATCGTGTGGAAACGGCGCGTCAGATCCGTGGTGAGCTTGTGCAGCGTATCGTTGCGGATATTCGCGATACGGGCATGGAGCCGCGCTAGTGTCGCCTTGGCCTTGTTCCGGTTGGCCGATCCTTGCTGCTTCCGGCTCACGGCGCGTGACAGCCGCTTCAGGCGTTGCAACAACGCCGTATGCGGCTTGGCTCCGGCGACCTGTTCCCCCGTTGAGAGCGTGGCCAGCGCCGACACCCCGACATCCACGCCAACCACGCCTTGGTTTTCGGCGGGTTGTTGTGGCGTATCGGGCGTATCCACCGTGAGGCTGACAAACCAGCGCTCGGCTTTCGCGGAGACGGTTGCCGACAGGATTTTGCCTGAGAAGCGCAACGCCTCCCGCATCCGCACCCAGCCAAGATGAGGCATACGGATGCGGGAGGCATCTACGTCACACTGGTCATTGGTGAGCGTGAAGCGATCATACACGCCTTTTTTGCGGAAGCGCCGATACCTGGCGCGTCCAGCGAAAAAGTTCTTAAAGGCATTCCCAAGCTGGATAATCGCCATGTGCGGCGCGTTCTGAGTCACTTCGGCCATCCACGGGAATTGCGCACGCTTGATACTGTTCAACTGGCGGCGCAAGGCCATCTGTGACGGCTTGGGCAAGGCAGGGTCGGCCTTATGCGCCGTATATTGCCGTTGCCATGCGGCCAGCGCCCAGTTGTAGGCGAAGCGCGCCACGCCGCAAGCTCTGGCAAAGGAGGTCGCTTGCGTGTCGTGTGGGGCCAGCGCAATTTTATGGGCGGTGATCATGCCTGCGCCTCCTCGACCGCCTTTTTCACGCCGTCAAGCAGCGTCTGGTTCTTGCGGCTGCGGCTCCCATAGGGCCGCGCCGAGAAGACGGTAAGCATCTCCAGGACATCCTTGGCCAAGTCTTCTTCACAGGTCGTATCCTCGCCTTGGTTCAGAATAACCACCTCAACGGCTTTGGCCTCACAGATCGCAAACACCAATTCTGCGCCAAAGCGCAAGAGCCGGTCTTTGTGGGCAATCACCAGCCGCCCGACTTCCCCGGCGAGGATGCCGGACAACAGGCGTTTCAAGCCTTTCTTATGGTAGTTCATGCCAGAGCCAAGATCGGCAATGACCTCGAAAGCCCAGCCTTGACGGGCGCAGTAAAGCTCCAGCACCTGTTTTTGCCGTGCAAGGTCGTCTTGCTGGTCATGGCTGGAGACACGGGCATAGGCGATGGTGCGCCGCGTGTCCGCTTCGGCGCGGAACAGGTCCGGCTTGAGCTTTACCAGATCATAGCGGCGATGACCGCCCGCCGTATGGTCAGCAACCAGCTTGCCGGACGCTTCCCACCGCCGTAAGGTGGTCACCGATACGCCCAAAGCTTCCGCCGCCTCCCCTATGGCAACTAATCTCTCCATAATGGAGAGTATTATATAGGTTTGGAGAGTTTTCAAGAAAACTGTTCAAGCCCTCTGCTTAAAGCCCCACGCAGTACGCATACCGCCGCTAAAATAACGACAGCTGCGCACTGCGCGCCGCCGGACGTGGCATCTCCACCTCCGTCGCCACCAGGAGCTGCTCCGGCAGCTCACGCACAAACGGCGACAGTTCCATGGTCTGCGGCTTGCCGTGGCGCTGCCGGGTGCGGGCGTGGAACAGGAGCACCTCCTCCCTGGCCCGCGTCAGGCCAACGTAGAACAGGCGGCGCTCCTCGGCGCGGTCGGTGCCGTGCGTGGCGAGGGGCAGCAGGCCGTCTTCCACACCGCACAGCAGCACCACCGGAAATTCTAACCCTTTGGCGGCATGCAAGGTCATGATCGTCACGGCCTCAGCGGGGGCGGCACGGCGGGCGCGGGTGGCTTCGTAATCGGCATCCTGGCCCAGCAAAATGGTGTCACAAAGATCGGACAGAGTAGGCAGCCGCGCGGCGAGATCCAGCAAGCGGGGCAAGGCCTGGTCCTCTGCCGCACCATAGGTCTCGTACCAGTGCTGCAAGAAGACCTCGGGCAGGCCAGCCAGCAGCGGCTGAAAGCGGGCCGCAGCGCTGGCGAGGGCGTGCAGGGCTGGCGCGGCGGCAGGCACAGCCGCGGCGAGGGCCTGGAGATCGACGAGGCCGGCCTGGATGTGCGGACGCAGGGCGGCGAGGGCAGTGGTGGCGGGCTGAAAGGTTGGCGTGTCCAGCACCTGCACGAGGCGTAAGGCGTTGCTCGGCTGCAGCAGATAGCGCGCCCAGGTCAGGGCTTGCTGCACGCTGCGGGCGGCGAGAAAACTGTGGTGGCCGAGGAGACGATAGGGCAAGCCTTCCTGGAGAAAACACTGCTCCAGGACTTCGGCTTGCTGGGTGGTGCGGACGAGTACCGCGAAGTCGCTAAAACTGCGTGTGCTCGCGGCGCGATCGGCATGCTGGTCCGACTGCACCATGTCGGCGCCGCCGACCATGCGGCTAATCTGGCGCACCACGGCAATGCCTTCGGCCACTTCACTCGCTGTGCTGTAGAGCCGCAGCGGGACGCCGGCAGGGCCAGCAGCGCGCAGGGCGAGAGGCTGGCCCTGAGGGTTGTGGGCAATCACGGCGGCGGCAGCTTGCACGATGGTCTGGGTCGAGCGGTAATTGCACGCCAGATGGTACACCTGGGCCTCGGGGAAGTCTTGACACAAGCTGTCAAAATACTGCGCGTCGGCACCGCGAAAGCCGTAGATGGCCTGATCGGGATCGCCAATCACCAGCAGGCCCTGGCCGTCGCCAGCGAGCTGGGTGACCAGGCGGTATTGCACGGCATTGACGTCCTGGAACTCGTCCACCAGCACATAGGGGAAGCGCTGGCGCAGGGCGGTCAGCGCCGCGGTGTCGGTTTCCAGCCAGGTCAGGCAGTGAAGCAAGATATCATCGTAATCCCAGGCCTGATGCGCCTGCAGTTGCGCCTGGTAGGCGGCATAGGCGGCTTGCAGCTTGGCGTTGTCGTGCAGGTCAGCAGGTTGCCGGCCAGCGGCTTTGGCGAGCGAGATGGCCTGTTGCACGGCTTGTGTGCCTTGTTTAAGGCCAGCGTCACGCAGCGCCAGGGCCAGGAGATGGCGCGTCTCCCAGGCATCGAGCACGGTCGGTAGCGGCATGGCGTTCCCCAGGCGCATGAGGTCCAGGGCTATACGGTGAAACGTGCCGATGTGCAAGTCCGCGCGCTGATTGCTGGGGAGTAGGGCCTGCAGACGGTGCTGCATTTCGGCGGCAGCGCGTTTGGTGAAGGTAATGGCCAGGATCTGGGCGCTTGTGACTCCACGGTGCTCGATGAGGTGCGCTATGCGCTGGGTCAGGGTGCGGGTCTTGCCGGCGCCCGGCCCGGCCAGCACCACGATGGGGCCGCGGTCGGCAGTGACGGCGTGCTGTTGGGCCACGTCAAGCAGGTCCACCGCAGGGGCAGCTGGAGGGATAACAGGCGGTGGTACCGCCGCACGAGGGGGCGGGACGGGCGGGGCAGCGGGGACGGCGGCGGGCAGGCTCTGTGGCACGGGAAACAGCGCATGCTGGCCGCGCAGGTCAGCGCGTTCGGCGTCGCTGAAGATGTGGAGAGTACCATACTCGCCGTCATACCCCGCCAAAATCTCGACCGTCCCGGCGCGCATGCGCTGGATCGCCTCGGCCACCAGGGGTTCGCCGCCGCGGGCGACGTCTGCAGTGGGTACAGTACGCAAGATGTCCAGCTCAGGCCCAAACTGGGCCAGCAACTTGTGGTAAATCATCAGGACTTTCTTGCTGTCTGGACCGACATCCAGGGCGGCGCCAATCACCTCCGGCAGCGGGATAATATATTCAAAGGGGCGGGCAATCACCGGCGCGGCGTCTTCGGGACGATCCGCCAGACGCTCGACGCGATGCAACACGCCAACAGTCAGCTTGCCGCCACAGGTGGGACAGCGCCCGTCGGCTTGCAGTGTCTGGGCCGGTTTCCAGCGAATCTGGCACTTGCGATGGCCGTCGTAGTGATACTTGCCTTCTTCAGGGTAAAACTCCACCGTGCCGGTAAAGCGCTTGGGATCACGGTCGCGCAGGGAGTTGTAGATGGCCGGATAGGCCAGTTCTGTATCAAAGCAGGTGGCCTCGCGGGCCAGTTTGTGCGCCGAGTGCGCGTCCGAATTGGAGATGATGGCAAAACGGTCCAGGGCCGACAGGCGAGTATTCATCAGCGGATCGGAGGACAGGCCGGTCTCCAGGGCAAAAATCGCTGGCAGCAGATCGTCAAAGCACTCGGCCAGGCTGTCAAAACCCGATTCCGAGCCCAGCACGGCAAAGTGCGGCGTCCAGATGTGCGCCGGCACAAAGAGCACCTCGGGACAGACGTCCAGGCTGAGCGACAGCAGGTCGTGACTGGGCAGCCCGAGGATCGGCCGCCCATCGGACTTGATATTGCCAATGGCCCCCAGGCGGCGATTGAACGCCTCGGCGCGTTCGAGGTTGGGCAGCATCACCAGGTTGTGCACCTTGCGCGTCCGCCCGTTCTTCTTGTAAATCGAGCTGATCTCCACCGACAACAAAAAGCGCACCTCACGCCGACAGGCCGGCGGCACCTCCTGCTCCACGGCCTGACGCCAGGGGTTTTTGAGGCGGTAGAGGCCCTCCTCGGCAGGCTCCAGTTTTTCCTGCAATTCGGCAAACCAGGCCGGGTGCGTGAAGTCGCCCGTGCCGACGACCGTAATGCCTTTGAGTGCGGCCCATTTGTGGAGATTTTCCGGGTTCAAGTCGGGGCTGGTGGCCCGGGCATAACGCGAATGCACGTGGAGATCGGTGGTAAACTGCATGGGAGCACCTTTGCTGAGAGCCTGAACGTCAAGGCCGGCGATGGGAAGCCGGGCCACTTATAGCATACTGGTATGGCACGCTGCTAGAAGATGACACCCTCACACGCTCCCGATGACTGGAGCGGGACTCCATGGTATCATCATAGCCGTCATGAGGATGGAAACGCGTAGGCGAGCGCAGGCGCTCCCCCAGTCTGCGGCCACGCGTCCCCATGATCATCGCTCAGGAGTACCTCAAGGCACGACGCCGCGCACATCGCGACACCCGTAAACCCCTGAGTAGCTTCCCTGCGCGTTGTCCGTGGACGGTGCTGCAGGTGCTGGATGAGGAGTGCTGACCAGAGGAAGCCATGGAGCCTCCCTGCGGCACGTCGCGCACCAAGCTGGCCGAGGCAGGGCCAATCTCCGGGCATTGTTGTGAGAGGAAGGACACTATGACGCCACGGATCCCTCTGACCCCTTTTGCCACACGCGTCCGCCAGGCGGGGGACGTGCTGCGGCGGCACCGTATCGACACGGTGCAGATCAACGTCGGCAAGCGCTGCAATCAGGCGTGTCTGCACTGCCATGTCGATGCCGGGCCGCAGCGCACGGAGATGATGGCAGCGCAGACGATGGCGCTGGCCCTGGAGCTGGCGCAGGCTGCCGGGGCGCAGACGGTGGATATTACGGGAGGGGCGCCTGAGCTGCATCCTGGCTTCCGCGCCTTGGTGACGCAGGCGCGTCAGCAGGGCTTGCAGGTGCTGGATCGCTGTAATCTGACGGTGCTCGGAGAGCCGGGTCAGGAGGATCTGGCGGCGTTTCTCGCCGCGCAGCGAGTCGAGGTCATTGCCAGCCTGCCGTGCTACCTGGAGGACAACGTGGAGCAGCAGCGCGGACGTGGGGTGTATCGCACATCCATCGCCGCCTTGCAGCAGCTCAACGCCCTGGGGTATGGCTGCGACGGTTCCGGGCTGACGCTACATCTGGTGTACAATCCCGTTGGCAGCCATTTACCACCGCCCCAGGCACAGCTCGAAGCGGAGTATAAGCGTGAACTGGCCAGCCGTTTCGGCATTCATTTTACGCATCTGTATACCATCACCAATATGCCGATTGCGCGCTTTGCCCATAGCCTGCGGCGCGAGGGCACCTTTGACGCCTATATGCACCTGCTCGTCGAGGCGTTTAACCCGGCTACCCTGGCGCAGGTCATGTGCCGCAGCCTGATCAGCATCGCCTGGGATGGCTACGTGTATGACTGCGACTTTAACCAAATGCTGGCCCTGCACATGGGGGATGGTAGCCCGTTACGCCTGGGGACTGTACCGGTGGAGATGCTGTTGCGGCAGATCCAGGAGCAGGCCATCGTCGTGGGCCAGCACTGCTATGGCTGCACCGCCGGGGCGGGCAGCTCCTGTGGTGGGGCACTGGCCAGCGAGTAGACCAGGGCTCATGCTCCGCTTGCACGCGCCGTATCACCCACGTTGAGCGCTCTGACGTGAGAGAGGCACGGCACCACTCAGCACGCCGAGGCCGTCTGGCATAGGCTGTCTTCCAGAAATGCCAACAAGTGGTCGCGTAGGGGATAATAGTCAGGATGGCTTTGGACCGCGATACGGCACCGTGGGCGGGCAAACGGCACGGACAGGATATCCCCCACGGTGGCGGCTGGCCCCCGCGTCATCATGACGATGCGATCCGCTAAGAGTAACGCTTCATCGACATCGTGCGTCACCATCATGACCGTTTTGCGCTCCTCTTCCCACAGCCGCATCAATTCGTCCTGGAGTTCCATGCGCGTCAGCGCGTCGAGGAGGCTGAAGGGCTCATCCAGCAGCAGCACCTTGGGTTCCAGCGCAAAGGCGCGCGCAATGCCAACGCGCTGCTGCATGCCAGCGGATAAGGCCTTGGGGTAGCGGTCTGCCACATCTTCGAGACCCACCAGCGCCAGATAGCGCTCGGCCAACTGCTTGCGCACCGCCCGTGGCTGGCGACCCTGGACCTGGTCCACCGCCAGCAACACATTGTCACGCGCCGTCCGCCAGGGCAGGAGGGCTGGGGCTTGGAACACCACGCCGCGATCGGTGCCCGGGCCGCTGACCTCACGCCCGTCCAGAATCACGCCCCCTAACGTCGGCTCGTTCAGGCCCATCACCATGGACAGCACCGTAGATTTGCCACAGCCTGACTGGCCAATGAGGCAAATAAACTCGCCTTCGTGCATGCGCACATTGACATCCTGCACAATGACGGCAGGGCCGGTGGGCGTATCGTACGTCTTATTCAGTTGGGTCAATTCTAAAAATCGTTCGCGCATGATGCAGACTCCATCCATGTTTTTGGCGCCAAATCATGAGCCCAACGCCTCGCCTGCCTGGAGGGTGGACTTGGTATGCACAGCATAGCGGCGCGCTTTCAGTAAAAATTCGGTCAAAGCCCGGCGCACCTCCTGATAGGCGGGATCGAGGCTGAGACGGCGGCGCAGGCGTGGGCGGGGGATGGTCACGGGAATGTCTGGTCCTAACGTGGCCCCAGGGCCCGGCGTCAGGGGATAGATACGATCCGCCAGCAGAATGGCTTCCTCGATATCGTTGGTAATCATTACCACGGTTTTGCGCTGCTCCATCCAGATCCGCGCCAGTTCGTCTTGCAAGGCGGCGCGGGTGAGGGCATCCAGGGCGCTAAACGGCTCATCGAGCAAGAGAATCTGCGGATCCATAGCCAGGCCACGCGCCACGGCGACGCGTTGCCGCATACCGCCCGACAATGCGTGCGGGCGTTTGTGCATGGCGGGCTCCAGGTGCACCAGGCGCACCCACTGCTCGGTGCGCTGCCGTTGCTCGGCCCGCGAGAGCTGCGGCGATACTGCGGCGACAGCAAGATGAATGTTCTCAAATACCGTCATCGAGGGCAGCAGTGAGTAATTTTGGAAGACCACGCCGCGCTCAGGCCCCGGCCCGGTGATGGGCTGATCGGCCAGCCGTATCTCGCCATCGTCTGGCGTACTGAGGCCGGCGATGAGCGACAACAGCGTACTCTTCCCCGAGCCGGAGTAGCCGACAATGGCGACAAACTCCCCGGCTTCGACCTGGAGGTCAATGTTCTGCAGCACCAGGGTCCGCCCCTGCGGCGTGGCGTAACTCTTCGACACGTCTCGTAATGCGAGCAAAGCCATGGGACGCTTTTCCTTACATGGTACGAAATTTGTGTTCAACCATTCCCATCAGCCGATCGAGTCCAAAGCCAATCACGCCGATGGTGATGATGGACAACAGAATATGGGAGTACACCAGGCTATTATATTCCTGCCACAGGAAGCCCCCGACCCCAGGCGCCCCGGTGAGCATCTCCGAGGCCACAATCACCAGCCAGGCAATCCCCAGCGATAACCGACAGCCGGTAAAGACATACGGCAGCGTGGCCGGAAAGACGATCTTGCGCAGCATCTGCCCTGGCGACAGCTTGAGGACACGCCCGACGTTGAGGTAGTCCTGGGGTACACTCCGCACTCCCACCGCGGTATTAATGACCGTGGGCCACATGGCGCAAATGGCAATGGTAAACAGCGCCGCCGGCTCGGACTGTCGGAAAATGACCAGCCCCAGCGGTAGCCAGGCGAGCGGGGAAATCGGCCGTAGCACCTGAATCATCGGCTCAAACGTGCGATGAAACGTGGTGGACATGCCGAGCAGGAACCCCAGGGGAATCCCCAGCGCCAGTGAGATACTAAAGCCTTTGGCCACGCGCACCAGACTCAACCAGGCAAAGCGGCCCATACCCTGATTCATCTCCCCATCTTTGAAAAAGGGTCGGAGGATATAGTCCTTGGACTCATGCCAGGTCCGCATCGGGGAGGGGAGATCCGGTGCCACGGCCTGACTTAAGAACGTCCAAATGAGGAGTACCACTCCCACCCCAACCAGGGGCAGCGTGATGGCTGCGACATCTATACGTACACGCATGACAGAGCCTCTCTAGACGATGTTATGGATGGCGAACGCCCGGGCATAGGCTTCGGGCTGCATAGGATCAAACGTAATGCCATCAAACAAGGTTTCCTGCCGCATATCCGTGTGCGGCGTGTCCAGGCCGAGATCCTTGGCGGCCATACGGCACAGATCCGGGCGGTGCACGCGGTTGCTTAACCCGGCGTAATCCACGCCTTCCTTCGCCATGCCCCAGCGCCGAAACTGGCTGAGCCACCAGATGCCATGCGACTTCCACGGAAAATTCGTCTGCCGGTCAAAGAACGTCATATAATAGCGGTCCTGCTCCGGGGGCCGCCCATCGCCATAGTCGTACTGGCCGAGCAGTCGCCCGAGGATGACCTCTTTCTGGGTGTTGATATATTGCGGGCGGGCCACCACCTCTGCCACGTGTGGCCGATTTTCCAGCTTATCAATGTACTGGCCGGCCTCCAGGAGGGCACGTAGCAGAGCCTGCACGGTTTTGGGATTTTTTTCGGCAAATTCTTCCGTCATCCCCAGCACCTTTTCCGGGTGATCAGGCCATATCTGTTGCGTCGTCGTGACGGTATAGCCAATGCCGTCGGCAATGGCGCGGGCGTTCCAGGGTTCCCCGACGCAGAACCCCTCCATCTTCCCCACTTTCATATTGGCCACCATTTGCGGCGGTGGAATGGTAATCAGCGTGACATCTTTATCAGGATTGATGCCGCCAGCGGCGAGCCAGTAGCGCATCCACATGGCGTGCGTGCCTGATGGAAAGGTCATGGCGAAGATCATGGGCGCGCCCGCCTTCTTGGCGGCATCGACGTGTGGCTTGAGCGTCTGCGGGCTTGTGACCCCTTTGGTCAATAACGTTTTGGCCAGCGTAATCGCCTGGCCATTGCGGTTCAGATACATCGGGATCACCAGGGGTTTTACCGGTGCGCCCAACAGACCCATCGTCGAGGCATAGGCCATGCCCAGGAGCAAGTGCGAGGCCTGGTTTTCCCCCAAAGCCAGGCGATCGCGGATCACGGCCCAGGAGGCTTCTTTGGAGATGGTGGCTTCAATGCCATATTGCTTGAACAGCCCTAACTCGTGGGCCATGACGATCGAGGCGCAGTCGGTGAGGGCAATGATGCCAATACGCACCTGGGGGGTCTCGGGGCCATCGGCGGCGTACACGGGGCCGACCCAGCCCTGCGGCAGGCCAGCGAGCAGGAGCCCGAGGCCGGTCTGCGCGGTGCGTTGGAGGACGGTGCGCCGTGTCACGGAAGCGCTGTCAGGGGCAGGCTCTGGCGGTGCTGAGGTCATGGCTGCGGTGGTCATGTTCTGTCTCCTCCGGTTGCAACATTGGGCTCAGCCGCGTACGGGTTCTAGGACAAAGCAAGAACAGTGCCAGAGGTATTTTTTGCCAATTATTTCCTCTATCTCCGTGCTGCATAGGCGTGTTCAAGGATGGGCCGCGTGCGGGCCGAGCGGCGACTGTGACGCGGTTCATACATCTTTGGCTTTTTATCATGGCGAGGCGACAAATGTGTGCGTCATCGCGGCGGGCAGGGAGACCAGGTGCAAATTCTGTAGACATTCCTCACGGGGTGGGGGAATGCTCATCGCTACATCTTTGTCGATTCGCATGCACCAAACAGCAAAAATGTCTCGTGGTGGGGCCTGAGCGCTCACGCGACCCCTCCACGACCAGTAACATCTTCACACCACGTGCGGCGACAGCGACGCAGGAAAACGCCAGGCGGCACAGAGGCGCACCACACCTAGCGGCAGGAGACGTGGGCGCTTGGAGGAGGGCTTAGGGCACGATGACGATTTTGATGGGATCATCGATGCGCTCACGCATGACGCGCAGGGCCTCGGTGATCTCCTCCAACGGAAACGTATGCGTCACCAACTCACTGCCGCGCAAGCGTCCTTGGGCGGCTAGCGCGACCGCCCGTTTGACGTTGTTGCCGCCTTCACCGCGCGTGGTGTAGATGGTGATGTCGTTGCGCACCACGCTGCTTAAATCGAGCGTCACCGGGCCGGGGTAGAATGCCACCACGAGGATTTTCCCGCCGCGTTTGGTCACCTCGGCGCACTGCTGGGGCGTTTCGAGTGCGCCAGAGCACTCAATTGCCAGGTCCACCCCCAGTCCACCCGTCAGCTCCCGAATCACCGCCACAGGGTCTTGTTCACGGGCGTGAATGAGATGATCAGCGCCTAGGCGTTGGCCCATCTCCAGACGGCTCGCGCGGGTGCCCACCAGGATAACTTTGGCGGCCCCGAGTTGCTTACAGGCCTGGACGGTCATCAGGCCCACCGGGCCGGGGCCGAAGATCGCAATATCCTGTCCGGCGATATAACCGCCCGCGGCGTCGAGGCCATACAGACCAGTGCCAGCGGTGGTCAGCAGTACCGCATCCTGGTACGACACCTGCGGCGGTATCCTGTAGAGTGAGCTGACGTGATGCAAGGCATACTCGGCAAAGCCGCCATTGGCAGTCATGCCGGTGGCACGATGCCCCTTGCTGGGGTTGCCATAGTTCAGGCACGCGGTATACTTGCCGACGAGACAGTTGTTACACCGTCCACAGCCGTGATGCGCTTCAATACACACACGATCCCCAAGGCCCACTTCATCGACGTCCTCTCCCATCGCCACGACGGTGCCTGTCCACTCATGCCCTGGCGTGAAGGCTCCAAACGGCAACGTGAGGGGAAAATGGCCATCGTAGATTTTCAGGTCTGTGCCGCAGGTGCCGCACATGGCCACGCGCACCAGCACCTCGCCAGGTCCAGGACGTGGCACAGGCTGATCCATGACGCGCATGTCCTGTGGTCCGCATAGCACAGCAGCGCGCATGGTGTCGGGAAGGCGGACCGGTAGAACGTTGTCAGGGGAGGTGAGGGCCATACTATGCTCCAGACTGTATGATGGTTGGCGTGTGGCGTACGCGGTGCATTGGGTGACCGGCCGGTCACCCCGACTGCGTGGTAAAGCGTGTAAGGTGGAACGCGCTGATGTCCGCACTCAGCTCCTGGCCCAGCACCGCTTCCGCAATGACCTTGCCGCTATATGGCCCGAGCGTCAGGCCGGTTGGCCCGTGCCCAGTGGCCAACCAGATGCGCTCCAGACCGGGCACAGACCCCAGGACCGGCATGGTGTCGCGCATCAGCGGACGCAGCCCCACACGAATGTCACGGATCTCCGCCTGCGCCAATCCCGGCGCCAGCCGTAGGGCTTCGCTGAGCACCTCCTGAATGCCGCTCACGGTGCTGCCCGGCTGAAAGCCCGCGTCACTTTCTCGCGTTGCTCCCACGACCAGACGGCTGTCAGGCCAGGGCACCATATAATGACCGCGGAAGGCACTGAGCATCGGCCAGGCGGCCGTGTCTACCCCTGGGAGACCGAGATGGATAATCTGGCCACGCTGCGGAGCGAGCGGAATCTCCACACCCAATTGCGCCCCAAAGGCCGCCGACCACGCCCCTCCGGCAAGCACCACCGCGTCTGCCGCGCGGGCAGTGCCGGCGACCACCACCCCGGTGACAGCGCCGTGCTCGATGCGCAGACGGTCCACCGTACCCTGCTCAATGATGAGACCGCGATGGACGGCGGCCTGGCGCAGGGCTTGATTGAGCAAGCGTCCATCCACGCGGGCCGCCTGGCGATAGTAGAGCGCCCCATACACCGGCGTGAGCAGTGGAAACAGCTCCTGGGCCTCCGTGCCGGAGAGTTCATAGAGATCGTCACGGCTCGGCAGTCCACGCTGTTCCTGGCGGCTCAGAATCAGACGCCTGGCCCGGTCGTACGGCGCCCATTCGTCCTCCGACACCGCTAGCACGATCTGCCCGCAGCGGGCGTAGCCGGTGTCACCCCCCTGATCTTCCTGCAAATGCTTGATAAGCGTGGGATAATCACCCACCGCCGCCAGCGCCAGGTGAAACCAGGCATCTGGATCGCGGCTATTGGTCTCTGGCGACAAAATGCCCGCTCCAGCATCCGTGGCACGTCCTGGATCAGCGCGATCAATCAGCAGCGTCTGGGCTCCAGCGCGTACCAGATGATAGGCGGTGGCCATGCCGACAATCCCACCACCGACAACAATGACATCAACCATGGTCTCTGTTCTCCTTACTGAGCGCGTACGACGGGTTCTGCGTGCAATTGCCCCAGGCATGCTCTAGGATAGCGCAAAGGCAGGCAGGATGCACAAACGTGTATGGAGGGGAACCCATGGCCGACTATGCCATCTATGCGTTGGGCAATGTGGTGCTGCAATGCGGCTTGACACTGCACAACGCCCAGCTAGCCTACACCATCTACGGCAGGCTGAATCAACGGAAGGATAACGCCATTGTCTTTCCCACCTATTACGGCGGCCAGCACACGCACAATGAGCCGATGATTGGTCCCGGCATGGCTCTGGACCCGTCCACCTATTTTATTATCGTGCCCAATATGTTCGGGAACGGCCTGTCCTCCTCACCCAGCAATACCCCACAGCCGTACGACCGGGCGCGTTTTCCGTTGGTGACGTTGTACGATAACGTCATGTGTCAACACCGTCTGGTCCCGGAACATTTTGGCATTGAACGCTTGGTGCTGGTCACAGGTTTTTCCATGGGTGCCCAGCAAACGTTTCACTGGGGCGCGCTCTTCCCGGAGATGGTGCCGCGTATTCTGCCCTGGTGTGGCACGGCCAAAACGTCACGCCACAATTTTGTGTTTCTCGAAGGTGTCAAAGCCGCGTTGACCGCCGATGATGCCTGGCAGGGGGGGTGGTATGAGCGGCAGCCGGCCAAAGGACTGCGGGCCATGGCCCGCGTGTACTCGGGGTGGGTGACGTCGCAGGCCTTTTACCGGGAAGAGCTGTATCTGCAAACCGGGGCCGCGTCGTTGGAGGATTTCCTCATTATGGCCGAGGGGGCGCGCTTGAGCGGGGATGCCAACAACTTCCTCGCTATGTTGGGGAGCTGGCAACAGGCGGACATTAGTGCCAACAATCTCTATCACGGGGACATCCATCGTGCGCTGCAAGCCATCACCGCCCAGGCCATCGTGATGCCCTGCCAGACCGATTTGTATTTTCCACCTGACGACAATGTCTTGGAAGTCGCGCACATGCCGCACGCCGAGTTGCGTCCGATTCCCTCGCTGTGGGGACACATGGCGGGCAGACCAGGGGTCAATCCTGTTGATACGGCGTATATCAATGAGGCGTTGCGTGAACTGCTCGCGCGGTAACGACGCCTGGAGAATCGTTGCATGTCTTATCTCACAGCGCTGTTCCGAGCCTTCTGGCACCAGTTGCGGGACAATCTCTGGCGTGTGGCCGCAGGGTGAGGCGCCAAGTCACCCCCTGGATCGGGGGATGCGTAGCGGACACCAGCCTCCCAGGGCAACACGGGGGTCTGGCGTCCGCTGCAGTAAGGTATGGGGCGTCTAATCTGCCAGGGCCGGCGTGGGGGTCTTGAACGCCGGCATGACTTCGCGGGCAAAAATCTCTAACTGCTCCAGGATGACCTTCTGGGGTGTGCCAATCACCGCACCGACATTAATCTCTTGTAGCCCTGGGTAGCGTTCTTGCGTGGCCTGCAGTTTCTCAATAATCAGCTCCGGGGGTCCACACAGCCATGAACCAGCCTCGACGGCTTGTTGCAGCGTGGGTAAACCAGCCGAACGTGCCCGGCGCGGGTCGGCAATGGCCTCGATTTGCTCTGGCGTGATGCCGCGGACAAACCCCAGCGGGGCAAACATCTTCATGTTTTCCTCAAAGAAGGGCGTCGCCTCTTTGATGGCTTTTTCTTCCGTCTCGGCGATGTGAAAAGTGTACCCGATAGTCAAATCCGTGCCCAAGGTGGTCTCACGCCCCGTACGCGCTAAGGCGGCTTGCCACGCCTCCATCACACGGGCGGTGGCCCCACCTGCTGCCGCCCCACCGCCAATGATGCCCTTGAGACCACGCTGGGCCATAAAATCCAGCGCCCGCTGCCCAGCACTGACGATGGGTAACCAGATGTCTACTGGCAAGTGCTTGGGCCGTGGCACCAGAGTGATGTTGTCCAGCGTGTACCCCCGATACGGAATGCTGGGCGGAATGTCATAAAACTTGCTGTGATGTGAGAAGGATGGTTGATGGAACGCTTTGAGGAGCACCTCGATTTGGTCCTCAAACAGCTCCCGATTGCCCTCGTCGTTGATGGCCGTGCTCGGCGCACCCAAGACTTCGCACTCGCGTGAATGGTAGCCACGCCCCACACCAAACACGACGCGCCCGCCGGTGAGACGATCCGCCGTGGCAAAATCTTCGGCTAAGCGCAGCGGATGCCACATGGGGGCGACGTTAAAGCCACAGCCAAATTTGAGCCGCTTGGTCACATGGGCGAGGTGGACGAAAAGCATTAACAGGTTGGGAATACACTCATAGCCTTCGCGCTGGAAGCGATGCTCCGCCGCCCAGAAGGTGTCGTAGCCGAGACGGTCAAGCGTGGTCGCAATCGCTTCCGCTTTGTCGAAAACCGTCGCGAGATGCTCGTCCGGCAGCCAGCGCTCATTCACCGGCGTGCCCTCAAAACCGATATGCTCGAGATCAACATGCCCAGCGAACAAACTACCAAATCGTGTAATCATCCGTGTACTCCTTTGTATTGTGCGCTACCGCCTCTGACGCGGACCATAGACCTCGTGTCCGATCATGGGACTCCCCAGGCGACTATAGCACCTCGCGGGCGTAGCAGGTAGGACAAAGGCCATGCGGGCCCAAGCCCCACCTTCGAGTCTCTCCCAGTCGAGGCGACCGGCTGGTCGCCCCGACAACACCGACGGGCCTATAGATAGCCTCTTGGGATAGGCTCTTAGACCACGAGTTTCTCCCAGTCAGCATCGACGGCATCTAGTGCTAACGCCAGGCCCCCATCGGCCCCGGCAAAAACCACATCATGCACCATCTGGACACGACCGCCGCCAATATCCCCGAGGGCCTGTTCGAGGGCTTGCCCCAGTCCGACAATTTGTGAACCACCACCGGCCAGGGTAATGTTGTGGCGGACTTTTTCCTGAAACTCGGGCTCCACCCGTGACACGAGTTCGAGCATGGTTTCCAACACCGGCGGTACCAAGCTCTCACAGGCCGCGCGTATCTCCTGGGTGATATCGAGCCGTGTGGGCTTGCCGGCCATCGGTACCGTGACCATGGCCCGCGTAGTCGTCGTGCCGACGAAACTCCACTTCTCTTTCCACTCGCGTACCATATGCATAGAGAATTGCGCTGTGGGATGGCGCTCGCGGAGCAGGGAATGGAGGCGTAGATCAATCGCATCGCCAGCCATGTCCAGGGTGCGCTGGTCTTCGTCAGTGGGGTAACGGCCTTTCATGACGCAGAAATCCGTTGTCCCAGCACCGATGTCAATGATCAGTGTATGGACCAAAGCATTAAGTCCATAGGCTACGGCAAAGGGTTCGGAGACAATCATCAGGCGATCTGCCACGCCTTTCAGGGCCTGCCGCAGGTGTTGTTTACTCACCCGCAGGGCCTCGGCGGGCACGCCGACCACGGCGCGCACTTGTGGGCGTTCGGGGTCATCGGCCTTGACGCCAACCAGAGCCAGCACATGCTGCAACAGGGCATGCACCGCAGCGGCGTCTTTCTCAGAACCTTCCTTGATGAGCCCGCGTTCGAGAGGCCGGCGCAGATCGAGCATGGTCCGATTCTCCAGCGCTTCTTGGCCAATTAACACCGAGCGTTTCAAGATTTTTCGGGCCACCATGTCGACGGGCCAGCCCACGTAGCTATCCACCACGTGGCGCTGGCCGTTGGAGGCGGAGATGGCACTGTGTGACGTGCCGAGATCGATACCCACGTTGAGAATGTGATTGGTCTCGCTCATGGCTTAGTTGCCTTTCTGCGACAGCTTCGGAGAGCGGTTACGAGCCTGCACATAGGCCCGGATGCCGTGCGCGAGCGCGCGAGCGATGTTCTGACGATACTGTGAGGTGGCAAGAAGCCGTGCTTCTTCCGCATTGGAGAGACAGGACACCTCGGTAAGAATCGCCGGCATCTCAGTACCCACGAGGACGGCAAAGGGAGCGGTTTTGACGCCACGATTCACGCGTGCCGGATTGTGCGGGGACAAGGTCGTGACCAGCGTGCGCTGCACGGCTTCGGCCAAGCGTTGGGATTCTTCTCGCCGTACCGACAAGTAAATCTGATCGAGAAAGCGACGAAAATCCGCCAGGGAATACCCCGAGTCGCGGTTTTCCTGTGCGGCAAGTTGCAACAAATCTGGGTCTTCGGTGGGACCGAGATAATACGTCTCGATACCGCGGGCCTGGCGGCGCTCCACCCAGTTCAAGTGGATCGAGACAAATAAATCAGCGCGCTGGGCATTGGCGAAGGCGCTCCGCTGGCGTAGCGGCACCGCTTGGTCTATGGTGCGTGTCATCAACACCTCGAAGCCGTCTTGTTTGAGGAGCTGAGAGAGACGCAGGCCAATATCCAGGGTCAGCTCTTTTTCCGTCAAGCCGGACGGGATGGACGTGCCGGCGTCTTTGCCCCCGTGTCCCGGATCAACCACGATGGTTTTAATGTCGAGGGAGAACGTTGCCAGATCAATCCGCTTCGGGGTCGTCAAGGTCAGCACCGCAGGCTCCGCCGCCTCTAGTTCCTGTATGCCTTCTTCGGGGAGTGTGAGAGACTCCCACACCAGGGCGTCCTGGATGGGTACGTTGTCCTGCGCATCGACCCACGGCAGTATCACAAGCTGCTGGGATGCTGTGGGCACCGGACGTGGTGTCGCTCCTGGAAGCGCACGCACGGTAGAGATCGCCGTGGAGATATCGCTGGTAGGCACGACCAGCAGTACCACAGCCAGGTACACCATGCTCACCACGAGAGCCCACAGGGTCCGGGGGGGAGGGGCGGGAGGGCGCACGCCTAGGACGCTGGGGACAACTGAAGCTCCCGCGGCGCTGGAGAGGTTGTCCTGCACCGCCTCATGGAGCATCCGGCGTTTGATGTCGTGATCCATGTTCATCTACAGCCAGGTTGACAGCCCTATCCCCACGCCGCACACGAGGCGGCTCCGCATCTCCGTATTGCCTAAGCGGCTTATTGTAGCATTATTTACCATCGAGCTCACTCACGCTGCACACGGTACGGGGTGGGGCAGGCATGAGGGCGCGATAAATGCTTTGCACTGTTCTGTAGCAGTACGCTATCCTCCCAGCAATGCAACCCTATGCTGTGAAGGAGAGGTATGGCTGAGAAACCACCCCTGGCTATTAACTATCACTCGGGGACCATTCAGGGACCGAGTGGCATTATCAGTCGCCTGTTTGCCACGCCAAAAACCAAGAGCTGGGACTGCCTTCCAGAAGCCACCATTGTGATCAGTGATCCACAGCGCCTGCAACAAACCGTGGCACGTCTTCGCCAGTTGGGGTATCCCCTAGTGGAAACACCTGCACTCCCCCACGCGTCACCCGGTGTCGAGACGTCATAACCGTAGGAAAGGAGACAGTATGCCGCGCATGTTCCGCGTCTATAGTGGTACCGATGGGCAATCACATCTTGCAGAAGAGCCTATAGCCATGCAACCCTTTGTGGACACCGAAGGCGCGTATGGTGAAGGAACGCCCTTGCAACCGGCCAACGGCATCACGTTTCGCCTCGCCCCGCCAGGGTATGCACTGAGCTGGCATTGTGCCCCCAGGCGACAATACACCATCACCTTGACTGGCCGGGCGGAAGTGGAGGTCGGCGATGGCACCGTGGCCCAGGTGGGACCGGGGGACGTCTTGCTCGCCGAAGATCTGACGGGTCAGGGTCATGTGACCCGTGTGGTTGGGACTGAGCCACGTTTTTACGCCGTGGTACCCCTGGCCGACGCCTAAAGACCCGTGGAGCCCAGCCTCCGCGGGTCCAGCGCCGTCAGCACACACGCCATGAGTCGTCATGAGGACTTTTTCGTGCTTTTCCGTCGTGGACGGGCTTGCAACCCGCGCTCCCAGAGGTATTCTTTCTCACCGAGACGCTTGCCGACCCAGCGGGACAGCACGAAGAACACGTCGCTGAGGCGATTGACATACTTGAGCGTGTGGGGATTGATGGTCTCGTCGCGTGACAGCAGCAGAATCTCCCGTTCGGCCCGCCGACAAATAGTCCGGCACTGGTGCAGAAAACCACCGATGCGGCCCCCACCAGGGAGAATAAACGAGTTCAGCGGCTCCAACTCTTTCTGGCACTGGTCCATGAGTCGCTCTAATCCTTTGATTTCTTTCTCACTAAAGCGGAACATGCCTTCATAGACAGCCTCTTCTGGCGTCGCCAGTTCACTACCGAGATCAAACAGCTCGTTTTGTAACTGGCGGAACACGCCATCCAGCCATTGATGGCCTTCACCTTCTGCCAGGCGCTCCTCGTTGAACACACGTGCCAGTCCGAGGCTGGCGTTGAGCTCATCAACGGTGCCATAGGCGGCGATACGCGGCGTATCTTTGGGCACGCGCGCGCCGCCCACCAGAGCCGTGGTCCCGTCATCGCCGGTGCGTGTGTACACGCGTGTGATGCGAACGGGCATGGGGTTCTCCTCTGCAAGTCATAGGTGGGGGGAAACAGTTGAGTCATCTACCAGGGTGCCAAGAGCCAGACCCTGCTCGACAGAGTCAATACGCACCTGCCGCAACGTATTCGCCAACTCCGCCTCGGTGCGAATACCGACTTTGACATAGTGGTCGCTAAAGCCAGTATACAGCCCACTCGCCTCACGTTGCTCACCGAGGACGCGCACCGTGCGACCGATGAACTGCCGGTAAAACGCCGTTTTTTTGCGTGTGCTCAGCTCGCGGAGGATACGGCTGCGTTCCTGCGTGCGTGCTGGCGGTACGCGCTCCGCATAGCGCTGCGCTAGGGTATGCGGGCGCTCCGAGTAGGAAAAGACGTGCCAGTACGCCAGGGGCAGATCCGCCAGCAGAGTGCGCGTATTGGTAAAGGCCGCGTCATCCTCGCCAGGGAAACCGACCATGACATCGGTGCCAAGACAGATATCCGGCACGCGGCGCACCACTCCGGCGATGAAGGCGGCAAACTCCGCGCTGGTGTAGTGCCGCTTCATGCGCTGTAAGACGTGATCATCACCGCTTTGGATCGGCACATGCAAATAGGGGCAGAGTTTGGTCGAGGTCGCCATCCATTCGAGCACCGCTTCGGAGACCGTTGTGGGCTCGATAGAACTTATGCGTAGGCGTGCGAGTCCATCCACCCGCTCCAGGGCTTGCAGGACGTGGAGGAGGTCAGATCCGCCACTGGCATACGTGCCGATATTGACCCCGGTGAGCACCAACTCGCGATGCCCCAGGTCCACCAGCCCATGCGCCTCCCGCACAATATCGTCGAGCGTGCGGCTCCGTGCTCCGCCACGCGTAAAGGGGATGATGCAAAAGGCACAGGCAAAGTTGCAGCCATCTTGGATTTTCAAGTTGGCACGGGTCTGCCCCTCGTAGTGCCCGACTCCGGCCATGGTAAAATCGCCGCGGCTGATTTTGCTGCTGTGCACCACGCGAGCGTGACCGACTTTCTTCGGGATACCGACCAGGTCCGCCACCTGCATCTTGTGTTCCGTGCCAACAATCAGGTCTAAGCCAGGGATGCGCTGTAACGTCTCCACACCGACCTGGGCATAGCATCCGGTGACGACGACATAGGCGTGCGGCGAGTGTTTGAGTACCGCGCGTACGGCCTGGCGACATTTCGCGTCTGCCCCTTCGGTGACCGAGCACGTGTTGATGACACAGACATCGGTATCGGTGCCATACGCGACGATGCTATAGCCACGCGCCGCAAACGTGGCGCTGATGGTCGCGGTCTCCGCCTGATTGAGCCGGCAGCCGAGCGTGTGAAAGGAAGCCCGTAGGGGTGTCATCAACTATCTCACTTCCACGGTGATGCACGTGACACTCTCCAGCTCACTGCATGGCAGTTTAGCTGGAGCTTCTTGGGACAAGCCCAAGCTATTTCCAGGGTGTCCACCTGTGCTACCTGGCGACAAGCCAGGATACTTTAAGGGATGCACAAAGTGCAGCGTGTTTGGCACACGACAACCAGGAACAAAGCGGCCATGCTGGCCAAGGCAGAGGATATGACGACTCCCGATGACATCCCTGGGAGCGGTCAAGCCACATCTACGACAGCGATATATCCGCCGGCCTTTGTTCCGTTCCCCGCATACAGGACCTGTTTGCGAGGTGTAATGTTCATCAACCTGGATGGCGCCACAGGATTTGGAATCCAACTGGGCAATCAGTTTGGCATTACACGCACTGCTGACTTGTTGGGCTTGACGTCTGCCCATCTTTTGCGCCGCATCATTAAACGGCTTCCCGACAAAGCAGGTGGCATTGGGAAACGCCTCCACGACTTTGCGCGTGGCTTTGTGTGTCATATCATGCAGACGCCTGCGCGATTGCGCCAGCATGCGCGCCTTGCGGCGCTGCAAGCGCTGCCACTGGCGCGAGCCTTGCTCTTTATGGCTTTGGGCTTCCTGAAGCGAGGAGAGGTGTTTGTTGCGAGCCTGCACCAAGGCCTTTGCCCCACGTCCACTAATCAAGAGAGCCTTCGTGCCATCGGTCGCCGCGATGAGGGTATTCACGCCCAGGTCCACGCCAATGACGGTCTGCTGTGGACGTGGCGTCTCTGCGACTTCGCAGACGAGCATCAGGCGTCCCATCTGCAACCGGGCTTCCATTAAGCGGCCTGGCAAGGCTCTTCTTGGCAGAGGGATATGCAGCCGGCCACTGGTGCCATGGGGCAAAATCAGGTCTCCATCGCGGACTCGCGCATCCTGGTTGGTATACACCACGTCATGGAAGCGCGGTCTACGCCAGGGATACCGTGCGTCGTCATGGCCTTTTTTACGCAGTTGGCGTGTACTATGCACCGCTGCGCAGAATTCCCCAAGAAGCTGTTGGGCCGACTGCGCCGACAGCCCCGGGTACTTGCCGCGTGCCCACCGTTCCCAGCGTCCCTTGCTCGGCCACTTCAAGCGCCGCCTGCGCAGTCGGTGGTGTCGCGCCACCAAGTCACTCCACAGGCGCGCCGCTTCCTTGCGAGAGGTGGTAAACGTGCGCCACTCAGAAGGAGTATGTGGGAGCCAATGTATTTCTACGGTTCGGTAATTCATAGTATGAATATATCATAAATCAGGGGAAACACCAGGGAAAAAGCTGTTGCGCTCACCGCGCCACGCGTGCTTCACCCCCAGCTAAACGCGTGGCGTTCTAGCTGGGGCACTGCACGCGAAGATCTGGTAGGGATGTGCCTTTGCGAGGCAGACGGCGCTAGAGATCGCGTCGTCCTTCTAATGAGCGACTCAGGGTGACCTCATCGGCGTATTCGAGATGTCCGCCCACGGGGAGACCATGCGCCAGGCGTGTGAGGCGCACGCCGCGTGGTTTCAACAAGTGGGCCAGATAGAGTACGGTGGCATCCCCTTCCATATCAGGATTCGTGGCACAGATCATTTCGCGGATGTGGCCCTCGGTGACGCGTTTCAGGAGCCTATCAATTGTGAGTTGCTCTGGCCCAATGCCATCTAAGGGCGAGAGCGCCCCCATTAGCACATGGTACAGTCCTTTATAGGCCGCTGTGCGCTCGATGAGAAACACATCGCTCGGATCTTCGACCACACACATCAGACCCCGATCACGTGACGGATCCCTGCAGATAGCGCACGGGTCGGTTTCTGTGACTCCGCTACACTCGGTACAGAAAATAATTTTGTCTTTCACCTCGACCAGAGCACGTGCCAGGCGTTCCACACGGATTTTAGGAGAGCGTAGCATAAAGAAAGCCAGACGCTGCGCCGTTTTCTCTCCAATGCCGGGGAGACGGCACAGTTCTTCCACCAGATGATCCAGCGCACGTGGTCGGAGCATGGTATGTCTTCCCTACGTGCTGGTTAGAAAGACAGGCCAGGAATTTTGAGGCCCCCGGTCAGTTTGCCCATCTCTTCTGTCATCATCTCCTGCGCTTTGCGCAGGGCTTCGTTGACACCTGCGACGACCAGATCTTCGAGCATCTCAATATCTTCTGGATCGACCGCTTGCGGTTCAATTTTGATGCGGAGCACTTCACTCTTCCCGTTCACCGTCACGGTCACCATCCCACCACCGACGGAGGCCTCCAGGGTTCTTTTGGCAATTTCTTCTTGCAGCTTGGTCATCTTTTGCTGCATCTGTTGGGCCTGTTTCATCAAATTGCCCATGCCACCTCTCACGGCTCTCTCCTTAGATAGGTACTGCGCTAAAAATATCGATCACGTCTTGTTTTAAGGTATTTTTCTGGCGCTGGATCTCCGTCAACACCCCAGCCTCGCGTTGCAAAACGGGGCTGGCACCCGTGGTGCCAGGGGTCTCTGGCACCTCGCTTTGTATAGGTTCGAGCACTACCGCCAGCGGGTATCCGAGGCATGCCTGGGCAGCCTCGCTCACAGCACTGCGCTCATCCTGTAGAGAGTCTAAGGCATAGTTATTGGTAAATCCTACCACGAGGCCTTGGGCATCGCAGGTCAGGGGCTTTCCGTGCACCATATGCGCGGCCAGGAGGGGGCGTCGCTTCACCATATACTGGCTGAGGGCTGCCCATACCTCAGCAGCGGTGGTGGGTTGTGCCGGTGGTGTGATTTTGACATCAGGCGACTCTGCCACGAGAGCCGGGACGGCGGTGGGCTCCTCGACAACGACCGGCGGCTCTGCCACAAGAGCCGGGACGGCTGGCGGTTCCTCGGCGCTCACCGGCGACTCTGTCACGAGCGTCAGGACGGCGGCGGGCTCCTCGACAACGACCGGCGTCTCTGTCACGAGAGCCGGGACGGCTGGCGGTTCCTCGGCGCCCACCGGCGGCTCTGCCACGATAAACTGAGCGGTCGCTGGCTCTTCCACGACGTCGAATACTCGTGGCGGGGTGATCGGCTGTGGGAGCGGGCTCTTCGCAGCGTCTTTGGTATGTCCATTGCGCGCTACAGTGAGTGGGACCAGGGCCGGAGGCGGTGGCGGAATCACAGGATGCAGGGGGAAGGTCGTGGCGGTTGGAGCGTCACCGCCTAACTGCTGGAGGTGCTCTAAAATGCTTTGCAGGGGCTGTACACGCCCAATACAGGCCATCCGTACCAGTGTCATCTCCAACACGAGGAACGGATTGCTGGCATGACGCAGGGTTTGTTCAGCCGCGGAGAGGGTGTGAAACAGTCCGTAAATTTCCTCAATGCTCGCGTGGACGACTACGGTACGGAGCGTCTCGATGTCCGTCTCGGATAGGGGAATCAACTCGGTAGGATTGGGGACAGTTTTGAGGACGATGAGGTGCCGCAGACCCTCAAGCAGCGCCCGCGTAATCCCGGTGGCTTCGTGGCCATCGCCTTGCAAGACGGTGAGGAGATGCAAGGCCGTTGCGGCGTCTTGCCGGAACAGAGCGTGCAAACATTGGGCTAAGGCTTCAATCCCGACATAGCCGAGAATCTGGTCCACGTCCTCGTCCCGTGCTTCCATACCGCAGTAGGCGATGACTTGGTCGAGGAGACTTTGCGCGTCCCGCATACTGCCCTCGGCAGCCTTCGCAATACGCAACAGGCCGGCGGGTGAGATGTGTAAGCCCTCACTACGCGTAATATGGCCAAGCTGTTCCGCCAGGCCGGTGAGCGAGACGCGCTTAAATTCAAAGTGCTGGCACCGGGACACGATGGTGTGGGGGATACGTTCAAGCTCGGTGGTAGCAAACACAAAGACGACATGCGCTGGGGGCTCTTCGAGGGTTTTGAGCAGCGCATTGAACGCTTCCTTGGTGAGCATGTGGACTTCGTCAAGAATATAGACTTTGTAGCGCCCACGCGAGGGCAGATAGTGTAAATGCTCACGGAGGTCACGAATCTCGTCGATGCCTCGGTGTGAGGCACCGTCGATTTCGACAATGTCGAGGGAGGTGCCTTGCGCAATCTCTTGACACGATTGACAGGTCGTACAGGGATGTTCGGTAGGGCCTTGCTCGCAGTTGAGGGCTTTGGCGAGCACACGGGCCATGGTGGTTTTGCCCACCCCACGCGTGCCAGCAAAAAGGTACGCATGAGCGATACGGCCTAGACGGATGGCATTACGGAGCGTGCGAGTGACATGCTGTTGTTCGACGACATCGTCGAACGTTTGGGGGCGCCATTTGCGTGCTGTAACCTGGTACCCCATACGTTGCTCCTGCGGCTACCTCACTGACGTCGCAGGCAGAAGATCGTGCACCTAGCCTCGACCTGCCAGGGTAGAGCTCCGCACCCTATTTCCAGCTCAGATTAGGCACTCCTGCGGCACCCGAGGCTCTTTGCTTACGGCTGCTTCCTTCCGGACCTGACCGGGTTCACAACACCTCGCTGCACAGGACCCAATCCTCAACACTTTCCCTAGGGGAAAACTCAGCCTAACGCGGCCTCAGCAATAGGAATTCAGCCCCGCTATAGCGGATTGCGGGTTACAGGGCACCGCTACCTCCCCACCTAGCACGACCTCTCTACACACTGCATACCAGCGGATAACCTGCGGACTGTCATGAGC
>SXND01000130.1 GCA_005777235.1 Pseudomonadota bacterium
GGCGTGGGCAGCGTGGCGGTGACTCTCCTGGCCCAGCAGGGCTACACGGTGGCCGCCAGCACCGGCAAGGCCGACCAGCACGACTATTTACGCCAATTGGGCGCCAGCCAGATCCTCAGCCGCGACGAGGTGAGCCTCAGCGGCGAGCGCCTGCGGCCCCTGCTACGCGGCACCTGGGCTGGCGCGGTGGATACGGTCGGTGGCGCCACCATGAGCTATCTCCTGCGCACCACCAACACCGGTGGCAGCATTGCCCTGTGCGGTCTGGTTGGGGGCCACGACTTTGCCGGCACGGTGATTCCGTTTTTACTGCGCGGCATCAATGTCCTGGGGATCGACTCCGCGACCTGCCCGATGGCCTATCGCCAGAGCATCTGGCAGCGCCTGGCCACGGATTTCAAGCCACAGCACCTGGCGCAGATGACGCAGGTCATCACGCTGCGTGACCTGCCGACGGCGATTGCGGCGATTTTGCAGGGGCAGGTGAAAGGGCGCATTCTTGTGACTCCGCAGACTGCATAAGAAGGACGATGCCATGTCTGTAGCGCCTATCATGAGCACCGAGACGTTACTCGCCGCCATCCAAAACGGTTTGCAGCCAACCTATCTCTTCTTCTGGGGCCATCGTCCGCGCCCCGACGGTTCTATCGGTGCCTCATGCCTGAGTCAGTGGTGGGCCGCGCCGTTTACCGTCGAGGGCATCACCTATGCCACTGCTGAGCATTGCATGATGGCGGAGAAAGCCCGCCTGTTTGGGGATCACCGGGCGTATGCACAGATCCTGGCCGCCTCGCATCCTGAGGTGGCCAAAAAGCTCGGGCGCACCGTGCAGGGCTTTGAGGAACAACGCTGGGTACAGCAGCGGGATGCCATTGTGGTGCAGGGCAACATGGCGAAATTCGGCCAACATGCGGCACTCCGACGTTTTCTCGTGCAGACGGGTGAGCGCATCCTCGTCGAAGCCAGTCCGGTGGATCGCGTCTGGGGCATAGGCCTGGCCGCCGATGCCCCAGCAGCCACCCGTCCGGCGCAATGGCGCGGGCTGAATCTGCTGGGATTTGCGCTCATGCAGGTGCGGGCGCACCTGTGCCACGGGACATGTCCCTGACGGCATCCTGCGCAGGGAGACTGCCATGAGCGGGGAGGGGGTCCGTATGCACGCAAAGAACGCGACGTTATACGAGCATGATTTGTACGCCTGGACTCAGGCGCAAGCCGCGTGCTTGCGGGACGGGGCCTGGGACGCGCTGGACCTCGCACACCTCATTGAGGAGCTTGAAGACGTGGGCCACAGCCAGCGCGATGCCCTCGCCAGCCATCTGCTGGTGCTCCTGACCCATCTGCTCAAGCTGGCCGTCGCCGCACACCTCCGGCCAGTGGACTTGGCGCGCGCGGGGCGGGGCTGGCGAACGACTTGCCGCACTCAACGACGCTTGCTGGCCAAGCGCTTACGCCGCAACCCGAGCTTGTGGCCGACGGTTCCCGAGGAATGCCTGGAAGCGTACATCATCGCCAGAGACGAGGCCGCCACCGCGTTGGAGGTCGACGAGACGGCGTTCCCACCGACGTGTCCCTGGACCCCGGCACAGATCCTGGATGAAGCGTTCTGGCCCGAAGAGGGCGGGGCGCCAGCCCCACGCTGAAATGGCAAGGCTTGCGATACGATTTGGAACTGCTGCAAGGCCGTGAGCCGGCGCGCTTGGCGCCGTACACAGCGCTGCCTGTACGCTTGGGGCGCGGTGCTAGTACGGGCCGCTCAACCTTGTTACCCCTGGAGTGCCGCATGATGCCCCCGCATAGCCTGGACACGATGTTGCGGCCCATAGTGCTGTGGCCAGCGGCGTGGCTACGCTGGCTCGGCGGTGGGCTCTTGCTCGTGGGACTGCTGCTGCCCTGGGGAGTCATCGCCTGGCGCACACGGCAGGCGGTAGACATATCTGGCACGGCGGCGGCGGGTGCAGGAGCCGCGCTCAGGCCGGAGATGGTGCTGTTGCCCACCGGAACATTCCTGATGGGCAGTCCCGCTGATGAGCCTGGACGGCAGGCGGATGAGGCGCAGCGCCAGGTAGAGATCACCCGGCCCTTTGCCATGGCCGTGACTGAGGTGACGCAGGCGCGGTACCAGCAGGTGATGCAGGCGCTGCCGGCGAGCCCTGCTTCGGCCTGTCGCCCGGCGGCCGAGGGTGCGGACCTGCCGGTGGTGTGCCTCACCTGGTTTGAAGCGCTGGCCTATTGCAATCGACTCTCGGAATTGGAAGAGCTGACCCCGTGCTACCGCCTCGACAGTGCCCAACCGGCCTGGGACGATGCTGCGTGCGAGGGCTATCGGCTGCCCACCGAGGCAGAGTGGGAGTATGCGGCGCGCGCCGGCAGCACGCAGCGCTATGCTGGCACCGACGCCGAGGACGATGTCTGCCGCTATGCCAATGTGTTGGATCAGAGCGCCCCGGCCTCAGTCCAGACGCCGGGGTTCGCCTGCCATGACGGCTATACCACGGTGGCCCTAGTGCGGCGGCGGCTGCCGCAGGCCTGGTTGCTGTATGACCTGACGGGCAATGTCGCCGAGTGGGTGTGGGATGCCGTCGCCACAGACCGGGTGGTGCGGGGCGGCTCCTGGCAGTCATTTCGCGCTGCACGCAACGCGGCGCGCACGATGCAGCCGCCCTCCCGGCGTGCCCCGGAGGTGGGGTTGCGCGTGGTGCGCAGCTTTCCACTGGACCCCTCAACACGGTAATCGCCGGCTCTCTCCCACCAAGCGCCGGGACACGATAACTCCTTTGCAATAAAACGCTTGTAGCGACGGCGACCAGGGGCTACGCCCCTGGACCCCACGCCTTCCGGGTCGGCGGGGTCTGGCGCCCTGGCGGCTACGCCTCGCTGCGGGCTGCAGACCCCTCTGACCCTCCAGGCGTTCAACCCCAACCTCTGCAGAAGGTAACAGGGTAACAGAGCCCAGGGTTACGGGGCCGTCCTCAGCAGGCGCACGCCGAGATGGCCATCGCGGAGGCCGGGGTGCGCCTTGAGGCGATCCGCCGACCGGCAATACCCGGCGTGGCCGAGCCAGCTTCCGCCTCGGAGGACGCGGTACGCGCCCGCTGCAGAACCCACAGGATCCACTGCAGCGTCTGCAGTATAGGGTCCATACCGGTCCCATACCCATTCCCACACATTACCATGCATGTCATAGAGGCCCCAGGCATTGGGCTTGAGCTGGCCAACAGGATGGGTGGTATTGCCAGCATTCTCGAGATACCAGGCATAGTCACGCAACTGGCTGGGATCATCACCGTAGCTATAGGCCGTGGTGCTTCCGGCCCTGGCAGCGTATTCCCACTCCGCTTCGGTGGGCAGACGATACGTGGTGGTCCCTTCCCGCGCATTGAGACGCTGTAGGAACTTCCGCACCTCGTCCCAGGATACGTTCTCCACCGGACGGTTGGCATCGCCCTGAAACTGGCTTGGATTCTTGCCCATCACCGCCTGCCACTGGGCCTGCGTCACCTCATACTGCCCCAGGTAAAAAGCCTGGGTTAGACGCACTGTGTGCACCGGCTTTTCATCACCGTATGCCTCTTGTGCATCCGACCCCATGCGAAATTCCCCTGGCTGAATGAGCACCAGCGTCATATCCAGGCTGTTGGTGATAGTGCGTGCCAGGCCCACTGGTTTGACGAGCTGCTGGATGGCTGGCGCTACCACAGTAGCCACCACGGGCTGCGACGGACGCCGCAACCAGGTGTGTATACTGGACGGCCCATACCACAGCAGCAGCCCGGCCAGCAGCGTGGCGGCGCCGGTCATCATCGCCGGCAGGCCCCAGGCGCGCCACGGACGGCCCAGCAAGGCCCCCGGATGTACCCGATCCAGGGCCCGGCCCAGCAGCAGTTCGAGCGTGTGGCGTGTGCCAGTATCGTAGGCCGGCGTCGCCTCAGTCCGCGCCAGGGCGATGTCCAGCACCTCCAGCAGCTCCGGCTCCACAGCACAGCCCAGCAGCGGCGCCACCAGGGCCAGGGCCTGTTCCGGCTCCAGCACGAGACGATGCGCCACGCGTTTCAAGTCCCAGAACTGTGCCAGCAGGGCATCCTCGGGGCGCGTGGCCTCAAGTTGGTGCAGCAGGAACTGCCGTCCGCGCACCTCCAGGTGCTCCTCACGCGGCTGCCCGGCGTCGAGGTCGCGCTGCTGGCGGATGAGGCGCTCCACCAGTGTGGCGCTGAGCACCAGGGTGCGCCCGTCCCCACTCTCCGGCTGGCGCTCCTGGTCTTCCCGTGCCACCCAGTCAATCAGGCGTTGCACAGCGTGCGGCTCAGGCAGCACCTGACGTAGTTCCGGGAAATGCTGCCGGATGGCTTCCAGTTGCTCCCAGGTGGCATCCGGCACCAGCGCCGCCAGCAAGGCCCACTGGCGCAGGGCGGCCTCGACCTCGGGCTGCGCCAGCCGTGGCAGGGTGGGCCAGGCGGGCGCAGGTACGCCCTGGCCATCGGCAGCAAAATAACGCGCCAGGGCCAGCAGACCAGCGGCGCTGAAGGGAAAGCGCTGTAAGCCGTGCTCCTGTTCCAGACGGCGTATGTCCTGACGCGCCGCCCGTGGCCGCTCTGCCAGCGGGCGCGGGTCAGGGTCCAGCCAGGCTGTGCACGGCCAGGCTTGCAGCGCGGCCAGCCAGGCCGCCTCGGCGTGATAGCCCTGGGTGCTGAGCGTGCGTGAGATGAGCAGCAGCGGTCCGCCCGTGCTGTGACGCGCCAGGTCACGCAGGGTACAGGGCTGGCCGCTGCGGTGCAGACTGAGCCCTTGCGGATCAAAGCGAAAATCGTAGCGCGTCAGGCGTACCCCGAGGGTGTGCCAGCGCTCCAGCACCCAGGTGAGGCCGTCCAGCCACGGGTGCGCCCCACGCTCAACATCCACCAGCACGGTCAACGCATGGGCAAGCGGTCTTGCAGCAAAGATTGGCACAAAACGCCCACCCGCCTCGACGCTGTGCCGCACCGTGGCCGAGACGTCGAGATCGTCGCTAACGCCAGCGCCAAACAGGCGACCAAGCAGCGTAGCCGCATCGTCGATGGCCTGCGGAGACAGCGGGGCGTGCCGTTCCACCTGATAGGTCAGCGCCACCGGAGCGTGCTGGCGTTCAGCGTCTTCCGCCAGGAGGCAGCGTTCCAGGGCACTACGCTGCTGCCATGCCGTAGACTGAGCCTAGCGCAGACGCGCGACCTGAACGGGCAAACGCCACCAGCGCAGGCCCAGTAGCACCAGTAGCCCGGCCAGTGCCGCAGCGCACCCGTCACGCCAATCGAGCCGGCGCAGCGGTGCCGGGCTGGGTGCCTGGATGCGGCGTTCCGGCAGCAATGGGACGCGTATCCAGGATGCCTGGGTCTCGGGCGGTAGTACCGGGGGCGGCGGGGGCGTGGCTGGGCGGGCGTCCTGGCTGGACAGCGGCGGCTGGAGGAGCGATACCAGCAGCCCAGCCAGGCCCACACTGAGGCCGCAGACCAGCAGGCCATACACCAGCCAGCGTGGCATGTGGCGGAGATGCTGCCAGGCCCGAGCCAGGCGAAGACGCCAGGGGAGCCTGGCTGGGGGTACGGGAGGGGCAGGCTGCTGGGTAGACGGCTGGGACGCGCCGTGTCGTGACGGGTCGGGCGGCGGCGAGGTAGCCGCGCTCTGCGACTCATATACCTCGAACAGTGTGGCGATCTGCTGCCATTCCTCCTGGTTCGTGGCCAGCAACGAGGCCAGCGCCACGCGGAGTTCAGCGTGGCTGAGATCGGGGCGCAGGCTCAGGAGCTGCTGCACCTGTAGATACTCCGCTGGCCCCAGGCGCACAATCCCGTGCGTGTGGATGGCGTCGAGCACAGCGTGCAGGCTCATCTCAGGCCCCCTGGGTGACGCGTTCCACATCCTCGCGTAGTTTGAGCAGGCAGCCCAGAGCCGGCAGGGCGCGCCAGTCCACTGCACTCCGACTGCCCTGCGCCTGGATGGCCGCCTGGGTGAGGCAGCGCTCGGTGTCGGCGGGAGCAAAGACGGTGCTCAGGGCCCTGACCCAATCGAGCAATTCAGCGGTCGCCGGTGCCTTGGTGAGCCGGAACCCCTGGCGCAACTCCTGAAAGACGTCCACAGCACTGGCGCGCAGAGGCGAGGTCGTCTCAGGAAAGTGGGCCTGCACAATCTCGATCAGGCGCTGCTTGCCTGGAAACGGGATGTAGAAAAACACACAGCGGCGCAGAAACGCGTCCGGGAGCTGGCGTTCGACATTGCTGGTAATAATGACCAGCGGTCTCGGGGCACCGGACGGCGGCTGCATCTGGCGCCGCAGATGGGCATGCTCCGGCTCAATGGCTTGGGCTTGGTCAGGCTGGACGTGCGGAATCTCCGGGATTTCAAACTGACCCTGGTCCAGTTCACGCAGCAGATCATTGGGCAGATCACGCGGCGCCTTGTCAATCTCGTCGATCAAGACCACACGCCGTACCGGGGAGATCAGGGCCTGCCCGAGTGCTTCCAGGGTGACGTAATTCTGCGGCCAGGCGGCTCGGCGTTTGCCGGCCTCGTCACCGGCCTGGGCATCGCCAAAACGCCGCACGGCATCGTAGGTGTAGAGCAAGTCGCGGGCGCGGGTCTCCGAACGCACGTACTGTGCCAGCGGCGGGCGCGCCACCTCAGGGATGGGGTGGGCCTCATCCACCAGGCCCGTGGCGGCGGCAAAGGCAAAGTCGGTCTTGCCACACCCTGCCTCGCCGGTGAGCAAGAGCGGGCGTTCCAAAGCCAGCGCCACGTTGGCCGCGGCTAAGAGTTCGGGGTCGGCCAGGAACGGGCGACGATGGCGCCCCAGCATGCGCTGCGCTACGAACCTGGGGTACGGTGGCTGATAGGCAACCGAGCTGTCCATGGCTCAAGCATCCTGGAGATAGCGGTCAATGAGATCGGCCAGTTCCTGATACGTACTGGAGCGGCCCGAGGTCAGGCGTTGGTATTCCTGCCGCAGCGCCTCCAGCGTGTCAGGGGCAGGCGCCAGGGAGGCCGTGGCAATGTAGTGCTCCACATCCTGCCAGGTGGGCAGGGTCACCGGCGGCAGAGGACAGTAGTGCAGCACCCCACTGTCCTGGGCCATGCGGCCCCAGAGCTGGGCCTGCTGCACCAGCACCGGCACTCCCGCGGATACCGCCGTGGCATCGTAATCCAGGGCTAGCAGCACACGCACATCATGGGAGGGCGGCTCCCGACGCAGCAGCTCCGGGAGCGCCGTCGCCATAAATGCCTGTAAAGCATGCTGCTGGCTCGCGTCGAGCCGGTCCAGCGGACGCAAGCCGAGGATGAGAAATACGGGCTGGTGTTGCGCCGCCTGCGCCAGACTGCCGCGGGGATTGGCACCGTCAGTCAGCGCCATACGCATATGCCGCAGCCAATCAGCGCCATTGCGCGGCGTGATGCCTTCCACGCTAAAAGGCACGCGGTACACCAGATGCCGGTCACGCGCTTCGCTACTCAAATAGCGCTGGATACGCTCGACGAACAGCCCGACATTCTGCTGCCGCGTGCCGTGCAGGAGAAAGAACAGGTGGCGGTAACGGCCACAGACCTCCAGCACGCCGCTCCAGTGCGGATAGCGGTCCAGGCGTAGGGCTGCCCCCAGCGCCTGATAGGTGGCCGCAGCGAGTGGTACCGTGGCGTCTTCGACCGGCTCCTGAGCCGCCAGCCAGGTGGCGAGGTCGCGCGCGACGCGTTGGAGCTGGCCTGGACGTGCGGCATCCAGGGCCTGAAGCATCCCTGTGCCGTAGGGCATACCAGCTATCCCTGACAACTGCCCGTCGAGGAGCACCGGGATGACCGTGCACTGCGCGGGCTGTTGCCGGGCGCGCTGGATAGCGCTGGCGATTTCCTCGTGTGCGTACCACGCCGTCGCCGTGTGCGCTGACACCAGCACCACCAGTGCCCGTGACGCCTTGAGCGCCTGATGCAGCGCTGTCGGCCACGGGACACCTAGGGGCAGCTGCGTATCCAGAAACACCACACATTGCTCATCCTGCAAGAACCACAGAAGTTCCTCTGCCTGTCGCCGGTCAGGACTGGCATACGCGATGAAAAAATCGTACTGTGCCACGTGCTCCACCTCCCTCCCACAGCTACCGGCGGTGTCTGGCAAGACCATGCAGACTCTACATTGATAGTTGTGATACTTATCACGCTTCCAAGGTCTCCTCAAGCGGCCATAAGCGGGTACACACCCGGTCCCCACGAGGTGAGCATGCTATAATCCAGCGCATCCATAGAGGAGAAGAGCCGTGAGTACCAAAACACTCGCCACACTCGACGATCTGTATAAGGTCGAAGGCAAGGCCGAACTGGTACATGGGGAGATTGTCCGCATGGCGCCAACGGGAGGAAGACCGAGTCGGGCAAGTCTTGAGATTGCCATGCGTTTGCGTCTCTATGAGCGCGAGTATGGCGGTGGGTATGCCTTTCCGAATAATGTGGCGTTCGCTGTCACGTTACCACATCGCGAAGCGTTCAGTCCAGATGCCTCATGGTATGTCGGCTCCGTTCCTGACATGCGTTTTCCGCCGGGTGCCCCAGTATTCGCCGCCGAGGTACGCAGTCAGTATGATTACGGCCCGGCAGCAGAACGTGAGATGGCAGCCAAACGCGCTGACTATTTCGCCTGTGGTACCCTGGTGCTGTGGGATGTGGACTTACTGAGTGATGACGTTATCAAGTCCTACAAGGCCAGTGATCCTGCATCCCCGGTGATATTCCGGCGTGGCGAGAGCGCCGACGCGGAACCCGCCGTACCAGGATGGCGGCTGGCCGTGAACGATCTTTTTGAGTAACTAAGGAGAGCTGGTAGGTACTCGGCTGGTGTGCCCATAGCATCGCGGGTTCACACTTGACCTGCCCTGAGCCTTCCCGTAGAGTCTGCCCATGGTGTACTCCCTCGGTGCGGGCAGAACCTGGCAAAGGACATGGCGTGACGCAAACTCTCGAACAGCCGGTCATCCGTGGCGTGCGTGTCTTCCTGGCCCATACGCCGGGCCTCGTGCGCTATGGTTCCAAACCGAGCCGCGACATGGCCCGTGATGCCGGCATCGCTGACGCCATCAGTACGCATCTGCGCAGCTACGACGCGGCGCTGGCCTATCCGCCCAATCGCGCCTTCCTGGGCCACATCCATCCTGATACCCTGGCCAGCATACCGCAGCCGTGGTTTACCAGTACCACGCCCACGACGCGCTGGGGTGCGCATGGCGAGCTGATGCCCGAAGCAGAATTTTATGGCCTGCTGAAAATCTGCGATGTCTTTGATCTGCTGCATCTTGAAGCGGGTTTTGTCGAAGAAACACGGCACGCCCTCGCGGGGCATCCCTTGCTCACGGCGGCAGATCTGGCCCGGCTGGGCCCTGGAGTCTCAGCAGCGGACATTACCGCGCAGTGCCAGGGCAGCATGCCAGCGCTGCCGCTGTCTCTGCGTGACGGACGCCGCATTGGCTGCATGCTGGCAGCGCACGAAGCGGACAGCTCCCTGCAGGCCGATGTGCTGCTGGAGAATCTGGCCTGCAAAGCCTCGGCGGTGATGGCCTTGCGCACGTTGTTGGCCCAAGAACAGGTCGATCCGCTGACCATTCCCTATGTGCTCAACAGTGGTGAAGAGGCCGTGGGGGATCGCTACCAGCGCGGTGGCGGCAACCTGGCCAAGGCCATCGCGGAGATGAGCCATTGTCAGGAGGCGACTGGGGTGGACATCAAAGGCTTTTGCTGCGGTCCAGTACATGCGCTCACTCTAGCCGGCAGTCTGGTCAGTTCCCGAGTGTTCTCGCAGGTGGCCGTGGTTGGGGGCTGCGCCCTGTCCAAGCTGGGCATGAAGTACCGCGGCCATCTGCAACACGATCAACCCATTTTAGAGGATGTGCTGGCCGCGGTCGCCATCCTGGTGGGGCCGGATGATGGCCAGTCGCCTCGGCTGCGCCTCGACAGCCTCGGACGGCATACTGTGGCCGCTGGTTCGTCGCAAAAGACCATTTTCGAGCATCTGGTGAGCGAACCCCTGGCGCGGCTGGGCTTACACTTTACGGACGTCGATAAGTACGCCACCGAGTTGCATAACCCGGAGCTGACCGAGCCCGCCGGTAGTGGCAATGTGCCGCAACTCAATTACCGGGTCATTGCCGGGCTCGCGGTCCTGCGCAAGGAGATTACCCTAGCGCAGGTGCCGGCGTTTGTGGCTAAGCATGGCATGCCAGGGTTCTCACCCACGCAGGGCCATATTGCCTCAGCGGTGCCGTTCCTGGCGCATGCCGTGGATGGCCTGCGTGATGGCAGCCTGCAACGTGTGATGGTGCTGGCCAAGGGCAGCCTGTTTCTTGGGCGCATGACACAGATGGCCGATGGCATGTCGTTTCTCCTGGAGCGTAATGCTGCAGGACAACCCGGAGGGGAAAACGTATGAACTTGCAGGGCAAAAAAATCATTGCACTGGGTGAACGTGACGGCATCCAGGGCAGCGCCATTGCCGAGTGCGCCAGGAGTGCCGGGGCGGAAGTGGTGTTAGAGACGACCTACTGCTTCGTGTGAACGGCGGCTGGCGCCCTTGACCTGGAAGGTCAGGAAGATATTAAGCGGGTGGCCGAACGCTATAACCCTTCTGACGTCGTCGTCCTGCTCGGCACGCCGAATGCTGAGAGTAGCCGGCTCTACGCCATGACCGTCACCGAGGGCGATCCCTCCTGGGCCGGAGCCCTCGCCGGGGTGGCGCTGGGCTTGCCGGTGTATCACATCTTGGAAGAGGCCGTCAAAACGCAAGTCGCCCCGGAGGTCTACGAAGAGCACGTGGCCCTGATGGAGATGGTGCTGGAAGCCAGTGACATTGCCCAGGCCGTGCAGGATGTCCGGGTGCACACCACGCCAGGAGCCTAGTCATGGCAGGTGCACAACGCTACTGGCTAGTCAAATCCGAGCCGAATCTGTACGCGATTGCGGACTTGCAGCGCGAGGGCCAGACGTGCTGGGATGGGGTGCGCAATTACCAGGCGCGCAACTTTATGCGCGATGCCATGCAGGTTGGTGATGGCGTGTTCTTCTACCACAGTAATACCCAGCCCATGGGTATTTATGGTATCGCCGAGGTGGTGCGGGAAGCCTACCCGGACCACACGGCCATGGATCCCGCCGACAAACACTTTGATCCGAAAAGTGAGGCGGCCAATCCCACGTGGATGATGGTGGATCTGGGCTACGTCGGGACGTTTCAGGAGCCGATCACGCTCGCAACTTTGAAACAGACTCCCGGCCTGGAGCAGATGCAGGTCATTCAACGTGGCAGTCGGCTGTCTGTGCAGCCTGTGACCCCAGCAGAGTGGGCTATTGTTGTGGCCCTAAGCCCGCTGGTCGACGCCTAGATGTCTGTTTCCTAAATACACCACCAGTGCTCCATGGTGTTTCCTGGGAGCGCCACGCTCCAGCGTGGCTTCTGGAGCCGGGCTGGAGCCCGGCGTTCCCAGGGTGGCACTGGCGTAGGACTTACGACATGGACAGCTAGAGCCGGAGTCGGCGCCGCTCACAACCCTGCTGGGCGCCACGGCGCCAGAAACGCTATGCGCTGCGCCAGTTAGGGCGCCGCTCATGCTTGTCGCGCCAGTGCTCGACCGCTGCCCTGCCCTCCCTGGCTGTTCCATCCAGGCTCTACTGAGCCGTCACACGCTCTAGACGCGCTCTCCGACCGTGCCCACGCCTCACTTGTGGAGAATCTCCGTGCAAGCTGCGGGTAAAAGCGGCTTGGGAGCACTCGTCCGTTTCAGGGGTTTGCGTGCCTCCTCGGTGAACCACCACGCCAGCTCCGCCCCACAGCCATCGCCAGCTGGAATAGGCTCTTGCCCCTGACACTCGGCATCACCCCCTGGACAGCGTAGACGGACGTGGAAATGATCGTCATGCCCCCGCCATGGACGCAGCTTCTGGAGCCAGGGTGCTCCTGGAGATTGCAGACAGAGGGCCTGCTTAATCGCCGCGTTGACAAAAATGCGCTCTACGGCCTCAAAACGGGCGGCACGCTGCAACAATTGCCCATGTTGTGGGGACCACTGGGACGTCAGCGTCCGCCCATCCGCCTGTACGAAAGAAGCAGCGCTGATGGTCTCCCGTTCCGCGGCGGGCAGCGGCTGGCTGTTTGGCAGCAGCATGAACCAGATGTCCACATCAAGACCCGTCTGGTGACTGGCATGGCCGCTCGGTGTCGGACCGCCACGCGACTGGCCGAGATCGCCAAACGACAGCAGGCCGAGGCGCTGCTGCGTCGCTGCCGCCGCAAGGTCGTAGAGATAGCGCATCAGCGTGGGATGGCCAAAAAAGCGCTGGCGATAGCGTCGCATGGTCTGGAAGCCAGGCCCATCAGGCGGCAAGGCCTCAGCGCCCTGCACGCAGCCCGCCGTGTACGATCCCACCGCACGTGGGGCACCAAGGGCAGGCGAGGTCACCGTACTCCAGCTCTGCGCGCTACTCACCGCAGGCACAAGACCCCAGAGTACCAGCATGGCGAGCCAGAAGCGTGGGCGGGAGCCCGTTGTCAGGTTAGTCATGATAGCACGGCACCACTACCTCAGCGAGGCGGGCAAATTGTGCATTGATACTGGGGCCAGTGGTCATGGGGCGCATGACAAACTTGGTGATCCCCACGGCGACAAAAGCATCAATGCAGCGCAGCACCGCATCGGGCGTGCGCCACGCCGCGTAGGTCTCGAACGGGAGGCGCGGATTGATGCGCTTCACCAAGGCCGCAATCTCGCCACTGATGTCTTCATCGCCAAAATGGAACGGCACGATGGTGCCGTAGTGGTCTTCGGGCACGGTGCGTTGATAGGTCTCCGCGGCCTGGCGAATGGCACACACGGCTTTGCCGGCATCCTCCGGGGGTTGGTAGGAGCCCAGGAAGCCATCACCGAGGCGGCCAATCCGTTTGTAAGCGGCTGGGGAGCGTCCACCAAACCAGACGGGCAGGGGTTGTTGTTTCGGCTTGGGATACAAGGTCAGTTCGTGCGTGTTGTAGAATTGCCCAGCATGGGTCACGGCATCTTCGCTCCATAAGCGACGCATCAGCGGGATGGCTTCATCCGTCATGGCTCCACGATGTTTGGGAGTCCGGCCCACCGCGAGCCATTCCGCCTCGTTATCGACCCCGAGCCCAAAGGCGGGGAGCATCCGACCGTTGCTCAGGAAATCAATGGTGGCGATTTCTTTGGCCAACACGAGCGGATCACGCACGGGCATGACGGCGACGCTCATACCAAATTTGATACGTTTTGTGCGTCCGGCAATCATCGCCAGCCCGGTGATGGGCTCGAGCGCCGGGGTCGGATTGCGAATGCGGTCATTCAACCAGATCGAGTCCAGGCCGCTGTCCTCAATCAAGTCCACAAAATCCCAAAAATCTTGCGTCCGCACAAAAGGCCAGCCGCTAAAACCGACGCCGATACGGACTTTCATGCGCATGTCTCCATGGCGAGAGGACGAGGATGCACCCACCCAGCAGCGACCAGCGCGCTGCACGGTATGACGCAGGGATGACAGGAGGCGACAGCGCCTGAGCCCTCTGACTCGCACAGCGCTAAGGGCGTTATTATACGTGCTCATCTCGCACCTGACAAGCCGTCCAGAGGCGGGGGGCATCCGTGGAAGGGCTATGCCAGTGCATGCAGCGCAGGGCTGTGGCACAATACGCACACAGGATGGAGAGGTTGGACGGTATATGCCGTATCGCCGCGCGGCGCGGAAGAGGGGGGCAGGGGCATGGTTCATGTGATCGATATGCACAACCACCTGGTAGCGCCAGAGGTGGTGGCGTTTTTGGAGCGCGAAGGCGCGCACTACAACACGCGGATTATCGAGCGCGAGGGGCAACGCTTTTTTGTCATCCAGGACAGCGCGCGACGTCCGCTGCATGCCAGGATCACCCAGGTCGAAGCCCGCCTGAGCGACATGGACACCGAAGGCGTGGACATCCAGGCCATCTCCTGCGTACCGTTTGTGATGTACCCCGAGGTCTCGGCCGAACGCGGGCTGGCCATCGCGCAAGTCAATAATGATGCCCTGGCTGCTTCCTGCGCACGGTATCCAGCACGCTTTCTGCCGCTCGCTTCGGTACCGCTGCAAGACCCACCCGCGGCGGCACGTGAGTTAGAACGTGCCGCCCAACTCGGGCTGCGCGGTGTCGAGATCCCGCCGCACGTGCAGGGGCAGGGTCTGGACGAGCCACCATTCGCCGTCTTTTGGGACGCGGCGGAAGCCCTGGGTATGGTCGTCTGCATCCACCCGTTTGAGGCAACCCCACAGGGTATGCTGGCGCGCTATAACTTGGGGAACCTCGTGGGCAACCTGTACGACACGGGCCTGGCGGCGGCGCTGCTCATCTACGGCGGCGTGTTGGAGCGCCATCCGGCCCTGCGCGTTGTCCTGTATCATGGCGGGGGTGCCCTGCCCAGCCTGCTCGGGCGACTCGACATGGGGTATCGCATGTCCCCGGAGTGCCGAACGGCCATCCCACGCCCGCCGTCCACCTACGTCACGCAGTGCACCTTCGACACCGTAGCCTTCCGTCCCGACATGCTGCGCTATCTCGTCAGTGCCTACGGTAAGGAGTGTCTGGTCATGGGCAGTGACTACCCCCTCCCAGCAGGTGTGGCCCACCCAGTGGCCGAGGTGCGAGCGTTGGGGCTGGCGCCTGATATCGAAGAAGCGGTGCTGGGGGGGAATGCCAGCCGGTTGCTGCGTTTGACCACCTGAGCCGCCCGCCGTACGCGCTCAGCATCTCGCGATGGGCGTGTCCTTTCTGCATCGTGGGGAGCACATTTGCAGATTGATTCAGGGATCTTTGCAGCCTGTGCACAGGTTGGTGCGAGTCAAGTGACGTATGATTACTGCTGCGACGGTGCAGGCCCGTTACCTGTACCGTCTCTTTCCTGGTCACGCAGGGGATGTCCACATGGAGAGCACTGGCAGGCTGTGCCCAGCAGTGTCCAAGGCTTCTCGCACAGCGTCACATGCTACACATGGGACTTCTCCTGTCGGCTTTGGCCGCGCTACTCGACGTCCTCTCCGCACATGGTGTTCACCGCATCAGCCTGCTATACTCCATGGCATTGACTCGCCTGTTCTCGCTGTGGTGTTGGAGAAAGGGTTGCGGCATGCCTCCACCGACTCTCCCCCGTCCTGGCCAGCGTTATGTCCGCTTTGCCGCGCATCTCCGGCGCACCTTTGGCTGTCGGGTGCACAAAATTTCCATCGACGCGGGCTTTACCTGCCCCAACCGCGACGGCACGGTGGCCGTCGGTGGCTGTATCTATTGTAACAATGCCAGCTTCAGTCCAGGCAATCGGCGTGTGTCGGTGACGGAACAACTGGCCCAGGGCAAACGTGTGGTCCAGCAACGCTACGGCGCCGACAAATTCCTGGCCTACTTTCAAGCCTACAGCAACACCTATAGCGACATACAACAGCTCCAACGGCTGTATGACGAAGCCCTCGCCTGCGAGGATGTCGTGGGGTTGGCGATTGGCACGCGCCCGGACTGTGTGCCAGATGCGGTGTTGGATTTGCTGGCCGACTACGCCACGCGCACGTATGTCTGGCTGGAACTCGGCCTGGAATCCGGCCACGAGCAGACCCTCGTCTGGCTCAACCGGGGGCATACGGTGGCCGCGTTCGATGATGCGGTGCACCGCGCGCAGCAACGTCGCCTCCAGCTCTGCGCCCACGTCATACTCGGCCTACCTGGGGAGTCCTCGGCTGACATGCTGGCCACGATGCAGCGACTCGCCGCCCTCCACCTCGATGCGATCAAACTCCATCACCTGCATGTGGTGCGTCACACCGTGCTGGAAAAACAGTATCACCAGGGCAAGGTGCCCCTTCTGAGTCTGGACGAGTACGCCACCCTGGTGGTTGACTGCCTGGAGGTGCTGCCTCCCGAGATGATCATCATGCGCCTGATGGGCGATGCGCCGCGCGATATGCTGGTGGCACCGACCTGGTCGCTGCACAAACGCGCCGCGCTCCAACGTATCGAACAGGAGCTCGAACGGCGCGACACGTATCAGGGGAGACGGTACCACGAGAGCGGTTAGGGCACAGGCATCACGCTGACGATGCGCCACTGATTGGCCTCACGCTGCAGCAGAAAGCGCAGGCCATTGCTCCAGAACAGGTGCAGTTTTTCCAGCATGACGACCTCGTGTTCTCCGTGTTGTTCCGTACGGAGAAAGCTCTGATAGGGCGTGAATGCCGGGGCCGTGGTGGTGGTGGAGACCCGTTGGTGCATCTGCTCACGCAACGCCCCGTCGGTGAGCTGGGTCATGCGGAGCACATCCCCGTGATAGAGAGCGCTATAATAACTCTGGAGTGTCCGTGCCGGTGTCGAAAGATCAAACACCGACGGCTCGGATGTGACGCGTAAGCGCATCCACTGACGATGTACCGTCTGATGGAGGACGGCATCGGCGATGGAGGCTAGATGTGGTGCCAGCAGGGCCCCGCCGAGGATGAGCCCCATGCTCGTCAGCCAGACGAGACCGAGGATGCGTAAAAAGGTGCGACGGGTAGGCGACCGTGGCGTCTCATCGACTTCCTGCATACGGCTGTCCTTCCTGCCCGGCTCTCCCAGGCGTGATATACCCTCGGCCTTGCCCCACAAGACGCATGGGCCCGTCATAGGCTAGCGGAGGCGGTCTTCCAGATCACGGGTATATTCCTGGGCTCGGAGGCGCCAGGTCTCTTCCTCAGGTATCTCCTGCGTCGCCTCCAGGTACTGATTCCATACCCGCACGCCTTCTACCGAGCGCGTACGCTGGTAGACCATGCCCAGATTATAGAGCGCGGCGGCATACCCAGGACGCTGCTGAATGGCGGTCTTATACGCGGTCGCGGCTCGATCAAGCTCATAATAGTCGACGGAGCCATCCTCGTTGAGTCCACGCAGGGCATGCGCATTGCCGCAGTTAAAGTGGGCTTCAGGGTATGGCGTGCAACACTCAATGGCACGCTCAAAGGCTCGGATGGCGTCATACGTCCGTTCTTGACGGAGGAAGACGGTCCCCAGCGCATAATGTGCCTCTGCCCACTCCGTGGCTTGGCCCACGGCTTTTTCCAGCAACTCGACGGCTGCGGGGAGATCCTCCTGACGCGCCAAAAGGATACCCAGATTGCCCAAGGTCAGGGCATCATCGGGGGACGTGACGAGCGCCTGACGCCACTGCTGCACCGCCTCGTCGGTGCGGCCTTGTTTGGCGTAGACGATCCCCATGCAGGTATGTGCTTCTGCTGGCGGCTGCGCCGTGGTGAGGAGCACCTGTCCCACGGCTGCGGCCTCTTCCCAGTGCTGGAGAGCGATCAGCCCTTGGACGAGCGCCAGACGCGCAACCGTATCGGTGGGCGCGGCCTCGACCGCCTGCTGTAACTGTGCTAAGACTGCAGTATCCATAGAAAATCCTCGTTGGGGACTGCCAACTGCAGTCGGCAGAGGACACAGCTGTTGCCCGGTGCGGGCAACAGCTGTGTCCTACTTGACTTGCCGTATTCTGCAGCGTACAGTGGGTGACAGAACGATTCGGCCCGGACGGAGCCGTAGGGTAAAGAGACCCGGTCGCGTACCTCTCGTTCGGTGACACGCGCAGGTGCCGGTCCCTAGAAGCCGCCTGGTTTACCTGGCGGAGTCGTCACCTCTCGCCTTTCCTCATCATCTCACGGTGACACCCGCGGTCTACACACGGAGTCGGGCCCGCAGGGGCTTGAGCGCTTGGCGGACATGCCAGCGCCAGGTTCGCCATTGTCTGTACAGACGTATGTACCACACCAAACGTGTGACCGAAAAACGTCCCGCGCTGTAAAACGCACACAACTGCGGCAGTTGGGCATGCCACCCCATGCGGGCCAGATCCATGGCGCGCAGCATTAACGGCATCCACGGGACACGGCGGGCCCGGTTCAAATCCACTAACGCCACCTGCCGGTGCCCGGCAGGGCCACTCAACAAGAGATTGGAGGTCACCAGGTCGCGGTGCCACAAGCCACTGTCGTGCATGCGGCGCGTATAGGCGGCCACGAGCCGGAGTACCTCGTCCAACCCCGCAGGCCCATCAGGCAGGGTCGCGTAGTATTCCTGGAGCGTGATCACGTCGGGGATGGCCGCCGTCATATAGACATTGTACTGCACGAAACCCCAGCGCCGTGCTTCACAGACCCCTAGCGGGAGAGGCGTGGCCAAACCGTGTTCCAGCAGGTGACAGGCCGTACGGTACGCTTTCATGGCCCGCGAGCGTTTGAGCGGGCTGGAGAGATAATGTTGCACGCCACGCCAGCCAAAACGTTTCACCACGAGGCGGGACCATGGCAGATCGAGTTCCGCTGGCGTCCCGATCTCATAGACGCTATTCGGACGTTCGCGATACACTCGCAGGGTCGGCGTCAGCGGCAGGGTCTCCAGACGCACGACGCTCTGGAACCACGCCAGCAGCTGGGGATGGGCCAGGCCCCGCACGCCGTGTCCCTGCCATGACTGCGGCGTATAGGGCAGCGGGAGGCGTGTCGATGGGGTCACTCTCCACGCTCTAGAGCGGCTCACAGAGGATCGCGCCATAAGATCATCGCGTCTTCTGTCGGCTGCATATAGTATTTGGGACGTGTGCCGACTGGGGCGAACTGGAGCCCATAGTAGAGCTGCTGCGCCGGAGTGTTGGAGACGCGGACTTCAAGGGTCGCCCGCAGGCATCCGGCGTCCCGCGCTTCGTCGATCCCCACACCGAGCATCTGGCGCGCAATGCCCTGTTGCCTCCACGCTGGCGCCACGGCAAGCAGAATAATGTGCATTTCATCGAGGACAATCCGATACGCGAGATAGCCCACAATGATGTCACCCTTGTGTGGCATGCGGGCTACCAGCAGGCGCGACGTGCGCTCGTTCTGCATCTCCGAACGAAACATCGCTGCCGTCCAGGGCATGGTAAACGAATCGAGTTCAATGGCCACGACGGCGTCAATGTCGTCCACCTGCATCGGGGCGAAGAGGGCTTTGGGACGTTGTACTCTAGCATGACGTTTCACGACAAGCACCTACACAACAAGAAGACCTCAAAGCGAGAATACTGTGCCAGGCCACGGGCAACCGCCTACGTGTGGGGGCACAGGCTTTAACACATTTTCAGGAGAAACTCCACGCGGCGGTCAATAGTATTAGATTGACTATAAGGTGTTGTCCCAAAAATCGTCTGCTCAAAGCCTTTGCCCAAGGGCGTAGACCTTTTCAGGATGCCCGCATACGTTTTGCTCAGCAGTTGCTGGACATATTGCGCACGTTTCTCTGACAAGACTTTATTCAAGTCGGCGCTCCCCGTGTGACGTGTCTCAAAGTAGCATATCACCTAGGCCAAGAGCAAGTGCCTGCTCTTGACTTTCCCCCCCCTATATGGCAGACTTTCTCGGAAGGTTATACATAACAATAACTATTTGACTTGCAAAGCATAGTTGTGGCGTGAGGGCTGCGGTGTGTTGTGACGAGATGGGGCTGTCTCCTCGGCGAGGCGATCTCGCTCCGCACAGGTCAAAATGCATGGCATATCAGGAGTCCCGGATGACATCGCCCCATGATAGCGAGGAAATTGCGCGTCAGCAACAGCGTTGGCACCAGGACGTCGTTGAGCCGCTCCTGCAACGCGCGCCCGAGCGTCAGACGGCGTTTCCCACCTCCTCAGGTATTCCACTCCAACGCTTGTACACGCCGCTCGACGTTCCTGACGCTGACGCTCTGGAGACACGTCACTTCCCTGGGCAATTTCCCTTCACCCGTGGCATTCATCCCACCATGTACCGCGGGCGGTTGTGGACCATGCGCCAATATGCCGGCTTTGGCACCGCCGCCGTGTCGAATCAGCGGTACAAATTTCTTCTGGAGCGTGGGCAAAAGGGTTTAAGCGTGGCGTTCGACTTGCCGACGCAGATGGGGTACGATTCAGATCATCCCATGGCGGCGGGGGAAGTGGGGAAAGTGGGGGTGGCGATTACCTCGCTCCGGGATATGGAGACCCTTTTCAAGGACATTCCCCTCGATCAAGTCAGCACCTCCATGACGATCAACGCCACGGCAGCGACGTTACTGGCGCTGTACATTGCGGTGGCCAAGAAACACGGGGTGTCCCCGGCGCAGCTCACGGGCACGATTCAGAATGACATCTTGAAAGAGTACATCGCCCGCGGCACCTATATTTACCCGCCGAAGCCATCGATGCGGTTGATCACAGACGTCTTTGCCTATGCGGCCCAGCACATGCCCCGCTTTAACACCATTAGTATTAGCGGGTATCACATCCGGGAAGCGGGATCAACGGCAGTCCAGGAGGTCGCTTTCACGCTCGCTGATGGTATCGCGTATGTCGAGGCCGCCATTGCGGCGGGGTTGGACGTCAACACTTTTGGCGCCCAGTTGTCCTTCTTTTTTAATGTCCACAACCATTTTGTGGAAGAGATTGCCAAATTCCGCGCGGCCCGTCGGTTGTGGGCGCATATTATGCGTGATCGCTTTCATGCCACCGCACCACGCGCCCAGATGTTGCGTTTTCATGCGCAAACTGCCGGCAGCACGCTGACCGCCCAGCAGCCGGATAATAATATCGTCCGCGTGGCCTTGCAGGCGATGGCTGCAGTCCTTGGTGGGGCTCAATCACTCCATACGAATTCGCGCGATGAAGCCCTGGCGTTACCCACGGAAGAGTCCGTACAGATTGCGCTGCGGACGCAACAGATTATCGCCCACGAAACGGGCGTGCCCGAGGAGATCGATCCGGTCGGGGGGGCGTACGCGATTGAAGCATTAACCCAGGAAATTGAGACGCGGGTGCAGGCGTATATTGACCACATTGACGCGATGGGCGGCGCTGTCCGCGCCATCGAAGTGGGATTCCCCCAGCGCGAAATCCAGGAAAGCGCCTATCAGTATCAAAAGGATATTGAAACACAGGCGCGCCTTATTGTGGGAGTGAATGCGTATACGCTGGATGATGAGCCCGTGCCACCACTGCTCCACATGGATCCCGACCTTGAACGCCAGCAAGTGGCGCAGGTGCAGGCGCTGCGCGCGCAGCGAGACAATACCAAGGTGCGTGCTGCGTTGCAGCGCCTCGATCAGGCTGCCCGTGGCAGCGAGAACGTGGTACCAATCCTCGTTGACGCGGTGGAGTGTTATACCACGCTTGGGGAAATTGCCGATACCCTCCGTGCCGTGTTTGGCGAGCACCAAGAACACATTGTCCTCACGAGCGCCTAAACGCGGGACCCTAGACCTGGGAAGGAGAGCCTGCACGATGAAATGCCCAAAGTGTAACTACGTTAGCCATGACTATCTGGATGCATGCCGCAAGTGTGGCATTGATCTCGCAAATTTTAAACGCGAGGTGGGCCTGGCAGTCCTCCAACCGGGCTCTATGGATTTGAGCCTCGTCTTCGGAGACCTGGGTACTGACGATCTCTTCGCCGGGATGGACGAAGAAGTGACGATGCATGCCGGGGACAACGACGATTTCGATATTAGCCTGGACGATCATTTGGCATCGCCAGCCGGACGACGTGGTTCGTTCGGCATAGTATCTCCTGGCCGCCAGCCGCCAGGAGACGACATCAGCGGCGTAGATCATCTGACACTCGAACTTGACGCCTTGGACATGCCACCTGCACTCGCCGCACACTTGCGCGGACCACGCACGCCGCCAGAGGGTGTGCCACTCCCTCCGGCTCCGGTCGTGCCCGCGTCGTTACGTCCTGGGGCGATTACGCTGCCCGGCCACCTTACCATGGAGATGGAGGCAGGGGTGCCTTCTGTACAGTTGCCGACATCCCTCTTTCAAGAGCCGCCAGCACCTTCCCCCACGTCCGCTCAGAATGCTCCCAAGGTTATGACCACGTCGCGACCGCCCACGGAGTCTCTTGAGCTCGATCTCAGCCAGATGACCCTGCCGGCGGGGATGACCCAGGGGCCATCCGAGAGTCACCGCACGTCTTCTCAGGCACCCCAAGAGTCTGCAGAGGCGACGCAGGACTCTTCGGGGTCTTTACCGTCGCTACCCATGAGTGATGTGGTACTCGCCGATGACTCGACCGCCGTTATCCCCGGGGCGCAGGGCAGTGGGGAGTTCCGCGAGCCCACCCTCGCAACGGATGATCTCAGCGCGTTGACGAAGACGCTAGACGACTTGCAGAACCCTCATGTGCCAAGTGGCCCGGCGGTCGAGTCTGACGACGATACCTCTGATGTGTATGAACTCTCACTCGACGAGTCTAATGCATCTATCTCGACCTCGCCACCGCACACGCCCTCCTCCCGAGAACCATTCTTAGAAACAACTGACCTCGTCCCGTCCTTTGAGTTTGAGATCGATGGGCTGCCCCCACGCGAGGAGGCACCTCTCTCGGCGGCGGACGAGGCAAGGTCGCTGTGGCCGCTGACGGCTGGGCCAGCATTTGTCCCGCAGCCGCGTTCTGCGATGGATGAAGAAGAGACGTTAACGCCCTCAGATATTTTTGCGTTGGGGAGACTGGGGGAGGCTGAGCCTACAGGACATCTCACTATAGAACTATACCCGGCAGATTTGCCCGCAGACGTAGACGAGCGTCTGCTAGATGAGGCCACGCGGACAGCCTCCCATCTGCCGAGTACTGGGGAACTGCTCGCAGGCGCAGACCTCGACACGGCCTCGTCGAGCCACGAGTCTCTGATACAGTCGGGGTACTCCACGGATGAGCACTCCGGACGCCTGACCTTGGAGCTGAATGTGTCGCAGCCAGAGGCGGAGGATGTGTCCGCCCTGATCATCAATACGCTACAGCATGACAGTGCGGCGCGGAGCACGACTGCGTCAACACCACCGAGCACGCCCGCGGATGACGACCTCGACGAATTGTTGTTTGATCTGGGGCCTCTGACGCCAGACGAAGACACACGGTCGTAGCTTCACATGCTGTGACCTGGTAGGTAGCGGCGCCTGGAGACTCGCGCAGCGTGCGCCTGGCTAGAGACAGGAGGGAGCCTATGGGGACAGGGGGGATTATGGCAACTTTTGCCGGTGTGTGTCTTGGGGTGAGTGTGATCCTCGCCCTCCTCTTTCGGTGCTGGCCACGCTATGGTTCGGTGACCGCAGCTGTCGAACAGGCAGACCATCTGTTGGCACAGATGGACGCCGCGCCGACCCAACATTAGGGGCCTGGAGATGGGCCTCATCACCTCTCCGTCGCACGCGTACGCTGGTCTCACACCGCCGCAACTCCGGCAGCGTATTCGGGCTGGTCAATGGCGGGGGCCAACTTCCGGGCTGGCCCCTGGCTATACGCAGGCCAATCTTGTGGTGGTTCCACGGGATCTCGCCTACGATTTCCTACTCTTTTGCCAGCGTAACCCGCAACCGTGCCCGCTGCTGGAAGTCCTCGATCCTGGGAATCCGACATCGCAGGTGTTGGCGCCAGGGGCGGATATTCGCACCGACATCCCACGGTATCGTGTGTATCGCGATGGGGTATGTGTGGAAGAGGTCGATGACCTCATGGCGGTGTGGCGTGCGGACCTCGTTGGGTTTCTTCTCGGATGTAGTTTTACCTTTGAACAGGCGCTGATGGACGCTGGGATGCGCATGCGCCACCTGGAATGCAACGTGAATGTCCCCATGTTCATCACCAATCGTTTGTGTCGACCAGCAGGCGTATTCCATGGTCCGCTGGTGGTCAGTATGCGCCCTTTGGCTGCTGAGGCTGTGGTCGCAGCGGTGCAGATCACGAGTCGTCTGCCGGCGGCCCATGGGGCGCCTCTGCATTTGGGTCATCCGGCGGCCCTGGGCATCCGTGACCTCCAACGTCCAGACTTTGGGGATGCTGTCCCTGTTGCCCCAGAGGAAGTTCCCGTGTTCTGGGCCTGTGGGGTCACGCCGCAGGCCGTCGTCATGCAGACGAAACCCGCGTTGGTGCTGACACACGCCCCAGGACACATGTTCATCAGTGATCGGCGCGACAGCGCCTCGTGGTAGGTTGACGCGCTGTTGGCCCCACGCGACACGCGCGCCGTGCCCCGTACCGTGGGTAGTAGTAGGCTGGCATGGCGCAGGAGTAAAGGGCACTATGTTTCCTTTGCGCGACACCATTCCCTCCTCCCGTTTTCCCGCCGTCACCCTCGGGTTGATCGTAGTGAATGTCGTGGTGTTTCTCGCGGAACTCAGTCTGAGCGCCCGCAACCTCGACGCGGTGTTCTCGCAGTGGGGTGTTGTCCCCTGTACGTTGACCGGTTCCTGTCCTGGACGTCTACGCCTCTCCGGGGGGTTGCTCGCTGTCGCAGCGCCACCTCCTTACCTCACTATGGTGTCTTCGCTGTTTCTCCATGGCGGTTGGATGCACATCATCGGGAATATGTGGTCGCTCTGGATTTTCGGTGACAATGTGGAAGATCGTATGGGGCGCGGTGCCTTCCTCAGTTTTTATCTCCTGAGCGGCCTGGCCGCCGGGGCCTTACACGTGGCCTTTAACACCCGCTCCCCGGTACCAACCGTGGGGGCGAGCGGCGCCATCGCTGGGGTCATGGGCGCCTATCTGCTCCTCTTCCCGCATGCCAGAGTGGTGACCCTCGTACCCATTTTTATTTTTGTGCAGACGATTGAGCTCCCCGCCGTGGCCTTCCTCGGTTTCTGGTTTGTGAGTAACTTGTGGAGTGGCCTGGGCGCCCTCGTTGCGTCTACCCGGGCTGGAGGAGTGGCCTGGTGGGCGCATATCGGCGGTTTTGTGGTCGGCTGCCTCTGGGCGCTCCCACTCCGACGCCGTACCGCCCCGCAGCGTCCGTGGTATGCCCCTGAGGATACGCGCTGGTAAGCGTATGCGACGAGGAGGTCGAATGCGTGCAGTCGGGTATCCATAGCGCGGCTGTGCAACGTGCTGGGAGGGGAAACGGTGTTTTTAACTTGCGCGGCCTGGCCATCTTGCCTACAATGACCTAAGAGATAGAGAGTTTTTTCATGTAAGTTTCGCGTGACACTGTCTCTCGTAGCCCTCTGGGATCGAGCAGTCCCTGGTCTGTGCTATGGCCGTGCGAACCGGCAGGCTTATTTTGTTTGGCGTGAACTTTTACTGAATGATTTTTGTTGACTTTTGTCCTTTCCTGCACGCTCGTAACCATGGCAGAGTCAGCAAGAAGGTGCGTTTGCATGGGCTTCCTGGATGCGTACAAGCTAAAAAAAGCTCTCGCTGTGTTACTCACCGCCCAGGATCCGTATAGTCACGAAACGGTTCAGGCGATTGCGCGGCTCCAGAATATTGGCAGGCCCGATTTCGGACGGTTTCTAGACGCCTTAACGAGTGCGCACAATGCTGAAGTCATCGAAGAACTCTTGGCCGCTTTCCTCGATAATGAGACCTTTAACTTTTTTGTGAGCCAACTGACTCATACGAACCCCAAGATAGCTTCAAGCATGGCCCAAGTGTTTATTAAAGGGTCGAAATACGATGCCAATCGTTTGCTCCACCTGTTCATCGACTCCAAAACGCCGAAACCAACCGTGGCGGTCATTGGGAGAGTCCTGACCCAGCGCAAAGATCATCTCAATTGTAAGTCCCTTATGACGATGCTCAATACGGTGGATCGGGACCATCGGGCCACCCTGCTCCGTTTGATGGAGCGTTCGGTGACCGAGGCGGCACTGCCTGATCTACTGCGTGCTACGCGTAGTGAGGATCCGACGATTCGGCTGCATATGGTGCGCCTCTTGGCGCGTTTTAGTACGGAAGCCGTCCGGGACACCCTCTCCAATCTCCTCAATGACCCCTATAAAGAAGTGCGGAATGCGGCACTGGATGGACTCGCACGGTTGGCGCACTTGAAGATGCCGATGGAGGTGAGCTTACTCTGTCAGGTGTTGCGGGATTCCGACCCCACCTTACAAGTCAAATCGAAAGAAATTCTTATCCAGGCCCATGACCCACAAACGGTGCACTATCTTGTCGAGCTCCTGCAGGACGAGTCAGCTGCAGTACGGCAGCGGGCAGTGGAGGTGCTAAATGCCGTCCGTGATGATGCGTCCATGCGTGCCTTGCTTGAAGCGCTTCGCGGGCGTGAGTGGTGGGTGAAAGTGCGCACATTTGATGCCCTGTGCGCCGGGGGAGAAGCGCCGCTGTTTGCCTCTCTCGTCGTACTGATGCAGGATACAGATGACTATATCCGCCAGAGTGCGGAAGAAATTTTGAAGAAAGATCAACGTGCCTTTGACTACTTAGCCCAGTCATTGGGCGAGGCCGACCTCACGCAGCGTCACCAGATACTGCACGCGCTCGTCGGCATGGGAGATAGGCGCGCTATTCCTGTGTTCATCGCTATGCTCCATAACGCTCCCGAGATGGGCTCCACCATTATTCCCGCCTTAGCCAAAATGGGAGATCGCCAGGCCCTCCCCGCCTTACTCGAATGTGCGCAAGGCACGGACAAGGCCTTGCGTATGGCTGCACTCCGGGCCATGCCACCGTTGACGGATGCCTCTTTTGCCGAGCAAGTCTGGAAGGTGGTTATGGCTGTCCGCGAGAGCGCCGATGATGCGGAACTCAAGGAGGTGGCCAATGCGACGGCCAATGCCCTCGTCAGCAAAGGGGTCTTAGTACGCCCCGCTAATACCGCGATGATTCAGCTGAAGCCGTCGGCGCTTGATCCGCATGGTCTGGGAGTTGTGGCACTGTTCACTCCGAAAACCTCTACACCTGGAGAGGCGGTGTTGATCCATGATGGGGATGAAAACGCCCCAATTAATGCGGATGCGCTGGAACCCAATATCGTGTTGGCCAAGCGCTACCGCGTCATTCGTCGGGTCGGCAAAGGGGGATTTGGGGCGGTGATTCTCGTTGAAGACACGGAGGTTGGGGAAGAGATTATTCTGAAGTTTCTCCACCGTGAAGTGGCCGCTGATGACAGCATGATTGAACGGTTCAAGCATGAATTGCGTTACGCCCGCAAGATCACCCATGAAAATGTGATTCGTATTCACGAGTTACTCACCATTCAAAAATCGTATGCAATCTCCATGGAATACTTCCCTAGCCACAACCTGGCAGAGGAGCTGAAACAGGGGCCGCTGAATGTGAAACGCGGCCTCAAAATTGTGTGGGATATCTGTCGTGGTATGAGTGCTGCTCATCAAGTAGGTGTGGTACATCGCGACCTTAAGCCACCCAATATCTTGATTAACGAGACGGGCATAGTGAAGGTGGTTGATTTTGGCCTTGCAGCTGTCAGTCATGGGGACGCCCGCCTCACCAAGACCGGGGTGTTGTTAGGCACGCCAACCTACATGGCTCCAGAGCAGGTACGGGCACGGACGATTGATGCACGGACCGATATTTATAGCCTCGGAATCATCATGTATGAAATGTTTACGGGCAAGCCACCGTATGTAGCTGATGATCCTATGGCGATCTTGTTCCAGCATGTCGAGGGTCATCCAAAACCTCCGCGTGAAACTAATGCGGATATCCCGCTTGGCGTGGAAGCGATCATTCTCAAGGCGCTGTGGGTTGATCCTGCCCAGCGTTTCCAGACCATGGATGAATTGCGCCGCAGTATTTACGCGCTGTCAAAACAGGAATAACGGTGATGGCAGCCTCTCCACACTCTCACAGCCCCAGCCATCGTATTGTCGTCTTCGGCCTCTCCGACCGCGGACTACAGCGTGGGAATAACGAGGATCACTTCATGGTGGCAGATCTCACCAGGAAGCTGATTGGTGTGCATGGGAACCACATGCAACCGGAGCTCTTTCATCACGATATTGGGGTGCATGGGACGCTGTTACTCGTAGCCGATGGCCTGGGAGGGCACGAAGGTGGTGAAATCGCCAGCCAGATGACTGTTGAGACGATGGCGCAGGCCTTGGTAGACACTGCCGGGAAGGGACTCCCACTGTCTGAGCAACTCTCCGAGGCCGTAGCGATTGCCCATCGCGCCATCTGTCAGCTCCATAGTGCAAGCGGTCGGACCCGGCATATGGCCTCCACGGTCACCGCCGTGCATGTGGGGCAAGGCCTGTTGACGATTGCCCAGGTGGGGGACAGCCGAGCCTATCGCTTTCGCCAGGGGAAACTGACGCTCCTCACCGAAGACCAAACGGTCGTCTATATGATGCAGAAAAAAGGCATGTTAACGTCAGAAGAGGCGCAAAACCACCCGCATCGCAACATTATCTTGCAGGCCGTGGGACAAGACAAATCTGTCCTGCCAGAGATTCAGACACTGCCCTATAGCGACAACGATTATCTGTTGCTCTGCTCAGATGGTCTGTCGTCCTATGTTGAACACCAGCGCATTGAAGAAATTATCACGTCGAGCCCTGACGAACACTGCGGCTGCCGCAACCTTATCGACGAGGCAAACGCTCTGGGAGGGGCTGATAATGTGACCGTGCTCTTGGCACGTCTCATCATCACGGCACCAGAGCCCCCGCAGACACTGCACGCCTCGGATCTGTCGTTAGCCCCACAGAGTCAAGCGGTGGAAGCGCCAGCACGTCGTCCTCAGACTCCGGAGGTCACATCCCCCCCGGCTTCCCAGGTCATAGGTAACCATGTGGCACCCTTCACGACTCCAGAGCAGTCTGCCGTAGCGCGCGCGCCGCGTCGCACCAAGGCAGAGCAACCAGCTGCAGTCCCACCCGCCAAAACCTCGGTTTGGAAGCGTGAGATTCGCTGGCCGTGGGGACATAAAGAGGCTCGCAAGCCCTCAAAGCCCCCTGTATCCCCATCGAGCGTTGTCCAGAGCCAAGACCAAGACCCAGCCAAATTTGTCCGGTTTGGACAAGACATGGCTCCCGTCGCCTTGGAGCCACAGGTATTAAAAGTCGTGGAAGATGCACTGGCCTCCTACCTCGGTCCGCTCGCCAAAATCCTCGTGGAAAGAGCCGCAGCGCATACAACGGACCTACAAAACCTATGCCATCTCCTCACTCCATCATTGGAGTCGGAACAAGAACGTGCAGCATTCCTGCGTCGTGTATTACTGAACGATGCAACGCATCCACCACGCCCTTAGCACCGAGAGCTTCTTTGCACGGCCAGCATCCTCCTGCGGTTCACTGCAAGTGATCGAGGGTGGAGACGTGTCCGCACACCCCTCTCCACCCCAGCGCAACCCTACCGGGTTGCCGTGAGCTGCGGGGCCAGATGCTCATCCCACGGCCCCGGGAAGCGTCCCTTCAACCGACCTTCACCAGAAAACACTTTGTCGGTACGCGGCCATTCATTCCGTGGCAATTCGTAGGAGACTTCGATCCCATTACCATCTGGGTCGCGGAAGTACACCCCGACTGAAATCCCATGGTCTGACACATGGTCAATGGAGACATTGCGGTCTTTCAAGCGTTGGTAGACTTCCTTTAAGTCGTCGAGACTGTGCATCATCCACGCCATGTGATTCAAGCCCACCTGCCCTTTTTGTTGCAAGGGAGCCTCATCTCCTACCTGTATCAACGCCACTTCATGCGACTGTTCCTGATCTGCGGACAGAAAAGCGGCACGGCCAGGCATGTAGTCATAGGTGTGCAGGCCCAGAATATCTGCATACCATTGATGCGACAACTCCACGTTGCGGACATAAATGTTGACGTGCCCGAGATACTTGGGTGTGTAGCTCATAGCCTCTCCCTCTCTCGCCAAGATAGTCATTAATGCCATGCACGGTAGCATAGACACCGTGGGGATGCAAGCGCCCGTCAGGAGCGTAATCTGCCGGCCGACGTCGACGACCTGGGCTCCCCTCTTGTGACGGCGGACACTTTCCGCCATAGCCATCCCGTGGTGCCTTCCCCGCGCTGATACACCCGGTGCAAAGGCATGGCCCGCATGGCCACTGGAGTCATGTAAGACTGCATTTGCTAAAAATCGTCACGTGCTGTCTCACGCAAAGCTAAACGGCGGCGCCGCCGTCCGCTTGAGCGCCAGATGAGGTTGTGTTCTTCTGCTCCAGAGTTATGATGACATTCCCCTTCTTACCGAAGGTGCCGTAAAGCTCCGTCATGCATGGCGGAGATATACGGCACGGAGCGCGTAGCGCTCACCGGTGTTGTCTTTGGTCTTCGACGTACTGCCGCATGATGGATCACGGCGCCCCACCACAGGAGGCAGCAAAGTCACTTGATGACCACAATACATCCGTAAAGTACCGCTCGGCAATCTCGGGATGCTGTGGCCTGAGACGACGCGAGGAGACGCCTTTGAGGCTATTGACCAGTGTGGAGAGCGCCACTTGCGGCGGGTATGCCACGAGCAGATGCCCGTGGCATACCCGCCATGGGCTTCGACTAGGCGCGCCGCACACTCCTGGCAGAGGCGGGCGCATAGGGCACGTCGCGTCTCATGCGCGACTTCCGTGCAGACCTTCCTGCGGTACTTGGTCACACAAACCCAGTGGACGTGTCATACGACAACACGATGTCTCCCTATGTGAAAATCGTTGGTGTTTGCCATAGACCAATGGGATAATAGGTCCATGCAGATACGCAAGGGCTACACATACCGACTGCAAACCCATCGCCGCACGGGTGGCAAGTTCGTCCGCTTTGCTGGGGCCTGTCGCTTTGTCTGGAACAAGATGCTGGCGATCAACACGCACCGCTACGTGTCTGGTGTCCCTCGCCTCTCCTATCCCGAAGCCTGCGAGCTGGTGGCCTGGTGGAAGCAGAGCGACGAATACGGCTGGCTGCGCGAGGTGCATTCGCAGGTCCTCCAGCAAGGCCTGAAGGATTTGGAACGTGCTTATACCCATCTCTGCGCTGGTCGTACGGCCCCACCGTGCTATCGCAAGAAGTTTCTGGCGGATAGCTTCCGGTATCCGCAGGGCTTTAAGCGCGATGGGCGGACCGTCTTCTTGCCAAAAATAGGCTGGGTTGAGTTCTGGCACAGCCGGGACCTCGAAGGCCTCGTCAAGAACGTGACCATCTCCAGGCAAGGGCGGCATTGGTTTGTGGCCTTCCAGGTGGAGATGGACATTGCCGACCCCGTGCATCCTGCCACCGCACACGTGGGTATCGACCGGGGGATTGCGACTTTTGCCGCGTTTTCTGATGGGGTTCTGCATCCCCCGCTCCATGCCTACTGCCGTGCCGAGAAGAAGAAAGCCCGCATGCAACGCCGCCTCGCGGGGATGGTGCAGTATTCCTGCAACTGGAAGAAGCCGCAACGCCGTATCGCCACACTCGACCTCCGCATTGCCCATTGCCGCCATGATTTCCTGCACAAGCTCAGTACCGAGACCAGCAACAACCACGCAGTGATCGTCAGTGAGGATTTGCAGGTCAAGCACATGTCGCGGTCGGCGCAAGGCACGGTGGACTAGCCAGGCAGGCAGGTGGCGCAAAAGTCGGGGCTTGACAAGGCGATTCTCGATCAAGGCTGGGGTATGTTCCGCCGCCTGCTGGAGTATAAGCAAGCCTGGCGAGGTGGCGCGGTGCTGGCGGTCCACCCGCGCTACACGTCGCAGACGTGTCCAGCATGTGGGCATAGCGCCACAGAGAATCGTCCGCAACAAGCCTTGTTCTCCTGCGTGGCGTGTGGCTATACGTACCACGCTGATATCGTTGCTGCACAGAATATCCTCGCCCTGGGGCACAGGGAGAGGCTAAACGCTTGCTCGTCCCGTTAGGGACGACAGGAATCCTCGGCCTTCAGGCCGGGGAGGATGTCAAGTCCGGTATCGACGTAGCGATGAGCCTCGGCGATCTGCTCGAATGGATAGCACCGATCAATAACCGGTATGAATGCTCCCGCCTCAGCCAGCCCCGCGAGAAAACGTAAATCTTCCGCGCGCCCAACCGCTGGCCCAGCAATGACTTTCTTGCTGCTCGTCATTGCCACCCATGGAATCTGCAGCATGTCTGGTAATCCATCAAAAACCATAAGCAGGCGTCCTCTTGCCTTCAACGAAGCTTTGCTGCGGGAGAATGGCGCCGTGCCGACGGTATCGACAATGACGTCATAGATTGCACCATTCCGCGTGAAGTCCTCTTGCGTGTAGTCGATGACATGACTGGCACCCAGAGATCTCACCAATTCCACGTTCGCGGTACTGCACACCCCTGTCACGTCTGCCCCGAAATGCTTGGCAAGCTGCACCGCAGCGGTGCCTACCCCTCCGGAAGCGCCATTGACGAGTACTCTTTCCCCGCTCTGCAGTTTTCCTCTTCTGAAAAAATGCAACGCCGTTGTTCCGCCAAAAGATAGTGCGGCGGCTTCATTGTAAGCCATATTGGCTGGTTTTAATGCTATTGCCCCGTCTTCCGGCATACATTTGTACTCTGCATGACACCCCATGGCGGCAGCGCTAAACGCAAAAACTTGGTCACCGACCTTGAATTTCTTGACATCTTTGCCAACCGATGCAACGATCCCGGCCAGCTCGGTCCCTAGTATTGGCCTTTTTGGTCTTGAGACTCCAAACACTAAACGCATGATGAGTCCGAAGCCGACAGGCACATTGAGACTTCGCACCCTCCAGTCCCCGGATGTTATCGTCGTGGCATAGGTCTTGATCAGGACTTCATTGTCGTTGGGAGCAGGTTTTGCTACCACTTGGAGCTGAAGAACGTCTGGCGAATCATATCTTGTATACACAATTGCTTGCATAACGCTCCTGCAAATTCGCTTCCGCCGTTTTCAGGGTGGTCGACAGCACTGCATCGTGCAAGGGTGTCAAATCTAGTGCATTGTCACGATGAGATATGCTGTTAGGATAAGGCCCTTCCTATCTCACTGTGCAGGAGGAGCCGTGGCTAGGCGATATGGGATAGACTTGACAGATGTAGACCGTGCGACCTTGCGAGAGAGTGTATCAAAAAA
>SXND01000131.1 GCA_005777235.1 Pseudomonadota bacterium
ATTACCGCGTTGTCCCTGACTTGATCATCACGCAGCCGTACACGCGGTGAGTAACCGAGAGGGGTAGAAAAAGGAGACCACCTGTCTCCCCATCTGGGCCGAACAAAGCAGTGGAGCCGACCGGGAAAAGCTCACGCTTTTTCCGGCGGCTCACCGCGGGCGTTCGGCCCTGCGGGCGGGAGGAGGGCGGTGCGGGTGGCCTGAGGCGGCGTCCCGTACACGCCGGCGGGTGGAGGGCGTTGACCCCTTCCAGAGACACGAGCCGGGTCGGCGGGCGCGGCCCGTGCCGTCCCGGGGTGGCGCGCGCTCGGCGGTGGCGCCCGTGGAGCGCGGGGCGGTGTCTGGTCGCGGCGGCGTGGGTCTCCAGGGTGGCGCCATGCCGCGACTCCTGCCCGGCCGAACCAGCGCTTGCACCGGACGTCGGGGAGCGGGGCTCAGTCGCTTACTCCCCTACACATTCATCTTGACAGTTTGTAGTAGCTCAGCAAAGAACGTTTTTAAGATTTTATAGGCGAGAATGTTCATACAAAGATAGATAAGAACCATGCCTGATATTTTTCGAAGATTGCCGGGACGTTCTGTGCACACCACCGCTTCAATGACGCGTGAAGCCTGTCTGCAGATGTGGAGACCACCGTGGTCTTGCGTGTCATGCTGAGCAAGATGATGTCTCGTATGCGAGTGGTCTCTCTCCATAGCATGCGTAGAGGCTTGGCCAATGATGGGACGTTCTGTTGGGACAATCTTCGCAAAGGCCTCCCAGTTCTCTGAAGAAAAGAAACAACCTTTGCGATGCTTTCCTGTAGCATACACCCGTTGGCATGTGGCCGCATCACGCCCACCGAGTCCCCAGGCAAGCGTGCGCCCTGGACGCGTGCAACGCCAAAGAGCTGCGCAAGGAATCCACCGGAAGAGTGTCCAAGAGACGATCCTAGGACACTTCCAGCTTTCTTGACTGCAGTGGAAGACTGGTGCCGTGCCTCACCTCCCATACAATTGTCGCGACAATGATGGCCTTGGTAGCGTTGTTTCCCACGCACATAATTATTCTTTGTCGTATAAGTCTTGTGACCATTTTGGCAAGGAATCAGAGCGCCTCCTCGTGAGAAGCAGGAGGCCGTATATCATAGCTATCTATTTTTTAACACTCTGACTGGCTGATCAACGCTGCAGGAAATCTGTTCCCCACAGCGCAAGGCCCACGAGGATACCAGCCTGACGTTGTCCGCTCCTCTGGACTCCAGCCACAGACGCCCACGCAACCCCATCGTAGTGTGCCACGCCGTATGGCATAATGCTGCCGCATACCCCATGTCAGAAGAAAGAGGCACTCTATGGACAATTGGCATAGCGGGCTAGCCCTGACGTACCTCGAAGAAACCAAGCATTCCTACCAGAGTCTGCTCGACGACCGGCATTTCCTCGATTGGGGGAACCAGCCGCAGCCGTTGAAGAGCTACCGTGGACTCGAGGCCATCCCCTATTGCCTGCTCCATGCTGTGGAAGGGGTGACGTCTGGGGCGTATGTGTGGCATCCCCCCTCGCGGTCTCTGGAGTTACTGGCCGCTAGCGCGTCTCGGCAGGAGGCCGGCACCTTGGCGTTGGGGCAAGATCCCGCGGAGGAGGCCAGTGTACTGGTCTTTGCGCTCTGTGATCTGCTGCCCATTGTGGAGCGCCTGGGCAATCGGGGCTATCGGGCCGCACAACTGGAAGCGGGCCTCATGGGGGGACGCATGTATCTGGCGGCGTACGCCCAGGGCCTGGGCGCTACGGGCCTGACGTTCCTGGATGATGACGTGACCGCGTATTTTGCGCCGCATGCCGCGGCCAAAAGCGTGATGTTTCTTCTGGCTATGGGCTATACGGCGCACCGCTGAGGTCAGCCGGGTCGCGTCGTCACACCCCGGCTTCTGCGGCTGGCGCGACGAGGCGCAGCTCGTCCCCAACAGCGAGACCCAGTTCTGCCAGATGGTGCTGCAGGACCAGCACGGTCGGTTGGTGCACCAGGAAGGTGCGGGGGCCAAGCTGACCCCGGATGTAGGGTTGCAGGAGGGTACTGCCGGCAATGGCCTCGGCGACATCGAGGTCCGCCACCTGCAGAATCACATCGGAGGCCACGGCCACGGCCGTGGGCATGCTGCGTCCGCCAGCCCAGGCGCGGATGGCTACGCTCAGCAAGGCGGGCACGGGTTGGAGGGCACGCTGCCTGAGACCCTCCACGATGCTCGCGGCTGTCCAGCCAGCTTGGATGGCCCGTACAATGCTGGCACAAGTCAAACGCCACTGCGCCGTCTCAGCGCCGGGCTCGGCCCAGGCGGCGATTTCTCCATACACCAGCACATCGGCGTGTGCAGGCAGGATGTGTACCGTACCGTCCTCTACCACGTGCAGACAGCGCACCGGGGCTGCCAGATAATCCACCGTGCGCCCGGCCCGTGGGGGCGTCGCCCGCTGGTGAGTCCGGGGTGACAGCACGACAAAACGCTCGCCCACGGCTTGCCCGGCCAGCGTCCGGTCGGCTAACGCCGCATCACGGGTGGCCTGGTCAGGGAACTCCAGCATATCGACGCGGCGATAGACCGTCAGGCGCTCGCGCCGCGCCGCCCACTCGTCCAGCATCTGACGCACGTTGTCCGGCAGGGGATAGACACTGGCGTCCCGCAGCGTGCTGCAGAGCGTGTCTGCGGCAATCCCCGACTCCAGGGCCGTGTAGATCGTGTCGCGTGTCAGATGGTACAGAGCTGTGGCGCCGCTGGCGGGTTTCCGTGCCGCAATGCGTTCGATGAACGCCAGATGCGTGGCTGAGGCGCGATCGAGATACACTACCACCTCGAAGTTCGGTTGCACAATCCAACACGGCGCGTGCGGCTGGGGTGGCACGACTGCCAGCGCCGCCGCCGGGCGTTGCGGCCCATTGCGCAGCGCCTCATAGAGCACCGCACGCCCCAGCGGCGTCAGGCTGAAGAGCGTGGGGGCTGCCCCCTGCTGTCCCGGTTCCCGGGCCAGTGCCACCAGTCCCAGATGCACGAGTGGTCCGCTGAGGCAGCTCCGGAGCCACGGCAATTCCGTGGCCTGCCACGAGGCGGACAGTTGTTGGCGCCAGGCCTGACGTTTGTGCTCGACCCCCTCCGGCGTGGCCTGATACAGCGGGTAAAACTGCGCCATGTGCGTGAGGGAGACATATTCGCCAATGCGCTCGTACATGGCTGCGGACAGCGCGGTCATGCGATACCACGCGGTGGGGTCCGTCAGGGCACCGAGGGCCAGCAGGAGCGCGGCGCGCATCCCCACAAATTTGTTGAGATACCATGGATCGGTGTCGTTGATCCAGACGCTCTGTGGCCGATATTCCACCCAGCCGGTGAGCATGCGATAGGCGCTGAGCCAGTGTGTCGCCTGGGTCGCATACGAGGTCGCAAAAAACGTCGTGGTCTCGGCGCTGAGACGGAGGCCTGGACCCGACGCGTTCTCCACATACAAGCCAAGACCCGCCAGCAGCCAGAAGAAGAACCCGGTGGCGTCCACCAACGGCGCCTGCGTATCCTGGGCCAGGGCTACGTCCCAACCAAGCAGTTTGGCGAGTTTGGTGAGAAACGGTTTCGGGGGACGGCCTTTGGTGGTCAGCGGAATGTCACCCAGCTTACGCAGCGTCTCTGTCATGCCAATGAGGCGTAACACCACTGCCGCGGGTTGGGTGATGACCGCAGGCTCCACCTTACTGATCGGCTCCAACGCCAGTGGCCATGGTGGCACGGTCTCGACGGCATCCAGCACACACGGTGCCGCAAACACCTGGGCACTGTGGTGGTATTCATCTATCGTGAGGTCCGCAGGATAGCCATACCCCTGGTGCGTCTGCTGTGGCAAGACCATGCCCTGGTGCAACAGGCTATTCAGAGCCCGGTAATCCGCCCCATTACGCATGGACCAGGACATGGACCCACGGTTGCGCTCCTGAAACGGCATGCCAAGCATGAGCAGCTCGGTGGCCAGGACATCCGTCGGCACCGCCTGCCCATAACGCTTGAGCAAACCCAGACCGGCGCGCTCAAAATCCGACAGGCCGGCCAGCGCTTGACGCACCGCCACCGGGTCAGCGAGTCCGCGACCAATCGCCCGGATGCAGGCCTCTTTATTGAGTTTAGAGGCCTCCTTGCCGACCCACAGGCGGGCTATACGCTTTAAGGCCCCAGCATTGAGGCTCGGCAGGTGGGCGTCATAGGTCAGCGGCACGGGCGCCGGGGACGTGGAGTCATGAGACCAGGGGCTCATGGGTTGACGACCTTCGGCGTATGTCCGGCACGCAGCAAGGCCCGTATGAGCCCCTCGCTCGCTCCAGCTTTGACCACCGCGACGCGGTTGGACAACTGCGCCACCAGCAGCGGCCCGAGGCGGCGATCGGCGCGTAATTCTTCCAAGAGCAGCGGATCGGCCACTTCCAGCAGGGTCAGATTGGTATGCAAGACGGTCTCGGCGGCTGTCGGGGCAGTGTGTGGCGTCGCCGTGGCGGTTTTCGGCTGGGGGCGCGCCCTGCGCGATGTTGTCATAGGGACCACTCCACCTCGTCGGTGATGCGATAGGTATAGCCCTGTTCCGTCAAAAACAGCTGACGATGATGGGCAAACTCTTGCTCGTCGGTGTCACGACTGACCAGCGTGTAGAAATGCGCCTGGCGTCCGGGGGCTTTGGGGCGCAACACCCGTCCGAGGCGCTGCGCCTCTTCTTGCCGTGAGCCGAACGTGCCGGATACTTGCACCAGCACCTCGGCATCGGGCAAATCGAGCGCAAAGTTGCCGACTTTGGAGAGCACCAGCAAGCTAATTTCGCCAGTACGAAACAAGCCGTACAGCCGCTCGCGCTCGCGCTGCGTGGTTTTCCCGGTGATCAGGGGCGCGCCACAGGCCGCGGCAATGAGCTTGATCTGGTCTATATACTGGCCAATGATCAGCGCCGGCGCACCAGGGTGCTGGGCCAGGATGCGCTGCGCCAGCGTACTCTTGACGGGATTTTCGGCAGCAATGCGAAATTTCTCGCGCGCCAGGGCCGTGGCGTAGATCATGCGCAGGTCACGGGGCATGGCGCAACGTACCTCGGTGCACACGGCGGCGGCGATCCAGCCGCGCCCTTCGAGGTCGCGCCAGGGCACATCGTATTTCTTGGGGCCAATCAAGCTAAACACATCGCCCTCGCGGCCATCCTCGCGCACCAGCGTGGCCGTTAAACCCAGCCGCCGCCGCGCCTGCACCTCAGCGGTGACACGAAACACCGGGGCTGGCAACAGATGCACTTCATCGTAGATAATCAGCCCCCAGTCGCGCTCGCTGAACAGCTTGAGATGCGGAAAGTCTGCGGTTTTTTCGGAGCGATGCGTCAACATCTGATAGGTGGTCAAGGTCACCGGGCCAATGTCTTTGACGGCTCCGGTATATTCCGCCACGTCATCCGCCTGGAGCGTGGTTTTCTCCAACAGCTCAAGCCGCCATTGCGCCACAGAGGTCTGCCCGGTGGTGAGGATGAGCGTGGACTGCTGCACCTGGGCCATCACGGCCAGGCCGACAATAGTTTTACCGGCGCCGCACGGCAGCACCACCACGCCACTGCCCCCAACGACAGTGCCGTCCTGATAAAAGGCGCTAGCAGCCTCGCACTGATAATCACGTGGCGTGAAACCGTTACCACGCAACGCCACCCGCAGCGGCAGCCCTTCGACATAGCCCGCCAGATCCTCCACGGGCCAGCCGACGGTGGTCAAGGCTTGTTTGAGCACGCCACGATAGCGCAGCGGCACGGCATAGGTCTGCGGCGTCAGCGCGGCACCGAGATACGCCTTGACGGCCCGATGCCGCGACAGCTCGACTAGCAGGGCCGTATCATCCGAGGTCAACACCAGTCCCCCCTCCTGGCGCAGGAGCCGCACCCGGCCCCAACGTCCGGCCAGGTCGTGTACCTCGGCTAGCACATTCTGCGGTACTGGGTATTTGGCAAACTCGATGAGCGCTGCGTTCATGCGCTCGGCCGAGAGCCCAGCGGCGGCGGCGTTCCATAAGGACAGCGACGTAATGCGGTAGGTATGAATATGCTCCGGGCTCTTTTCCAACTCGGCGAAGGCGCCAATGGCGGTGCGGGCGGACTCATAGAGGGGATTGTGCACTTCCAGCAACAGCGTATGGTCACTCTGGACAATCAATGGGTTATGGGGCTGAAAGCTCGGCGTGGGCTCCATACTACGTTGCCTCCCCCCTGTCGCTGGCATAGAATACCTGGGCCATCCGTGATGTCCCACTCGTAAGAAAGGTTTGGCCATGGCCTATAGTGAATTTACGTTATACGATGTGAAACAGCGTTGGCATCTGAGTATCGACGAGACGACCGATCTGTTCTCCACCATCCCCGAGGTCGCCGTCAGTCACTGGCTCACCGAGACCCTGCAGGAAACCCTGCCCCTGGCGCTGGCGCTCAGCACCGAAAAAAGCCGCTCAGAACTCCTGATCGCGCCGCTCCTGGTGGAGCTGCGCAAACGCACCGGTTATCAAGTCAGCGTGTTCTCCGGGGTGGATTTCCCCGTTGATGCGAGTCAGGGACTGAACGGCAGCTGTGATTTTCTGGTCGCCCTGTCCCCTGAACAACTGTTTGTCAGTACGCCGGTCCTGATCATTGTCGAAGCCAAAAATGACAACATCAAAAGCGGTCTGGCCCAATGCATGGCGACTATGGTCGCCGCCAGACTCCTCAACGACCGTGAGGGGACGGCTATCCCCATCGTGTATGGCGCGGTCACCACGGGCACCACCTGGCGTTTTCTGCAACTGGAGGCCGACGTCATCACTCTTGACCGGCAGGAGTATTATATCAACCGCGCGCCTCTGCTGCTGGGCATCCTCCTGCACATGGTCGGTCTGCACGAGGCCCAGCGTGCGAACGTGCTCCAAGCGTGAAACATGCCGCCCGGCTCGCGCCCTATGCCGCAAAATTCGCTACCGACACGTTGAGCAGCACTGTCTGCTGCACCGCCGCCGGCAAGGCCGCAATGCCATTGGCCAGACAGGCATCTACGGTCGGCGCATACACCCCGTGTTCACCCATAAACGCATCCAGCTCCCGCGCCGCACTGGCGATGAGTTCACGCGCAATGGCGTGCGTAGCTGTCGAGACCGTGGGATACTTGCGTAGCACAAAGGTAAAAGCCAGCGTGATATTGAGCATGGGTTGAATAGAGAAACGCGGCAAGCCCTTTTCCTGCGCCAGCTTCGCCGCATAAATGGCATCTACTACAGCATGGCGGATGTTAAAACCGGTGCCCCAGTCATCCTCCTTCACACCCTTGCTCAGAGCCACGTCCCATTGCCGCGTGCCGCCAGCGCCGCCATTGAGAAAATCAAAATACTCCGCCTGCTGTGGACCACCCATGGCCCCATCCGCAAAGCATTCGGCGTACAGCGCCGCCCCAGTGCAGATGCCGGTACAGCCGTTAAACACCAGATGCTGGCCAATGAGCTTAGTTTCCGCCCCAGCCGACACGGAGGCCCCAAAATACTTGGGTCGGCCCAGGACTTTCAACGTGGGTTCGAGGCGCGCGTACAGTCCCACATCACCACTGGCCAGGATCAGCATACCGTTCGGATGGCCGCCACCGAGCTGGGCCCCCAACGGACCGCCGGTGAGAGGATAGTTCACGTAGCCAATACCCAGTGTGTGGCAAAAGGCCTGCGCCGCGGTGGTAAAACCGGCGCTGACGGTGGACATGTGCAGGAGAAAGGGCGGCGTAGTACAGCGGGCGTGCAGGAGCTGCGCCAGCTCGGCAATGATGCCCACGTCGTCGCCGTTTTTGCCACAACAGACCACCACACCATCGAGCTGGCCGTCGCCAATCACGGCGTCAAACGTGGGCACGAGTGCTGCCCCGTGCGCCCGCCAATTGGTACGAAACGTGTCTCTTTGTGCCCCTGGCGTGCCGCGGTCATGCACGCGCAGCACTCTGGCTGGGCCATCGGCTTTGAGATGGGTTCCGGCAGGACCGGCCATCAGCCCGAGTCCTCCGACGTAGGCAAGGCGTAACATACAGTCTCCTCTCCAAGGCTTGTCGTGAGATGTCAGATGTGGACGGCATCATAGCACAGGAGGCGCGGCTAAGACATCCTGCACTCGCATGGCCGCAGACCTGCCTGTGTGCGTATCGTCCTGATGATGTTACAATGAGCCTCCCACACGTCAGGTAGGCAATGCCGACGTGTGCATCATGGCCCAGCTTGGAGGCACCGCACGTGGTTTCGTCCCTACGCCAGCTCTGGCACCGGGCCTTCACAGGGTCAGAGCCCTTTATCATCTATTATGATCCCGTCGAGGCGCAGCAGCGGAAAGCCGAGCGCGCCTATCGTTTCCACGTGCTGCAGATCCCACTCCTGCGTCTCGGTGGCTTGAGTTTCATTGGGCTATTGGTCCTTCTGCATAATCTGTATATTCTCCAGTCTGTTCCCCGGCCTTGGGCGGCATCCGTACTCGCCACGCTCGTGGGGTACAGCCTGGGATCCTGGCTCATGATTTATCTGGCCTATGGCCGCTTTGCCTGCTTTGATATCAGCCGATTTTTTCTCATTGGTGATATTTTTATCTTTACACTCGCCGTCTATCTGTCCGGTGGAGACAAAAGCTGGCTGTTTTTCCTGATGATTGTGCGCTCGGCGGACCAGATTCATACGACCTTTAAGAATGTGTTAGCGGCGACACATGTCTCGCTGTTATCGTATCTCGGCATGTTGTGCTATATCGCCACGATTGAGCAGCGTGACATTGCCTGGAGCGGCGAGGGCGTCAAGCTGTTCTGTATTTATGGCTGCAGCCTCTATCTCTCGATGGCCGCCAAAACGGCGGAGGGGTTACGCCGGCGGACTACCGCGGCCATTCATACGGCGCAGGCCCTGATCGTGCAATTGGAAGAACAATCCCGCCAGTTGGTGCTGGAGAAAACGCGGGCGGAAGCGGCGAACCACACGAAGAGCACCTTCCTGGCCACGATGAGCCATGAACTGCGGACGCCGCTCAATTCCATCATCGGTTTCACCAATTTGCTGCTCAAGGAGCCCGAGCTGTCCGCCCGCCAGCTCGTCACCACCTATCTGGAACGCGTGCGCGCTAATGGTATCCACCTGCTCAACTTGATCAATACGGTGCTCGATTTCTCGCGGCTCGAGGCGGACCGTCTCCCAGTCGATCTGGCGCTGGTGGCACTCGATAGACTGATCCACGAAATTGTGGGGCAGGTGGAGCACCAAGCTCAAGACGGTGTACAGCTTCGTGCTGTGTTGCCGGCATCCCTGGCGCCCCTGGAAAGCGACGAGCTCAAACTCAAGCAAGTACTGTTGAATCTGGTGAGCAATGCGCTCAAATTCACCCATCACGGTACCGTCACCGTGAGCGTGGAGGCCGATCTACACACAGCGCGCCCCATATGCATTACCGTGCGTGATACGGGCATTGGCATTTCCGCCGACAAGTTGACGAGCATTTTTGACGCCTTCCAGCAGGTGGATTCCAGCACCGCACGGCGTTACGGTGGCACAGGGCTCGGGCTCACCATTACTAAGGCGCTCTGTGAGAGTCTGGGGTATCGCCTGGACGTGGAGAGTACCCTGGGTGCGGGGTCAACCTTTCGTGTCGTGCTGGCGCCGTCCGGGCCCATCGCGCCGGGAGAGGACGCAGGCGGAACCCTTGGGTTCTCTGGTCGAGAGGAGCGCACATAATATATGATACAGATAAGTCTATAAATTTCTGGTACGAGATCATGTCTGCACGTGAGACGGCCTTCCTACTCGCCAGTGAAGCCATGAAACAACGGCTTATGCCGGCAAAGAATCGTCGCGAGGGTATCCCGTTTGAGGTTGTCCGGGCACAACAATGAGTCAGCTCCACGAGACCCAAGCCTCCGTCAACCCTGCATCTGGTAAGAGAGTCCATGTCAAAGCTCAGCGAACTCGTCTGCGGCAACGTGAAAAAGAAGGAGGGCGATCTCGGGCTGAGTCTACAGCACCTTGCTGAGACGCTCTCGCTTTTGGAGCGCCACCTCCATAGAGCAGCGCCAAGACGGCGTTCCCTTGAGCGTCTTGTGTGTCCCTTTCTCATTCGAGGCATTATGGAAGTCGCCTGCACAAGCCTGATTGGTCGCCGCGATCCCTTTCGGCTCCTCACGTTGGCTAAAATCCAGGACCAGGGAACCCGTCTTGCCTCCGGCAGAGTGGCGGCTGCCATGCAGTGGTCGGGGGATGTGCTTGCTGACGGACCTGTCAAGAATCTATGGGACAGTGCTTGCAAAACTGAAGACATGACGCGCGCCTTGCTTGGCGATTACCAAGATCAGATCTTTTGGCAACCTGCCTTCGAGAGGCTCTTGGACTATCTCGCCAATGACGCCGGGACCATGACGTTTGGACAGTGGACGCAGAGACTACGCAATACAGCATCAGAAAGCCTGGTGCCCCAATTGCGACAGACTGCAAGCCGGACCTATTCCCAAGCATCGAAAGGCGTACATCATGAGTTTGTGCTACCTATGACAACATACTACGACGATGCCACGCTGGAAGAGATGACCGAGAATGCCCTATGGCTCGTAGCCACGATGGCGGTGGTGGCGAATTTCGACGCCAGTACAGCGTTTACCCTGACGCCTCGCCGCGCCATACAATGTTATGAGGACTTGCAGCCATGATGGATGCCCTGCAACACAACACCGATGAGTTCGCCTTGATCTTGGCGGCCGAGGAGTGTCGCCCGGAGCAATTTGACGCCATGCACAAATTTTCCCCGCATGACCAACGTATCATCCGCAAGTTAATCGCACACGGGCCGGTGTTGCTGCAAGGAGGCCGCGGCAGTGGTAAGAGCGCTTTCTTCATGGCTGCCAGCCGTGCCATGGCGCCTCGTAATGCACAATCCGCTGTGATGGGATTGTACGTGAGCCTGCGGTACGTGCCATTATTGCAAGCGACAGGTACCGACTATGAAAAGCGCTTTTGTGAGTGGGTCGGCCAACAGATTCAGAAGGCCTTAGCCCATACCTCTTATACTTTTCTTGACTCTTATGACATCCTGCAGCTCAAGAATGGGCTCTCTGAGTTAGCGATAGAGGCGGAGAAGCGTGTGGTTTTGCTGTTCGATGATGCCGCCCATATGGGCCGGGAAACGTCTCTCGGGGGCTTCTTCGACATCTTCCGAACCTTATCGAGCGATATCGTTAGTTGTAAGGCAGCGATTTATCCTGGCGTGACAGAATTTGGCACGCGTTTTGATGTATACAATGACGCGAGCGTCGTTGATGTCGTCCGTTACCCCGAACAGCCTGGATTCGCTACATTGTTCTACGACATCATGCAAGCGCGCTATCCTCTCCTCACAGAAGACAAAGTGACGGGCTTCGATCTGCCCAAGCTCGCGCAGTTCCTGGGGATGACGGTACTGGGCAACATGCGGGGTTTCATCTTCGCATGCAACGCTCTGCTCGAACAGACAGACGCTAACCACACGATCGGGTATAGCGCTCTTGGCGACGTTCTCCTGCGTCTTGCGGCCGCTTATTACTGGCCACTCCTCGAAGAGGTCAAACCCAAGCTGGGACGCTATCTTCCGGCAGTCGAAGTCGCGCAAGACATTGCGGAAAAGATTTTTGCCGCGTGCGCGCCGACCTCTGCCCTCTCTGTGTTGATCCACAGGGCACTTGTGGCCCGGTACGCGAAACCATTCGAGATTTTGGAATATGTAGGATTCATCACGAGACGCGAGGCCTCACGCGCCATGAAATCTGGCGGACGGGGTTCACGGTTTGCCGTCAATCTCTGCAACCTGCTCGAACGCATCACGGGTTCTCGTCTCACCGTACAACTTTTTGACGCATGGCTGTCTACTGCAGGTCAGCCTGTTGAGATCCATGAGCGCGGAGAGCATTTCGCCGACATTCATGTCCCGCAACCGCTGGAAGGAGGAGAGCTAGAGATTCTGCACAAGCCAGTTGAGACCTTGCGCAAATCCAGGGCGTACCCTTATGGTCTCCCTCAACTAAAAATTGACCTTCTCAACAAGGCCGGCATACACACCATCGGGGCCTTAGCCGCAGCCTCCGATGAGGACTTGCGCAATCTTGACGGAGTCGGTGAGGTGTTTCTGGACCGCTTCCGCTCTGTAGTGGGGCAGGCGATCTGGATGTGAAGGGGAGACGGCCACAGGGACTTGCCACGACGTTGGACAACCGCATGGGGAGACGTGATGACACATCGTACCTACCACTGGTGTCATGGGTTGGTCTTGAGCCTGCTCATCCTTGCCGGCGGTGTGTGGCGCACTGGCGCTGGCTCAAGGCATGCAAACATGCTAAGGGCGCGGCTCGGAGAGCGTTGTAGGAGAGACAAAGGGGAACATACGGATGGACGCAGACCTGCTGGATGACCTCGCCCACCTGCCGGAGGTCCTCGTGCCTGATCACGATACGCTGCGCATGCTGGCCAGTTGTTACCTGGTGTGCCAGGCGTATTTTGCGGAGATCAGTAATGCCAGCAGAACGGATGCCGCCTGGAACGACGACTTGCGTGCCTGGCAGCGATCATTCCAGCGCCTGCTGCAAGCGCAGCGTCAGCCTGCCACTCCCGTCGAGCAAAGGACCATTACACCGCTGCGGGAGGCTCTACGCGCACAGCAGCGCCAGGAGGCTTTGGCACGTTGCGCCGCCTTGTTGAAGGCGCTGAGTGCGTACATTGCGACGCTGCAACGGACCAAGCCCATATACCAGCCCCTCACCGCCCGCCCCAGTGCTGCTCTGGGCAATGTCGCACTCCTCATCTCCTACCGGCGCCCGAGTGCGCTTGCCGCCCGCGGTTCACGTCTGCCGAAATTGCCTGAAGCTATCAGTGACACCTTAGACAATTACCACCCACAGCTGCACATCACCCCAACTCGCGTCGAGAGTTGGCACCTCGTGGCCCACGGGCTACGCCAGGCCACAGCCAGACTGTTGCAGAGGCGTGTGCAGCAACAGCAGCTCACAATCGCCGTCTCACCCTTTACGCTGGATGCGGCCCTACACGGGGCAGCGCGGCCTGGCTTTCCTGATGATGAAGAGGCGCGTTTTGTGCTTGAGGGCGTTGGTGATGAAGCAGCCCAGAGCGTTGTGCTACAGCGCCTGCTGCGCCAATGCCATGCAGCAGGTGTGGGGATTCTCGTCCTGCCGGAGCTGCGTATTCCCCCGCGCTTGCTGCAGGTGATCCAAACGTTTCTCCGCCAGCAGGCACGGTCTGATCTGCAGGATGGGAAAGGTTTACTGCTGGTAGTGGCCGGGAGCTGGCATGTGCCGGAGGGCGCGGCCTGGGTCAATCGCAGCACTGTCCTGGATGACCGAGGCAAGGTGGTGTGGACGCACGACAAGCTGGCCGAATACCACATCACCCCAAAAGATGTGCAGCAACACCCGCACTTGAAACAACAACTCGGGGTGAACGATTACGGTGGCGTGGAAGCAATTCGCACAGGACAGGCCTTGCAATTCTGCGACTGTGCCCTGGGCCGACTGGCGGTCGCCATTTGCGCTGGCTTTTTCCATGACCCCGTGGCGCGCGTCTTGAAAGCCTCCGGCGCGAATATCTTTCTGGTGCCAACGATGACCCCAGACATACGCCGCCTTGAAGAACGCGCCCACGACCTGGTGGCCTCCCAGCACGCGGCAACCTTTGCCGCGAATTGCGGCACCATCGCCTGGGATCACGCGAGGCAACAACCGCGCGACCATACGGCATGTTTTTACCGCTTGCCAATCGCCGGGGCGCAGCCCGTACATTTGACGCAGGTTCTGGCGGGAGGGCCACCCCCTCTGCACCTCTACCCACCACCTGAACGCTTAAAAAATGATTGCTGACCTAGACCATGCTTCGTATAGTTAAATGTTAGTTAAATTTATGTGATGGGAGTGCCGACGTGATGATTGCGAGCGATACCCTGACCCAACCGTGGGAGGCGCTGGTCGCGATGGCCCGTAGCGGCCTGGCGCGGGCTGATGTCGAGAGTCTCCAGCAGGTGGACGCCGCCTTCCAGTACCGCTTTGTCAATGAAGTACACGGCGGTACGCCCGCGAGCCAGGAGGCTTTCATCGAGCACATGCTCTCCGTCACCGAATCCCCAGAAGCGCGGGCCCTGGAGGAGCCGCCCGAGCCGCAGCGGCTCCTCAGCGTCTGGGAGCATCTGGCGCTGCTGATGGAATCCTTGCGTGACGATGGCGACTTGATCGACGATGCCGCACGGCTGCTGGAGAGTCGGGCGCATGCCGAGGCGTTGCTTGAGGCCGTGGCCGCGGCCACCGGGTGGGGCATCCAGGCCGGCGTGCTGGCGAAGCAGCTCGGCATTAGCGCGCAACACCTCGCGGCCCTGCTACGCGATTTGCAGCCGCACGACATTATTACCCGGCGCAAGGTCGGCAAATATGTGTACGTGTGTCCTGGTCTGGTGGGAGATTTACTGTTGGAGCGGCGCTCCCAGACGCAGCCGCGTCTCGTGGCGTCCACCGTGCCAGCGCCGCAGAGGCCAGCGCCCGATTTCGCGGCCTCTTCGCCTGCGTATGCGCCCCTCAGAAATCCGCGCCAGGTATTGGCCTTGGATACGGCAGCGGCATAGGTACCCCCATGTCCTACACAGTCACCTTTTACTCTTACAAAGGCGGCGTAGGCCGCACCTTGACCCTGGTCAACGTCGCGGTCAGCCTGGTGCGCCTGGGGCACTCCGTGTTCATCTGGGAACTCGACCTGGAAGCCCCGGGCCTCCTGCACATGCCGTTCTTTGCCGCCCTCAAAGCCCAGGCCAGCGGCGGGGCGGTGGATCTCCTGGCCGCCTATCCGCACACGCCGCCAGGGCCTGACCTGGCGCGCTACGTCCTCGATCATCCTGACTTTGCCCCAGGGCGCTTGCGCCTGCTGCCCGCCGGGCGCGCGGATGCGCGTTACGCTGAGCGCTTTGCGGCCATTCGCTGGGATCTGCTGTTCGGCCCCGATTCGACCATGGGCTCGGAGGTGTTTGAGCTCATGCGCCAGGAAATTGACAAGTACAACGCGGACTTCATATTAATTGACTCGCGCACCGGCCTCACCGATGTCGGCGCCATCTGTACGGTGCAGTTGCCCCACACCGTGGTGCTGGTCTACAACCTCAGCCACCAGAGCCTGGAGGGCACGCGCCATATTCAGGTGGCCCTGAGCCAGACGGATCGCCTGAAGGAAGTCCGGCGCCAGGAGCTGAAAATTTTGCGCGTCGCCTGTCCTGTGCCGGCGGAATGGCCCGACCTGGCAGCGCAGCGGCGCGAGGCCAGCCAGGGGCTCGGGCCGGTGGAGCGTGCCGGGCGCCGCAAGCGGGAACTCCAGGAAGCCTATAATCTAACGCCGCACGTCGACATCCCCTTCCAGTCTTCGCTCCTGCTGGAAGAACGCATCTGGACGCAGGACTTTCCTGACACGCCGCTGGCTAAAGCCTATGAGAGCCTGGCGCGCCGCCTGAGTGAGGCTGTGCCACGGCTGGCCCCGCGCGCCATGGCGTTTGAGCGCGGCCACGGCTTTGAGGCGCTGTTCGAGCGGCACGGGCGCGGCAAAACTCTGGGCGACAAAACGGCTGAAATCGTGCGGCTCATGGGCTTTGAGGTCGGCACCCTGGACCGCCAGGAGACCCTGGAACACTTTGTCGCCACCAAAACCGAGCCCTTGCAGGAGATCACCCTGGCCGTGGTGTGCCAGGACAGCCCCAGGCTGCTCAGTGCCGTAGACCTGCAGACCTGCCTCGAACGTCTGGAGCGCGTGCCCGGCCAGCGTGGTCTGGTGGTAGCACGCGCCGGGTGGACCGAGGACGCCCTGGCCCTGGCCAAGACCGCGCCGGTGCTGGCCCAGTCCTACGATGCCCTGCTGGCCAGCCTGGTGGATCTGCGCGATTACGTGCGCCTCTTGTTGCAGGACTACGAGGGCCAGGAGATCGAGCGCCTGTACGTTGAGCCCAGGGTGTGGCCGGAGCTGGCCGAGGCGCCGCTGCTGCTGGCGGACTACATCACGCAGTGGCTCGACACCACGGAGCAACCGCACCTCACCCTCTTGGGCGATTACGGCACCGGCAAGACCTGGTTCACCCGCCGCCTGGCCGCCACCCTGGCGCAACGCTGGCAGGACGATCCCCGGCGCCAGCGTCTGCCCCTGCGCATTGACCTGCGTGAGGTGAGCAAGGCCCTGAACCTCGACAACATTCTGTACGATCACCTGCAACGCCAGGCCGGTCGTCTGGTGGACCCCAAAGCCGTGCGCTATCTGCTCGCCGAAGGCCGCCTGGTGCTGATCTTCGACGGCTTTGACGAGATGGCCACGCAGGCCAACTGGCAGGAGACCCTGGACAACTTCCGCGAACTGGCGCGGGCGGCTGAGGGCCAGGCCAAGATTATCCTCACCTGCCGCACGCACTATTTCAAGGCCCAGTCGCAGGTGCAGGCTATGCTGGCCGGCGAGCGCCCCCCCACTGACGAGGGGGCCACCGAGCTGTACCGCGAGGTACAAACGCGCCAGGGGTTCCAGGTGGCGCACTTGCTGGAGTTTGACGATGGGCAGATCAACGACTACCTGCAACGCGCCTGCGGCCCACGCGCCGCCGAGGTGGCAGGCGCCATCCAGCGCCTAGCTGGACTGCGCGAGATTGCCGCTCGTCCGGTGCTACTCGACATGATCGTCAAATCGGCGCCGCAGCTCGACCACAGCGGCGGCGCCGTCAAGGTGGCGGATCTGTATGAAATCTATACCGAATCCTGGCTGGCGCGGCAGGACTGGCGCCTGCGTCTGACCCGCGACGGCCGCACCGCTCTGGTGGAGGAACTGGCGGCACGGCTGTGGGACACGGACAGCGCCCGTATCCACTATCGCGAGCTCGCCGAAGTGTTGTCGGGTCTGCTCAAAGAGCGCCTGAGCACGGACCGTGAGTTGGAAATTGCCGATTACGAAGTGCGCACGGCTTCCTTCTTGACCCGCGATGCCGAGGGCCACTACGGCTTTTCACACCGCAGCTTCCTGGAGTTTTTCCTGGCCCGGCGCCTGGCCCGGCTGCTGCGGGAAGCCGCTACGAATGCCGGGCTGGCCGTTGAGGCCCTGCGCTGCCGCCCGCTGAGTGCGCCGGTGCTGGCCTTTGTGCGCGATCTCCTGGAGCCGGAGGTGCTGACTGCCGCCATGTCCCTGGGGCTCGCTGGTCCGTATGCGCGCTTCAGCTCGGAGAATGCCCTGCTGCTGTATGCCAGCCTGCGCCCGCCCCGTGCGGTGCTCCAGGGGCTTGAACTGGCCGGAGCGCAGCTGGCTGGGATGACGCTGGCGGCCTGCGACCTGACGCACGCCAACCTGGCTGCGGCGGATCTGACGGGGAGCGACCTGGCTGGCGCTAATCTAACGCAAGCCCGCCTCGGCGGCGCCAACCTGACGCGAGCCCGCCTGGCGGAGGCCATCTGTGTGGAGGCGGATTTCCACGGCGCCTGCCTGGTCGGGGCGTGCCTGGATGCCGGCCAGTACGCTGGGGCGGATTTCTCGGCGGCTGATCTGTCGTTTGCCACCCTGATAGGTGCCCAGCTGCAGGGCGCGCGGCTTGTGGGCGCGCTGGTGGATGGCGCCAGTTTCTACGGGGCAGCGCTTGACGCCGAGCAGTTGGCGTCCACATGCGCGGTCTATATGCCGGACCCGGTGAGTTTTGACACGCAAGAACTCACACCGCTCATCCAGACCGGCCCTGGCTTGTGGGTGCGGAGTCTAGCCTATAGCCCGGACGGTAAACTGCTGGCCCTGGCTACGGAGGGCAATGCCACCATCCGCCTGCTTGACCTGGCCACGGGCGAGTGCCGTCGTGTCCTCAGCGGCCATACGGCGGGCGTCAACACGCTGTGCTGGCGTGCGGATGGGCAGCAACTGGCCAGCGGGGCGAGCGACGGCACGGTGCGGCTGTGGGCCGTGGCCAGTGGGCAGGTCGAGCACACCCTGACGGGCCACGGCGGCGCGGTGTACGCGGTAGCGTACCGCAGCGATGGGCAGCAACTGGCCAGCGGGGCGGACGACGGCACGGTGCGGCTGTGGGCGGTGGCCAGTGGGCAGGTCGAGCACACCCTGACGGGCCACGGCGGCGCGGTGTGGGCGGTAGCGTACCGCAGCGATGGGCAGCAACTGGC
>SXND01000020.1 GCA_005777235.1 Pseudomonadota bacterium
TCTCCGCCTGATGCTGGCAGAGACACCGTTCCCTCACGGTGCAGGGGCCAGTCGGGTGCCTGTGGGTCCTGTGTCCGTGGGCTTTTGACAGCGCGTTCCCTTGCTGCCGTACCACGTAGGATCCTGTTGATGGAACAACAGATCTGGTCGATACTCCCTGCCAGACAATGCACCGTGCGACCTCGTGTCGCAGCGCCCCGTAAACGAGGCGGCTTCGTGAGGAACGCATGTGCACAGGCTCAGTCTGAACCCAAGAGTCCGTTGAGCCGAGATCGGAGCGCGTGCCGCAGACAAACCACACGCGGGGCACTGATGCCAGCGTTGACGGAGCGTTTTGCGGACCGCTGCACCACAGAGACAGGTTTGGCTTATGGAAAGCGTGCTATGCGTGAAACTCCCAAGACCACTAAAGCCCTGAGACAAGAACTGGCCACCCTGCATCAACGTTGCACAGCGCTGGAAGCCTTGTTGGCGCTCTCTCCCACCGAGGCGGTGCAGACGTCGGGGTTGGAACCCACCTGGTATCAGGCACTCGTCGCGCATGGGCCAGGGCTCCTCTATCTGCACGATCTCGAGGGGGTGCTGCTGTTTGTCAACCCGGCAGCGGCACACGCCCTCGGCGTGACTGCACACGCGGGTATTGGGCGGCCACTCAGCGACTTTTTGGCCCCCGCCACGCGCCCGCTCTTCCCCGCCTATCTCACCCATATACGTCAGGAGTCCAGCGCCAGAGAGGTGCTGCACATCCTGACCCGCCTTGGCGAGGAACGAGTCTGGCTCGCTGATACGGTACGCTACGAACAGGATGGGCGTTCGTATGTGCTGAGCCAGGCGCAGGACATCACGGAGTACGTCCAGCGTGAGGCCGCTTTACTGCAAGAACACGTGGCTTTAGAGAACCGGGTCATCGAACGGACGCGGGAACTCCATCGCGCGCAAGAGCGTTTTATCAAAGCCTTTCATGCCAGCCCAGATGCCATTATGCTCACCGGTATGGATGGGCGCTACATCGACGTCAATCCGAGTTTTCAGCGCCTCTCAGGGTACAGCCGTGAGGAGGTCATCGGACGCCGCTCGAGTGAGTTAAGCCGCTGGGTGAATCCGCGGGATCGTGCCACCATGGCCCGTCTGTTGCAAGAACAGGGGGCGGTCTATGATTTTGCGGCGCGCTTACGGACCAAAACGGGGACCATACGCGAGCTGTTGCTCTCTGTCGAACGCATCGAGCTCGATGGGACGCCCTGTACACTGACGATTGCCCACGACGTGACTGAGCACCGTCAACTGGAGCGGGAATTAATTGAAATCAGCGAGCGCGAGCGCCAGCGTATTGGCTACGACCTCCACGATAGCCTCGGGCAACATCTGGCGGGCATCGCCTTTCTCAGCAAAGTCCTGGCGCAACGGCTCGCGGCGCGGGGGGCGGACGAAGCCGCCGACGCGGCGCAGATCGTCGAGTTTGCCAATCAGGCCATCGGCCAAGCCCGCGAGCTGGCACAGGGTTTGGCCCCGGTGACCCTGGAAACGTACGGTTTAATTTTTGCGCTGCAAGAACTGGCCACGAGCGTCGAGACGCTGTTTCATATCTCCTGCAAGGTCATGAGCACCCAGGCCATTCACCTTGCCGACCATGCCGCAGCTATCCATCTGTATCGCATCGCCCAGGAAGCCGTCAACAATGCGGTGCACCATGGCCAAGCTCGCCATGTCACCATCACCCTGGCGGTCGTGCCTGGGGGCCTGACGCTTGCGGTGCAGGACGATGGGGTGGGGGTCGCGACCACGGCGACAGAACGCCGTGGCATGGGCTTGCGGATCATGTCCTACCGCGTACGCATGATCGGTGGGACGCTCGAAGTCCAGCCTGGGGCGGCTGGCGGGACGTGTGTCCTCTGCACGGTGGATAATCCGGCCCTGGTTTCAGGGGAGTCACGTCTACCTGAGCGACCATTGTAACGGCGACAGCAGGGCCCTCTCCCGCGCCCCTGCCAGTGGGCAACTGCGACCCATGGGCATCGACCATACGACGCGTAGCACCGCTCACAATGGTACGCCCGGGCAGGACACAGGGGGTATCGACCACGAGCGCAGCCGCCCGAGGGGTGGCCTCTGCAGGCTCGATCTTGCAAAGTATGCCTCCAATGTCTATGCTGCGCCCGTGTGTCACCGCATCTCCCAGCGCACTGAAAGGAGCCACTCCATGCTACGCTCGCACGGCCGCTACGAATACTCGAACATCACCACGCGCCCCGACTACAGTTGGCCGGGAGGCGCACGCTTAGCGGTGTATGTCGCGATCAATATCGAACAATTCCGCTACGGTGAGGGCAAAGGCGCCGCGATCGCCCCACCGGATCAAGCCAACAGCCACAGCGTCTTTTCCTGGCGTGATTACGGCAATCGTGTCGGTATCTGGCGGCTCTTTGAGATGTTTGACGACTTGGGCATCCCCCTCGAAGCCCAGATGAACACCGCCATCTACGAGCACTGCCCGGACATCCCAGAACGCTTGCGCGCCAGGGGTGATGAAATTCTCGGCCACGGTATGACCAACTCCGACGAGCAGGGCCATCTCGATGAAGCCGCGGAAACGCACTTGATCCGCACGGTGACCGAGACCATTACGCAGCAGGAAGGCCAGCGTCCCGTGGGCTGGATGAGTCCCTGGCTGTCCAATAGCGAAGTCACCATGGATCTCCTGCAAGAAGCGGGGTACCACTATGCCATGGACTGGACAGCGGACGATCAGCCGATCTGGCTCAAGACGCGTCAGGGCCGTATCTTGTCAATGCCGTATCCTATTGAATGCAATGACAATCGGGCCCTGGTGTGGTACGCCTATACTTCACATGAGTTTACCGACATGCTGGTGGACAATTTTGACGAGATGCTGGAGCAATCGGCCAGGCAGCCACTGGTATGCCCGATTTCGCTGCATCCGTTTGTGGTGGGACGCCCCTACAGGATACGGCAACTGCGGCACGCCTTTGAGTACATCCTGCGTCATCGGGAGCGCATCTGGCTCACCCGGCCACGCGACATTTGTGCCCATATCGAGAGTCTACCGGCGGGGATTGTGCCAGGCAGTGTCTAGCCCGGTCGGCGCTTCCAAAACCTGTCCGTACGCCCGATGCGCCGCGGCACGCCGTAGGGGCGACCGGCCGGTCGCTCCTACGGGGATGGGCTCTTAGGCGGTACCGAGCAACGCCTCACGGAACCGGTGCTTGGTCAAAGCCGCGTCCATGGACCGTCGGACTTTCGGGGGGTCTGTCGGTTTCACTTTTAACAGCACAAAAGACGGCGCATCCATCTGGCGGATGAGCGCTGCGGCCTCAGGAATGTCCGCGGCGGTGGTGATGGTGCGCACGGCTGGGATACCAGAACCTGCCGCGATGGCTGCGAGGTCCACGCCGAGGGAGGTGTGGCTCTTCTGATAGCCGGTCTCGCCATAATGCCCGTTGTCCACGCAGATGATCGACAGATTTGGCGGTCCCATGATGGCCACAGTGGCGAGGGAGCCGACATTCATCAGTAATTCCCCATCGCCAGTCACCACCAGCACCCGGCGTGTGGGCTGTGCCAGGGCCAACCCCAGCCCCATGGCGGTGGCACCGCCCATGACCCCGGCACAGGCATAGTAGTTCCTGTGGGGCTCGCAGAGATGCGCAATGTCTTTGGCCGTGCCGGCCAACCCGGTCACAATCAAAAAATCCTGAGCATTGCCGAGCAGCTGCGGCACCGCTTCACAGCGGTCGAGGGTGCCCGTCTCGCTCGTCCTGGCGGGTCCGCCCGCGCGGAAAATGTCACTTGGCATGGTCTCGTCCCTCCCTTAGAACGCTTTGGCGCCAATGAGACGTTGTGAGAGCAGGATTGCCACAGCTTGTCCGGCCTGGTAGACCATCGTGCAGGCGGCTTGCACCGCGGACGCCACTTCGGTGGCTTGCTCAATGCGCACACACAGGAAGCCACAGGCTTCGAGAATGGGCTGAATGGCCTGTCCCATGGGCATCTGCCAGGGATTGCCCTCCCCGAAGTCGCCCCGCATGCTGACCAGGAGCAACATCGGGAACTGGCCATTTTTCACGAATGAAAACATGTTGACACAGTTGCCGACACCGCTGGACTGCATCATGGCGACCCCCCGGGCTCCCCCAAGATGGGCCCCGGCCAGCATGGCGACCCCCTCTTCTTCGGTGGTCAGGGCCACGGAATGCACCTCTGGGTCTTCCAGGGAACGATTAATGAGCACGGCGTGCCCGGCGTCAGGCACATAGGAAAACTGGGTCACATCCCACTGACGCAGAATACGATAAATTTCATCCGGCCACATCGGCGCCTCGGCCATGCTTGCGGCTCCTTTTGTAAAACGTCTCTCTGAGGACTGATGAGGCTCCCACCGGCACGATGGTAGCGCCGCCATTGTAGTGAAAAGCCTGTCGGAAGACAACGCGCTGCCGATCCACGATACCACAGACATCGCCAGGCGAATTGGCGTATACTAGGCTTCCTAGAGAAGCACGCACCCATACACGAGAAGGACGCAGCGATGCACGTTGTCACGCTCAAGAACATCCCCGAAGAACCCCTGGGCGAGGCCACGCCGATTGGTGGCTGGACCGGCGGCTCCGTGACCCGCACCCGCCAGACCATTATTCCTGATGGTGCCTCAGACGACTATAAGTGCAGCATAGTGAATTTTAGCCCCGGTGCGACCACGGGGTGGCATGCCCATACCTGCGATCAGGTACTCGTCGTCACCTCGGGCAGTGGTGTGGTGGCGACTGAACATGAAGAGCGAGACATCCATGTCGGCGATGTCGTCCACATCAAAGCTGGTGAACGGCACTGGCATGGCGCCAAGGCCAATACGACCATGGGCCACATCACCTTCACACGGGCTGACAGCAGCGCGGTGCGGTAGCCAGGCTGCCCTGTTCCCCTCGGAGCGTTGACCAGGCGTCGGCGCTCCGGGATGCGCCAGAGCGCCCCACGCTGTGGACGACCCTGCGGCTGGATTCCCCTCTCGTGTCCGGCCATAGCCTTGCCACAGCGCAAGCGCCGCTGCCCCCTTTCTCCGATGCTTGTACGATTCCCACAGACAACTCTCGGGATATGTTGTACCCTTAAAGGTGGAAAACGCGCCGCAGGCGTGCGAACCACTGCTGGACTTGGTCGGTTCGTGGTGTGCCACGGCGCGCGTGCGGCAACGGTCAGGGCCACAACACAAACGGAGTCAACGTCGTATGAGTAAAGAAAAGAATACCCAGAAGCCCAACGACAAGAAAAAACCACAGAAAACGCTCAAGGAAAAAAGGCAAGCAAAGCGGGACAAGCATTCCATGACCCCGGGACTGCTCCCCAGCAAGGCGTAGCCTGAGGCGCCGTGTAGCGGTTGAGTGAGACCACATTATAGGTGGCCGGTGGAGTACTACATACCTTCCCTTGACGCAGGGCAATAGCCAGCTGGGCTTAGGCCATCGAGCCCAGACAAGTCATAAGATCCCCCCGACATCCCAGGCGTTCGTTGCCGTCCATTTATCCTCACGTAGGAGATCTCGATGCCTCTTATGGATCGGCTGCTTTCCCCGAATGGGACAGAGAAGAGTGTCACCGTGCCGGGAGAGCCGTCGCTATCGCAATGGGGGATACCGAGTAGCACCCTCCCCAGGGGAGCGCGGCGCACTATTGCCATGCTGGGCAATCATGTGCCGCGCCAGTGCGGCATCGACACCTTCACGACCGATCTCAGTGCGGCCATTGCCGCCGAGGACGCGGCGGTCGAGTGCTTCGTGGTCACCATGAACGACACCGACCAACGGTACGCGTATCCGCAGCGGGTGCGCTTCGAAATCGCCGAACATGACCTCGCCTCGTACCGGCGTGCGGCCGATTTCTTGAACGTCAACGCGGTCGATATCCTCTGCGTGTAGCATGAGTACGGCATCTTCGGCGGCAAGGCGGGGCTCCACGTCATCAATCTTCTCAGCGAGCTGCGCATGCCGATTGTCACCACGCTGCACACCATCCTCAGCACGCCTGATCCCCTGCAACGTCGTGCCAAAGCCGTCATTTCCACCCCGTATGTGTCTGCCCGCGAACTCCTGGCTGACGGGCGTGGCGTCCTCGTGCCGTGGCGCGATCCCCAGGCTATCGCCCGCGAGGTCATCGACCTGTTTGGCGATGAGGCCAAGCGGCTGACCCTGCGGACCCACGCCGCGGTCTCGGGCCAGAGCATGAGGACGGCCGCGGCCACTCGCACCTGTGCGCCGCGCGCTCGGCCAACGAGGGTGGATGGCTAGGTCATTGATCCAGAGCCGACGCTGCGAGCCGACCCGGAGCACTATCCGGAGGAGTGCTGGGGGATTGAGGATCCACGCATCACGTTTATGGAAGAACTCGGCCAATACGCCATTGCGTATACCGCCTTTAGTCGCGGAGGGCCGGGCGTGGCGCTGGCCCTCACCGGGGATTTTCGGCACTTTGAACGCTATGGCCTGATCATGCAACCCGACGACAAAGACGCCGCGCTGTTGCCGCGGCGCATCCATGGGAACTTTGCGCTGCTGCACCGCCCGATGACGGACATGGGCGCGCATATCTGCATCTCGTTTTCGCCGGACCTCCGCAACTGGGGCGGTCACAAGCTGCTGTTGCAGGCACGCCGCGGGGCCTGGTGGGATGCCAATAAAGTGGGGTTGTCGCCGCCGCTGATCGAGACGCCGCGGGGGTGGCTGATGCTCTATCACGGCGTGCGGCACACCGCCTCCGGCGCCCTCTATCGCCTCGGGGTGGCGTTATTCGCGTTGGACGAGCCCGAACACTGCCTCCTGCGTGGCGACTCGTGTCTCTCTGGTCCTGAAGCCGACTACGAGCGCGTGGGAGACGTCGGCAACGTCGCTTTCCCTTGCGGCTATACGCTCGACGCCGATGGCGATACCATTAACCTCTACTACGGCGCCGCGGACACCAGCGTGGCGCTCGCCTCCGGGAGCGTGCGCCAGGTGCTGGCCTGGCTGGATGCGCACAGCAGTGTATAGCCCCATCATCACCTGCCCGACGGCGCGTCTGCCTGCCGTGCCTGCAGGAGCTGATAAATCTGGGCAAGCGCCGTATCCTGCGCTGCCAAGTGCGCCACAATAGCCCGGACTTCTTCCTCAGCCGTTTGGTTGACCAGATAATCGTGGTGGGCTTCCAGCCGATCCTTGAGAGCCTGGCGATTCTGGCTCATCAGGATGACCGGCGCGGCGTAAGCCGCCTGCATAGAGAGGACAAGGTTCATCAAGATGAACGGATACGGATCCCAGTGCTGCAGCCAGGCCGTGACATTCGCCACCCCCAGAGCACGAGGAGAACCGATTGCCCAATGATAAAGGGCCAGGAGCCCGCCGAACTGGCCACCAAGTCGGCGATACGCTGACCAGGGGTCAGATGTTCTTCCAAGAGATCATTGATATTCTGCACGGGAGGGTGCCGATGGGTGAACGGCGCAGGAAAATGCAGGGGCATAACTTGGGGATCCTTGTGTGATAGGAACTTATAGTAATGCAGCTATCTCATAATCATCATGGAGGCACAAGAAGACAGAAGGACTCACCGGCACGGCGACTTACAGCGGTGGCGCCAGGGTCACGTTGAGCGTCCTCTCGCACCAGCGTGCCGCCCGCAGCAAGCGCTCTTCGGCTAGGGCCGGGGCAATCAGTTGTATCCCCAATGGCATACCACCCTGGCTCAGGCCAGTAGGGAGGGTGATGGTCGGCACCCCGCCATGGCTCCACGGCGCCTGAAAGCGCGCATCTCCAGTGGTGTTGAGATCACGTGGCGCCGGAGCCGGGGTTGAGGGGGTAACCAGAATGTCAACATCGGTAAACATCTGTGGGATCTCCTGCTGAAACCAGCGCCGCACGCGCTGCACCCGCAGATAGTCCACGCTCGAAATCACCAGCCCCATCTCTATTGTCTCCCTCAGCCTCGGGCCGTACTGTTCGCGCTGGGCCCGGAACATCTCGGCGTGCAACGCCGCCGCTTCCACCTTCATAAGCAGACGCTGCGCTGCGAGCACCGTGGCGTAGCTCGGCGGCAGAGCCACCTCACGCACACTGGCGCCAGCCTGGGCAAGGCGCTCGACGGTGGCCTGGAGATGCTGCTGCGTTTCTGCGTCGGCATGGTCGCGGAAAAAGTCGCGCAGCACCCCCAGCCGCGGCGGTGTCTCGGCTTGCTGCACGGCCTGACGGTAATCGCCCACTGGATGCGCCAGCGAGCTGGGGTCATGCGCATCCTGCCCGGCAATGGCCTGCAGTACCAGGGCGGCATCCTCGACGCTGCGTACCAGGATACCGACGTGATCCAGACACCAGCTCACCGGGATGACGCCGTAGCGGCTAATGCGGCCATAGGTCGGCTTGAGGCCGACAATGCCGCAATAGGACGCCGGGCGGAGGGTCGAGCCACCGGTTTGCGTACCCAGCGCTGCCGGGAGCATGCGCGCCGCCACCGAGGCCGCCGAGCCGCTACTGGAGCCACCAGGAGTATGGGCCGTGTTCCAGGGATTGCGTGTTGGGGACGGATCCGCCGTGGCAAATTCCGTGGTGACGGTTTTGCCGAGGACAATCGCCCCGGCCTGCTGCAAGCGCGTGGTAACCGTAGCATCGTAGGTCGGCACAAAGTTAGCATACACCCGCGACCCGGCGGTGGTGCGCTGTCCTGCCGTATAAATGATGTCCTTGAGGCCCACCGGCACGCCGGCCAGCGGTCCCACCGTCTCGCCGCGTTGCAAGGCCTGCTCACAGCGTTGCGCCGCGGCACGCGCCTGCTGATGATAGATACTGACCCAGGCATGCAGCGTCGGCTCGAGGGCATCGATGCGCGCCAGGCAGTCGTCCACAATGGCCACGGGCGACACCTCGCGGCGGCGCACGAGATCAGCCATCTCAGTAACACCTAGGGTGTGGAAATCAGTCATGATGGCGCGCTCCCTTTAGGTAAAAAATTGTGGTTCGAGATCCGCCGGCACCGTGGCACCGGCCACGACGGCAAGTTCCTCCGCCGTGCGCAGCAGTGCCGGGCGCTGGCGCTCAGCATCCGCCTCACCCCAGAGCAGGCGTGCCTGGGCATACAATGTCTCAAAGATCTCCGCCGCCGTCCGTGTATCCGCCATGTGCTCATCTCCCTATTTCGGCAGTCCTAACTGGCGTTCACCAATGATGTTGAGCTGAATCTGGTCCGTGCCGCCGGCAATGCCATAACGCCGTGCAAACAGACTCTGAAACGTCCAATGCCCATCCGCCACGGCGTGCTTGGCGCCTTTGTCGAGCTGCGAGTAGGGGCCAAGCGTCTGTTCCGCCACCTGGGCCGCACGCATGTAGACCCGAGAAAAGCACAGTTTTTGAATCGAGCCCTCTGGCCCCGGCGGCGCACCGCGTAATTGCCGGGTCAGGGCCCGTAATACCGTCAAGCGCTGCACTTCCGTGTCAATGTGCAACTGGGCCAACTGTTGCCGCATCACACCATCCTTGCTGACACCACGCTCGCGGGCTAAATCTTCGACCATGTGCACCATGCGGTGCAGGCGCATGAACTGGCGCATGCCGCCGCGCTCGTGGCTCAGGGTGGAGATGGCCACGCGCCAGCCTTCGTTGAGTTGCCCCAGGATGCGACGTTTCGGGATGCGTACTTGATCAAAGAACACCTGGTTAAACTCCGCATCCCCACTCATTTGCAGCAGCGGGCGGATGGTGATGCCGGGCGTCTGCATGTCGAGCAAAAAGCAGGTGATGCCCTTGTGCTTGGGCACCTCCGGGTCGGTGCGCGCCAGCAGCAGGCACCACTGCGCGTTGTGGGCATTGCTGGTCCAGATCTTCGACCCGCTGACCACGTAGTCATCGCCATCTTGCACGGCGCGGGTAGACAGCGAGGCCAGGTCACTCCCGGACCCTGGTTCCGAAAAGCCCTGACACCAGATGTCGTCGGCACTCAGAATCTTGCGCAGGTGCGTGGTGCGTTGCTCTGCGGTGCCGTAGTGCATGAGCATTGGCCCCACCATATTAATACCCATGCCATTGACCTCGGGCGGGGCGCCCAGGCGCATGCTTTCTTCCGTATAGATCACCTGCTGCATCTGCGTCGCGCCGCGCCCACCATATTCTTTTGGCCATTGTAAGCCGACCCAGCCGCCGTCGTAGAGACGCTTATGCCAGGCCAGGCTGGCCGGGCTGCTCGGGTGCTGGGTGAATTCGTCTTCGTCCTCGCCCCACTGCGCGCGGTGGGCGTGCAGATGCGGTGCGAGCCAGGCGCGGAACTCCTGGCGAAAGGCTTCTTCTTCTGGAGTATAACGAAAATCCATGCAGGGGCTCCTTGTGACAGGGCTGGGTCTAACTTGTCGCCGCGCTTGCGGGCACAGTGTAGCATATTCCCCGGCTGGCTTTTGCCGCCTCACTCCCGGTACAATACCCGTGTGACCCATGGACCATGTACCACAGGAGGGAGCTTATGCCGATCCAACGCGTTGGACACGTCGTGATCAAGATGCGTGACCTCGATGCCGCAAAGCACTTTTATCGGGACATCCTGGGGATGAAGATCACCGATGAGCGTGAGGGCTTTGGGGTGTTCTTCCGCTTCGATGATTATCACCATGACATTGCCGTCTTTAAGGTCAACGAGGACGCCGAGGCGCCGCAGAAGAATCAGGTGGGCCTGGCGCATATCGCGCTGATTGCCGACAGTCTGGACACGGTAAAGTCCATGTACCAGACGCTCAAAGCCCATGATGTCCCCATCGTGCGCACGGTAGATCACGGCATCACCCGCAGCGTCTACTTCAAAGACCCGGAAGGCAATGAGCTGGAGATCTACTGCGAAGTGCCGGAAGTTGATTGGCACACGGTAGATACGATCATCAAGGCCGATCCGATTGATCTGGAAACCGTATCGGTTGGGTAAATGGCCTTGTCGCAGCCATGTCAGGCTGCAGCCCGCCCTACAGCATCCCCGGTAGGTCGGGCTGCAGCCTGACACAGCAGAGGGTGCTAGAGCATAGGAACCCGCATGCCCGGCAACGAAGCCACCGCCCGCATCAAGATCAACACCCTGCTCGCCGCCGCCGGCTGGCGCTTTTTTGCCGAGGCTGGCCACCCCGCCACCATTCGCCTTGAACCCAGCGTCACGCTCAAGACCACCGATCTCGAGACCCTGGGCGATAACTTTGAGCGGGTGGCCAGGGGCTACATCGACTTCCTGCTGCTCGACGCCAGGGGTTTCCCGTGCATCGTCCTGGAGGCCAAGGCCGAGGACAAGAACCCGCTCGTTGGCAAGGAGCAGGCGCGTAAGTACGCCCGCGCCCAGAACTGTCGCTTCGTCATGCTCTCCAACGGCAACTTGCACTACTTCTGGGATCTTGAACGCGGCAACCCGTACATTATCACGGCATTCCCAACGCCGGATTCGGTGCTCGGCTACCAAAAAGTCATCCCCAACCCGCAGCGCCTCATCGACGAACAGGTGCGCGACGATTACATCGTCCTCACCCAGCAGCCAGGCTATGCCTCCGCAGCAGCGTGGCAGAACGCCGCGGAGCGCCCCGGCTACATCCAGACCAACAAGCTGCGCTTGCTGCGCCCCTATCAGTTGCAAGCCATTCACGCCCTGCAACGGGCCGTCAAAGATGGAAAGGACCGCTTCCTGTTCGAGATGGCCACCGGCACTGGTAAAACCCTGACCGCCGCCGCCATCATCAAGCTCTTTCTCCGCTCCGGCAACGTGCGGCGCGTGCTGTTCCTGGTGGATCGCCTTGAGCTGGAGGATCAAGCTCAAAAGGCCTTCGCCGCGGTGCTGTCCGCCGACTTGCAGACGGTGATCTACAAGGAGAACCGGGACGACTGGCGACGCGCCGAGATTGTCGGCACCAACGTGCCATACCAGCTGATCAACAACCAGAACCAGAAGCACTTCTCCCCCACCGACTTCGATTTCGTCATCACCGACCCA
>SXND01000132.1 GCA_005777235.1 Pseudomonadota bacterium
CCGCTTCGTCCAGTAATCCTCCCGTGCCGCCGCCGTGCCTGGCCTCTCCCACTCCGCATTCTCAGGGATCGCCGTGTTCTTTGTCCGCCACGCCGCCAGCCCAGGGTACATCTCGTCCAACGCATACTGCGCCGTCCTGCTCCCGCTGGGGTTCTCCGGCCCATAGGCACTCGCCCTGGCGATTCCGAAAGTCACGTCTACTGGTACACGTTTTCTCCCGACCTGATGCGCGCCTGGGAATGGTCCGAGCGCTATCCCGGCCAGCCAGAAATCCTGCGGTACCTCAACTATGTCGCAGACCGGTTCGATCTGAATCGTAATATCCTGTTCCGCACCCGTGTCACAGCGGCGCATTACGACGAGACCGTTAATCGCTGGCGGGTGCGAACCGAACACGGCGCAACATTCGTCGCGAAGTTCCTGATCACCGCCGTTGGCTGCCTGTCCACGGCGAATGTGCCGGCTTTCGAGGGGCTGGAGAGCTTCGCGGGCGCTTGGTACCACACCGGGCAATGGCCCCATGAGGGCGTGGATTTCACCGGCAAGCGGGTCGGGATGATCGGCACCGGGTCCACCGGCAGTCAGGCGGCGCCGGTGATCGCCGCGGCAGCGACGCACCTGACGGTGTTCCAGCGCACGGCGAACTACTCGGTCCCCGCGCGCAACGCGCCGCTGACGCCGGAGTTTCGGCGATACGTTAAGGAACACCCCAGCGAGATCAGGGCGGCGACGCACGAGACGCTCAACGGGATGGCGTTCCAGATCGAGGAACGTTTGGCCGTCGAGACCCCGCCGGAGGAACGCGAGGCGATTTACGAGGCGGCGTGGGCGCGCGGCGGCTTGCAGTTCCGCGCCGCGTTCAAGGATATGATGGTGGACAAGGCGGCGAACGATACGGCGGCGGACTTCGTGAAGCGCAAAATCCGCGCGGTTGTGCAGGACCCGCAGACGGCGGGGCTCTTGTCGGACATTGATCATCCGTACGCGGCGAAGCGGCCGCCGATCGACACCCATTACTTCGAAACGTTCAACCGGACGAACGTCCTGCTGGTGGACGTGAAGGCGACGCCGATCACCCGGATAAGCCCCGTGGGAGTCTGTACCACGGAGGCGGAGTACCCGCTGGACATCCTCGTGTTCGCGACTGGCGTCGACGCGATGACCGGCCCGCTGCTGCGGATGGATATACGCGGGCGCGGCGGGGTGGCGTTGCAGGACGTGTGGGAAGCTGGCCCGCGCAATTACCTGGGCCTGCAGGTCGCGGGCTTCCCGAACCTGTTCACGAGCACCGGTCCGGGCAGCCCGTCGGTGCTGTGCAACATGCCCGTCGCGATCGAACAGCACGTGGAATGGATCACCGATTGTCTCGCGTACATGCGCACACAAGGTCTCGAACGCATTGAGGCGCGACTCGACGCGATGGACAAGTGGGTGGCGGAGGTCAATGACGTCGCCAACAAAACACTCCTGCCGCTGGCGACGCATTCCTGGTACCTGGGAGCGAACATTCCAGGGAAGCCCAGGGTGTTCATGCCGTACGCGGGGGGCATGGTACGTTATCGAGAGATTTGTCGGGACGTTGTGGCGCGTGGCTATGAAGGGTTCAGCTTGTTGTAGAGGCGCTCTGGTAAAGTCAGGAACACGCCACCGCACGCCGCCTAGGATGGGAGCACACCGAGAACCGGACTGGACGCGCTGGAAGGGGGCGATGCACCGACATTCGAGGCGATGGACCTGGAGGCTGGGGCTGCTGCTCGTGACCCTGCTGGGCGGCCTGCGCTGGCCGGGGTGGGAAAGAGTTCCGAGAGATTATCTCAAAGAACAAGGCCAAAAGAAGTATGATCATTCATGCCGATATTTTACTGAAGGCCGATAGAATCAATAGTTGGACAAACGCTGACATTGCCGCAGCATATGAAGTGTCCACCAAAAAAGTCGAGCAGCTCAAAAAACGTTTTGGAGAAGAAGGTGTTGCAGCTGCTTTGTCTCGCACATCGGGGACGCATGTCCACCGTCGAAAGATCCCTGGAGATGAAGCAGCCCCTTTGCTGGCCTTGGGTTATCGTCAAGCTCCTGAGGGGCAGGAGCGCTGGACATGGCTCCTGCTCGCTGACAAAATGGTAGCGTGGGATCGTATCGCGTCCGTCTCGCATGAAACCATCCGACGGACCTTACAAAGAATGCACTGTAACCTTGGCAACAGAAAGCATGGTGTATGCCACCAGAGCACAAGGTCGCCTGCGTCTGTCCAATGGAGGAAGGCTGAGATAGCTATAAAAAACCGTATGATGCTCCATATCCCCAAGTGTGTATGGATACAATGTCTCCCCAATGGACAGGCGCAGTCCGTGTACCTCTCCTTACACAACCTGGCAAGCCACTGCGGCATGACACCGAGTAGAGTGGCTCTGGCGTCGGCTCGTGCTCCTACACCCCAGTGGCGAGGTCTGCCTAGAGGTACTCCATGGCTTGGTGCCCGGCCGCTTGCGCCCCACGCCACCCCGCCCAGGGGCTGACTACCCCCACGGTACCAGCCTAGCAACCGCGCCGTGGTCGCACACGGCACAAAGACCGCCAAGGCGCCCCCCAGCGCTTGCAGCACCCCGCTCGTCCGCTGATGCGGCGGCACTTCCAGCGCCTCATCTCGGGGAGCGCCTTGTGGGCGAGTGGGGCCCTGGGGACACCGGCCAACCCGGCGTGGCCACTGGATGGACCCACACAGGCTGGTCAGCTAACGTGTGGCACAGCCCGTGCTCCGTAACCAGGCCCCACAGAGCGAGCAGGGAGGCCAGGGCGTCGGCTGGCGGGCCCACTCGGGGAGCACGGCTTCAATCAGGTGTACCGCGAGGACGCGGGCGACCTGCCCTGTGGCCAGGATCAAGGCGGTGAGGGACGGAGCATCGTCCACCGTACGCCGCAGACCTTGCAGAGACGGATCATCATCGCGTATGCTGTCATCAAGGCCTAGCATCGGGAAACGGTCTCCTTGGGGATCTTTGGCTGAGGATGCCAAAAGTCTACCGCGTTTGCGCTGCTATGCCGGCCCTCCCCCAACTGAAATCTGCGCCCGTCTCTCTCACGATTGTTAGGAGGAGGACAAGTCATGGACGATGTGATCGTACACGGTGGGCTCGTCGCTGGACAGCCCCAAGATATCGCCATCCAGGACGGCCGGATTCGGGCCATCGCGCCTGGCCTGGCCAGCACGGCGCCGACGCGGCTTGACGCGACGGGGAAACTCGTCCTGCCCGGATTTGTCGAATCGCACATCCATCCCGACAAGGCCTTTGTCGCTGACCGGGCTCCAGGGCTGCGCGCCGGTGGTCCTACACCGCAGGTGTTGCTAGCCGAACTGAAAAAAGCCTTTACCGTGGACGACATCGCCCACCGGGCCCGCCGGGCTCTCCGGGAGGCCGTGCGCCACGGCTGTACTACGATGCGGGCGCATGTGGAGATTGATCCCTACGTGGGGCTGCGCGGGGTGGAAGCCTTGCAGCGTGTGCAGTCCGACTGTGCGGGGGTCTTGGATCTGCAACTGGTGGCCTTTGCCCAGGAAGGGATTTTTCACGAGGATGTCACGCAGGGACTCCTGCGCGAAGCCCTGCAAATGGGCCTGCCCGTGCTGGGTGGATGTCCGTACATGGATGCGGAGCAGCACCGCCATATCGACTGGTTTTTCGACACCGCCGAAGCGTACAACGTGCGGCTCGATTTCCACGCCGACTCGTCGGATGATCCGGCCATGCTCACCTGTACCTACATCGCCGAACAAACCATCGCACGTGGTCTGCAAGGACGCGTCACCCTGGGACATCTGTGCACCCTGGACATGCTGGAGGCCGCCCCCCGGGCTCACGCCATCGACCTGCTGCAACGTGCCGGCATCCACGCCATTAGCCTGCCTGCCACGGAACTGCACGTCAAAGGCCGTTCTGACGCGCCACGCACCTGGCGTGGGGTGACGCGCATCAATGAACTGCGCGAGGCCGGGGTGAATGTGTCGCTTTCGACCAACAACATCGTCAATACGTTCACGCCGTACGGCCACCCGGATTTGCTGCGTCAGGCCCTCGTGGCGGCCATGGTAGCGCATCTGGGTAACCTGGAGCAGATGGCCTGGTTGCTCGATCTCGTCACCGTGAACCCGGCGCGGGCTCTGGGCCTCACCGACTACGGGCTGCAGCCAGGTTGCCAGGCTGATCTCGTCGTGCTCGATGCCGGCAGCCCCGCGCAAGCCATCACGGAGCAAGTGGAAAAGCTCTGGGTACTGAAGGCCGGGCGGGTAGTGGCACGCAATACACGTACCTCTGAGGTGCTGGGATGGGGTGAGGGCTTTTAACGGCACCAGAGCACCGCCGTCCAATACAACACGCTCACGAGGCCCACGGCGACGGCGCCGAGGGCCTGCATAGGCTTGCCATCAATGTCCAGCCCGTACGGACTGTCGGAGCGTGGGAAGCACCGGCACGCCGCGGCGCCCCGCAGGCATTGTCCAGCAAGCAGATAGAGCCCTAGCCAGATGAGCGGGAAGCAAGGGGCATAGAGCCAGATACCGAACGACGGGAAAATCAGACCGGGCACAATCACGGGTTGGAGACGTAGGGCATCACCGAGGACGCTGAGAGCCCCTGCGCGACTGGTGAACGCGAATGCGGCATACCCGCTGAGCCACGTCACAGGCCAACGCAGGACGCCGAGATAACTGCTGACAGAGACGACCAGCACACCCAACACCCCAGCGAGCAACGCCAACCCCCCGTTGGTGAGGATGACGAGACCATACTGGACGCCCAGCCCGCGGTGCCTGGGCGCGTTGTCGGCCCACTGGAGCAGCGCGCAGCACAGGAGGAACGCGCTCACGCCAGGGAGCCAGTTCATGACAGCTATGGCACTGATCAGGAACGGCGCATAGAGTACGAGTGCCAGGATCATGGCACCAGATGTCCCAGGATACAACACGCTTGAGAGACACAATGCCAGAAACGCCGTGATCTGGAGGGCCAAGCCGAGGCGCCACAGGTGGGCTCTTGCGAGGGTGGGTGGGCCGAAGACGCTCGCGCATACCGCGAGAAACAGGCAGGAGCCACCTGGTCTCTGGCCACGGAGCCAGGCAGTAACCTGCGCGTGCTGCGCGATGGGGAGATGATCGTGCGCCAACGCAAACAGCGCCCAGATGCTCCCGGCCAAGGCGAGCCACACGGTAAATGGATGCATGGTTGTGTCCCCGTCGGGCTGTGTCGGCCTACCTTGGGCGTCCCTGCCGTGCAAAGTGTGCGCACGACAGTGACGACGTGTCGCGTCAGGGAAGCGGCATGGCTGGCGTCCTTCGTGCGCCGTCAGGAAGAAGTTGGCGTTGCAGTGCCAGCTGTATGTCGATACTCTAGGATAAATGGCCTTCTCAAGCAAGCCAAGGCGGGTGGCTGGGAAGATCACACGCCCGACCTCCCCGGCTGCAATGCTGGGGTTTCGCGGAGGATATTTATTAATGAAACTGGCAGGGAAAGTGGCGATTATCGCTGGCGCTTCACGCGGCATTGGCAGAGATGTGGCCGTGGCCTTGGCCGTGGAAGGCGCCAAAATCGTCGTGGTGGCGCGCTCAGAGGTCGAGCCCGATCCGCGCTTGCCGGGCACCATTCACCAGACCGTGGCTGACGTCCAAGCCGTGGGCAGCGAGGCCATTGCCGTCAAGGCCGACATCAGTGATGAAGCGCAGGTCGAGGCCATGGTCACAAGCGCCTTGGAGGCCTACGGGCGCATTGACATCTTGATGAACAACGCCGCCGTGCTGGTGCCACGCGGCATTCTCGATCTGCCGACGCGGCACATTGACTTACACAACCGCATCAATATCAAAGGCCCCATCCTGTGTATCCGCGCCGTGTTACCCACCATGATCGCCCAGCAACAGGGCTGGATCATCAACGTCTCCTCCCGCGCCGCCGTGTTCCCCGGTCCGGGGCCGTATGCCGACGATGCCGTACCATCGCGGGCCTTCATGTATGCCACCACCAAAGCCGCGCTCGAACGGCTCACCCAGGGGCTGGCCGTGGAATACCAACAGCAGGGCATCAGCTTCAATGTGCTCTCGCCCATCGGGCGTGTGCGCACACCCGGGAATGTCTTTGGCATGACCAAACCGGGCCAAACACCGGAGCCCTTTGAAGAAGCCATCGCTATGGGCAAAAGCGCCGTGTTCGTCTGTTCCCAGAACCCGCGCACCTTCACCGGCAATATCCTGTTTGATGAAGAGGTAGTCAGACAACATGACCTCTAGATGTCTATTTCATAAATCCACGGCCAGTCCCTCCAGGGTGTTCCCTGGGAGCGCCACGCGCCAGCGTGGCGGCCGGAGCCGGGCTGGAGCTCGGCGTGCCCAGGGGGGCACTGGCGCAGGACTGACGCACGGGACATCTAGGAGCCGATGGTGACCCCCACGCCCTCACTTGCGGCCTGCCAACTGCCCTCCGTCAGCGCGGTGATGGAACAATTTACGGCGGCAGATTATGTGTGTAGTAAGGAGACCGCCACCGCGATCTTCCTGATGATCCAGTTGCAGCGCCCGCTGCTGGTGGAGGGTCCGCCTGGGGTCGGCAAGACGGAACTCGCCAAAGTGTTAGCGCAGACCACCGAGGCCCAGCTCATCCGCTTGCAGTGCTACGAGGGGCTCGACGAAGCCAAAGCCCTCTACGAGTGGGAATACAGCAAGCAGTTGCTCTACGTGCAGATGCTCAAAGAACAACTGGGCACCCTGCTGGCCAACACGACGTCCCTCAATGACGCCGTGGCGCTGTTACAAGGCCAGGAAAGTGCCTTTTTTTCGCGCCATTTTCTCTTACCCCGGCCCCTGTTGCAGGCCATTCTCGCGCCACAGCGTACCGTCTTGCTCATTGATGAAATTGACCGGGCGGATCAGGAATTCGAGGCTTTTTTATTGGAGATTCTCAGTGATTTTCAAGTAAGTATTCCCGAGCTCGGCACCTTGCACGCGGTGCAACGTCCGCTGGTCGTGCTCACCAGCAATGCCACGCGCAATCTATCCGAGGCGCTGAAGCGCCGCTGTTTTTATCTGTATATTGACCATCCGACTGTCGCGATAGAGTTGCAGATTGTGCAGCGCAAAGTCCCCGCCATTGATCAGCGCCTGGCCACGCACATTGTGCAGTTTGTGCAGCGTACCCGCCAGATGAGCCTACGCAAACCTCCGAGCATTAGCGAAACGCTCGACTGGGCCCTGGCCCTGGTGGTCTTGGGGGCCAGCGTGCTGTCCCGCGAGCTGATTGTCGATACGCTCAATATCCTGCTCAAAGACAAAGATGATATTGCGCGCACCTTACGGGAAGCCGGACGATGACGCCACGCCTAGTGGATTTCATCCGCCTGCTGCGCGCCCAGGGCCTGCCCCTGTCCGTCGCCGAGGGCCTGGATGCGTTGCACAGCGTGGGGACGGTCGGCGTGCAGGACCGCGATCTGCTCCGTCTGACCCTGCGCACCACGCTGGTGAAAGCGCAGCGCGATTTCCCGCTCTTTGACACCCTCTTTGCACAATTTTTCACCATGCCACGGCGCAGACGACGGCGCCGCGGCCAGCAGCCTGCTCCGGGGAACACCGGCGCCAGTCCGCGTCCGACGCCGCAGCCTAACGGCGTGCCGCAGGCATCCACACCGCCTCCACAGCCTGCACCACCAGTAGCCGGAGCGCGGTCCACGCCAGAACCACCGCAGGACGCGCCAGAGCCAGAGGAGGCCGACGCCAGTGAAGCCACCGCATTACAAGCGCTTGCCGAGCTTGAACAGGCGTGGCGGGAGCAGGTGGCTAGCCCGCCGTCGTCCCGTCAGGCTGCGGCGCTGGAGCGCACCGAGGCGCAGCAGCTCGCGGTCAGGATTGATCGCCCCTTTCCACCCGATCAGCTGGCCAGTATGTATCGTGAGGTCGAACGCCTGGCTCTACGCCTCCTCTCCCGTCAGGCTCTACGCACCCGTCGCGCCCAACGGGGCCGCCTCGACGTGCGCCGCACCGTGCTGCAGGGCCTGCGCAGTGGCACCGAAGTGCCGTTTACCTTTGCCTACCGACGCCGCAAGCGCAGTAAACTGCGGCTCATCGTGCTGTGCGATGTCTCGGGCTCGGTGTGGCAGGCGACCACTTTTCTGCTCAAACTGGTGCACACCCTGCAGTCCGCCTTTGCCAGCGTGCGCAGCATGGTGTTCGTCAATAGGGTGGTCGAAGTGACCGAGCTGTTCCAGCGCATGCGCTTTCCCGAGGACCTGGACGCCCTGCAGCACTATCCGCAGCTCAACCTGTTTGGCTTTAGTGATTTTGGCCGGGTATTTTACCAATTCTCGCAGGATTTTTTACACGATATACGCCAGAACACTGTGGTCCTCATCCTGGGCGATGCGCGCAACAACGCCTTTGACCCGCAGGCCTGGGCCCTAGGTGAGGTGCGCCAGCACTGCCGCCGCATCATCTGGCTCAATCCCGAGCTGCGGCGCGACTGGAACACCGGCGATTCGGTCCTGGCGGCCTATGCGCCGTTCTGCGAGCAGGTGCTGGAATGCTGGACCCTGGAACATCTTATGCAGGCAGCAGATGCGTTGCTGCAGCGCTGAGGGCGAGATTGGCGATTGGTTGCCTGGGAGCGCGGGCGTCTCGCTCGCTCAGAAAGCGGCCAGGATGGCCGCGCTCCCAGGAGCAATGAGGAGAACAGCACCATATGGATCTGGATATCGCCACCGCCCAGGGCGCCCTCACCGGCGCGCGCTACCTGGCAAGCCTCAAAGATGACCGCGCCGTCTGGCTCAATGGCGCGCGCGTCGATGTCACCACCCATCCGGCCTTTGCCGGCATGCGCCATGAACTGGCGCGGCTCTATGATCTGCAACATACGCCGGAGTACCGCGACCAGATGACCTTGATGTCGCCCGACACCGGAAACCGCGTGAGTTATTCCTACCTGCGCCCAAAAACCCTGGACGACTTGCTGGCCAAACGGCGCAATGCCGCCGTCTGGATGGTCGAGACCTGGGGCCAGTTGCCGCGTGCCCCGGACTTTATGGCCAACGTCGCCGTGGGGTTGTACGATTTCCGCGAGCATTTACGCGCCAATAACCCGCGTTTTGGCGACAACGCCGTGCGCTATCACGCCTATTGCCAGGAGCATGACCTCGTCCTCACCCACGGCCTGGGGGATCCGCAGATTGACCGCTCCAGCAGTCCGGCGCAAGACCCGGACATGGCCCTGCGGGTTCTGCGTGAAACCCCCGACGGCATCGTCATCCGTGGCGCCAAACAACTGGCCACGCTGGCACCCTTAGCGCACGAGATCCTGGCCTACCTCTCGGCCTCCTTTGCCCTGCGCGAGCAACAGCAATTTGTCCTGTGGTTTGCGCTGCCCATTGCCACTCCTGGCCTGACGATTTTGTGCCGTGAACCCCTCTCGGTGCACACCAGCGGGCACAGTCATCCCTTTGCCGCGCGCTATGACGAGCAGGATGCTATGGCCTTTTTTGATGACGTGTTGGTGCCGTGGGACAGAGTGTTCTTGCTGTACGATGGGCCGCTGGCCTTACGCGGTCTGGGACGCATCAACGCCTGGTCGCTCTACAGTAGCCAGATTCGTTTTCACCAGCGCTTACAAACGTTTGTCGGGGTAGCCACGCTTCTGGCCGAATCCATTGGCGTCGATAGCTTTCGTGAGATACGCGACAAGCTGGGCGAGCTGATTAGCTACGCTGAGATGGTCCGCCTCGGGCTGCGTGGCATGGAAGCGGATGCTCGCATGACGGATGGGGGCTTGCTGGCGCCAGGCGAGAGCGCCGCGATGAGCATCTTTGCGGCGCAGGTGTCGCCGCGTCTGCTGGAAATTGTGCGCGACATCGGGGCCTCGGGGCTCATCATGCAACCAAGTGAGGCCGACTTGGCCAGCCCGGAGCTGCGGCCGTACCTCGATCGCTACATGCGTGGCCACAACATTGGCGCGGCGGAGAAAGCCCGGCTGTTTCGACTCGCCTGGGATCTGGTGGGGGACAGCTCCGGCTCGCGCCAGGAGCTGTACGAGCGCTGGCATCGCGGGGACATCGTACGCAACCGCACGAATCTGTACCTGCGCTATGACCGCAGTCGCATTGTCGAGCGCATCCGTGCGATGATCAGCCAGCCGCTCCCGGAGTGACGTGCGTCCTGGGAACGCCGGGCGCCAGCCCGGCTCCGTCCGTCACGCGCGAGCGTGGCGCTCCCAGGGCAAATCCTGGCGAGCCTTGGTGGTGGGGGCCTGGAGACAACGGACAGCGAGGCGGTAGGGACGACCCGCCGGTTGCCCCTACCGCGGCCTTTACTGCCACTGCGCAAAACCCATGGCGCAGCCTGTGCCGGCGGGCGAACGGTAGCACGGCACGTAATCCACCAGTTGCATGTCGAGGTGCTCCACAGCGCCCGCCATGGCGATCCAGTTGCGTATCTCGGAATTCCCCGAGTTCAGGCGTGCACGTGGCAGCGTGGTCAGTGTCGTCGCGTCTTTGTGCTGCAGCGCCGTAATGATCTGCTGGTCGAGATCCTCATCAATCACAAAATGGCTCAAACCGCCTGAGGCGATCACTGCCACGCGCTTGTCGCTGGGCCAACTTTCGACCGCCCGACGCACCGCCTGCCCCAGGGCATAACAGCGCTTCGGAGTCGGCTGATTGGGCGGATAATAGGTATTGAGCATGATGGGCACCGTGGGCAGGGGCTTACCGCACAGAATACGCCCATAGATGAAACTAAAAGCGTGCCCCATCCCCTGATTGGGGGGCAGATGGTGGCTGTGCGCCATATCAAAATCCTGCTCCATCAGCGAGCTAATGAGATATGTCGCCAGGTCTGAGGCAATGGGGTAGTCCACTTCCTTCTCCCCATAGGCCCAGGCCGCCGCTTGCAGCGCCGGGGACAGCCCTGTGGTATCGCGCGGCACATTATGAATAGTGTCTCCCCAGTAGACCAACGCTGCCGGCATGTTGTCGTCGTGGAACAGCTCCTTCTGGTCATCACCAATCATGATGAGGATATCCGGCGCTGCGTCCTCGAGCTGCCTGGCCAGGGCTGCGAGCCCCTGCTGACAGGCCGTGTGGCGTGTCTGCCAGGTGGTCGCCGTCAACTCTTTGCTGATCGAGGCATCAGTGGTGGCGAGAAGTTCCGCAAAACTGTAGACCCGCCCATCCGGCCGCCGCAGGTCTGGATTGCGCTTGTCGCGCTCGCCATGCTGAGACCAGAGTTCCGGTGGGGTGCTGAGCTGGGGGCTATGGGATGTGCCAAGGCCCAGGACGATCTGTGCCATAGTGTCACCTCTGGACTTTCTGCCTCGCTTGCCGGGCAAGGAGGACAATGCAGGACCGACATGACATGTGATTGGGGATGCGTGTGCGCTGGGCACTAAGGACCGGCGCACAGAGGGGATCCTACCTGGTGTGGGGATGCGACGCAAGGTGCAGGCTGGCAGCCCTGAGAGGGATGCCGACAGGCAGCATGTTCAGGGCTATTTTACGAGGAGCAATGGGGGTCTGCGGCGCGTCTTGTGTGGGCGTTGTACTACCTCTGGCACGTCCTCTTCGGCGAAGAGATTGATCAGGCCAAGACGCTGTAACCCCTCGGCCATGGCATAGAGCGAGGTGTCATCGGCTTGGATCATTTCGCCAATCAATACAATACGTAACAACGTACTATCAGGCTTATCACAACGGCTGCAGAACTGCTCCATGATCGATCTCCTCATTGTCTAGGGACGGCTCTGTAGAATCTCCCCTTGGGGGACTCGCTGAAGCATATCGCACAGGCTGCCGGCCTGACTGTGACGCATGTTACACTGTGCTTAGGGGCTATCTCACGCCCTAGATCTATCGGACGGGGAGGGGCGAAGCTTGAGAGGCAATTGCACCTCGGCCAGGCGGGGAGTCACCGACGACCGTCTCGAAACGCATTCAGCGCTTTACGGAACAGAACAAGCACGCTACAATAAATGGTTGGCACACACAAACGCGCAGGCAAGCATGGATGGCTCCAATGAGCCCCTCATCGCCCAGTAGCGCTGCCGAGATAGCCGCTAGGGTCGTCATACAGGACCTGTCCCTCCCTGGGCCATATCTGACAACCAAGGCGCCCCCTTAGAGAGACCAACAGCACAGGATATTACGTATGGCAACGCAAGATACCCTTGAGAAGCCCATTGAAGAACTCGAATCCGTGGTGATTCGGCTCGCTGGTGATTCTGGCGACGGCATGCAGCTCACCGGTGGCCAGTTTACCCGCACCGCCGCATTACTGGGGAACGACATTAGCACCCTGCCGGATTTCCCGGCAGAAATTCGTGCCCCAGCCGGTTCCCTCCCTGGCGTCAGCTCCTTCCAGCTCAATTTCAGTAGCCGCGATATCTTCACCCCTGGGGATGCCCCACATGTCCTAGTGGCGATGAATCCCGCTGGCTTAAAGACCAATGTCGGCGACCTGGAAGACGGCGGCATCTTAGTCATCAATACGGATGCCTTCACGAAAGCCAATCTCAATAAAGCGAGCTATCAGACCAACCCGCTCGACGACGGCAGTCTCGCCCGCTATCGGGTCTTTAAAGTGCCCATCACTACCCAGAACGCCAAAGCTCTGGAAGGCCTCGAGATGTCGACGCGTCAGGCGGAGCGCAGTAAGAATTTCTGGGCGCTCGGTCTGCTCTACTGGCTCTACAATCGCTCGATGGACAACACGGTACGCTTCCTCGAACAACGCTTTGCGGGGGCCGAACGCGCCACGATCCTCGAGGCCAACAAACGCGCCATGCTGGCGGGCTATAACTACGGCGACACCACGGAAATTTTCACCACGGCGTATCGCGTCCGGAAAGCCAACTTGCCCGCTGGCACCTACCGCAATATCACTGGCGCCGAAGCGGCGGCCATGGGGTTTGTGGCCGCAGCGCGCATGTTTGATAAGCCGCTCTTCTATACGGCGTATCCCATCACCCCGGCGAGCGAGGTTCTGCACGAGATCGCGCAATTTAAGCACTTCGGCGTGAAAACCTTCCAGGCCGAAGACGAAATTGCCGCGGTCTGCGCCGCCATCGGGGCATCCTTCGGAGGCAGCATCGGATTAACCTGTACTAGTGGTCCGGGTATTGCCCTGAAGAGCGAGGCGATCAACCTGGCGCATGCCGTGGAGCTACCGTTGGTGATTGCTGATATCCAGCGCGCCGGGCCGAGCACGGGCATGCCGACCAAGACCGAGCAGGGTGATCTGTTGCAGTGCATGTTTGGGCGCAACAGCGATTCCTCCTGCGCCATTGTCGCCGCGGCCACGCCGGGCGATTGTTTTTATATGGCCATGGAAGCGACGCGGCTGGCGGTGCAATTCATGACGCCGGTGTTTTTCATGTCCGATGGCTATCTGGGCAATGGCTCGGAGCCCTGGCGTATCCCCGCGTCGAGTGATTTAGAGCGTTACACCATCATCCATCCGACCGATCCGGCGACCTTTGCGCCGTACCGTCGTGATCCGAACACGCTGGTGCGCCCATGGGCTATCCCCGGCACGCCGGGTTTAGAGCATCGCATTGGGGGGGTGGAGAAAGCCGACATCACTGGCAACATCAGTTACGACCCGCACAATCACGAGAAAATGACCATCATGCGCAATGAAAAAATTGCGCGTATAGTAGATTACATCCCACTCCAAGAGGTCTATGGTGACCCGGAAGGCGACTTGCTGGTGCTCAGTTGGGGCAGCACCTACGGCGCGGCGATTACCGCCGTGCACAAACTCCGTGATCAAGGCGCGTCCATTTCTCACGCGCATCTGCGCTACCTCAATCCCTTCCCGAAGAATCTTGGCGATATCCTGCAACGTTTCAAGAAAGTGGTGATCCCGGAACTGAACCTGGGACAGCTGCGGCTGCTCATCCGGGCGCGCTACCTCGTGGACGCTGTTGGCCTGCCGAAAGTCCAGGGCTTGCCCTTCAAAGTGTCTGAAATCGTTGCCAAATGTGAAGAACTCCTCGCCTAAGGAGGCACGTCATGAGTGAAGTAGCCAACGGGACTGCCAATGGGGCGACCGCCACATTGACCCGCAAAGATTTTGTGACCGATCAAGAAGTGCGCTGGTGCCCTGGGTGTGGGGATTACTCCATCCTGGCGCAAGCCCAAAAAGTCATGCCTGACCTGGGCGTCCCGCGTGAAAAGATCGTCTTTGTCTCGGGCATCGGCTGTTCCAGCCGCTTCCCCTACTACATGAACACCTACGGGTTCCATACCATCCATGGCCGCGCCCCGGCCATCGCCACGGGGCTCAAATCGAGCCGCCCTGATCTCATGGTGTGGGTCATTACCGGCGACGGCGATGCCCTGAGCATTGGTGGTAATCACTTACTGCACGTGCTGCGGCGCAATGTCGATGTCAAGGTAGTGTTGTTCAACAACCGCATCTACGGCCTCACCAAAGGACAGTATTCGCCGACCTCCGAACTGGGCAAAAAGGGCGTCAAATCGGCACCACTCGGCGTGCCAGATCATCCGCTCAATCCACTCAGCGTCGCTATCGGCGCCGAGGCCACCTTTGTGGCGCGCACCATTGACACGGATACCCGGCATCTGATTGCCACCCTGGAGCGCGCTGCGGCTCACAAAGGCGCGGCGTTTGTCGAAGTGTATCAGAATTGCAATGTGTACAATGATGGCGCCTTTGCCTATCTCACCGAGCGCGCCACGCATGATGAACGCACGTTGTACTTGGAACACGGACAGCCCATGGTGTTCGGCAAGGATCCCAAGCGTGGTATTCGTCTGCGCGGCCTCGATCCTGAAATCGTCACCGTGGGCGAAAACGGTGTGACCGAGGCCGACCTCTTACGGCATGACGAAACCAAGCCGGCAGCGAGTCTGGCGTATATTCTGAGCCGCATGGATTACCCGAACTTTCCGGTGCCGGTGGGTGTGCTGCGCGCCGTGGAGCGCCCGACCTATGACGGCATCGTGGAGGAACAGCAAGTCATGGCTGTGCAACGCTACGGCCATGGTGACCTCGACAAGATGTTTCACAGTGGTGATACCTGGATAGTAGCGTAGCCCGGGCCTTGTGTTTACACCAGCGTCAGGCTGGGTGTTATGACCAGCCTGAGCTGGGCCTGGGCGAGGCGCAGCGCCCGCTCAACGCTCTGCGGTGTGGCACCGCGCGCAAAAATGAAGCCGGGATAGCTGGCGCCCTCAGGCAAGGGTCGCAGATATTCGGTCGCAGTGGCGGTGATGACAATATCGACGATGTTCGGCAGGCAACGCGCCTGCTCTACGCCCTCGACACGCTGGAGGAAACCGGCCCCGGGGACGGGGAGCATCATGATGCCCACGGCATCATGTTCACGGTCCAGCGTTGGAATGGGGAGGCCGCAGGCGTGTCGTAGGAGCAATTCCGTGAGGGACATCCCGGTCCCAAAGCGTAACATACGGCTTCACAACCCACCGATGGCGCGTGCCGCGACCTCCAGAATCCATGGCCCGTGCTGATTCATACGCAGTTCGGCATGCACAGGGCCATGCATCAGCCCTAAGGCCTGCGCAGCCTGCTCCGTGCAGCGGATGAGCGCCGCCTGTGTCTCGGCTGACAAACGCGAGGGGGTGATGTACAGCGTCTCCTCGAAAAAGGGACCGTCAAGCGGGTCCGGCTTATCAAACAGCGCCAGGACTTGCAAACGCCCTGCCGTCAACAACCCCTCTAAGGCCACTTCTACCCCCGGGATAAACGTCTCTACCAGTACAGTGTCATCCGCCTCATCGTGCCGCAGGCGTATCGCTGGCGTACGCAGAAGCGCCCCTAAGCGATGAAACGCCCGCACAAACTCCTGCGGCGTATTGGCCCGCATGACGCCACGGCTGGCCGAGAGCGCCAGGGGTTTGAGCACACACGGATAGGGCACCTCATGCTGGAGCACCTGCGGGTCGGCGTGCAGCGGAAAGCAGGTAAACCACGGCACCTGCAACCCGGCATCACGTAGGAGCTGGCGCATGCGGTATTTGTTGCGACTGGCCGCGGCAGCGTGTGGTGGATTATGTGCCAATCCTAGCGCCTCATTGGCCAGAGCCGCGGTGAGCACTGGGGTATCCCCCACCGGCACGATGGCATCCAGGGGGTGCGTACGGGCGTACTCGACGATCTGCGCCGCGGCCAGCGCCGGCTGCTCGAAGCGCAACGGTAACGCGCCGTCCTGCCAGGGATTGTCGAGCACATGGCAGCGGTCACTGCCCAGCACGGTGTCAAGACCGAGCTGCTGGGCCGCTTCCACAAACTCACGGGCTTCATATCCCGTTGTCGTAAAGAGTAACATCAGCCGGGGCGGCGTCTGCTGTAAGGTGGTCATAGCGTGCTGGGTACCCATGCCTAAAAAGGAGCAACCTGCTCCTCGGTTGGTTCTGCTCAACAATACCACGGCTCATTGAGGTATGGCACGGGGCCACGCGGGGGAGCTAGCGTGGGAGTCGGGATATCTGGCGGCGCCACCTCGGCGGCCTTATGGACCGCATCCCACAGACGCGCAAAGATCTCGGGCCGACTCACACTCGCTGCCTCAGCGCTTTGCACCAAGTGTAACACTTCCGCACCCAGTCGCTCCATCCGTGCATCTGGATGCACCCAGCGGTAGGTCAAGGCGCTGGCGTCAAAACCCACCAGATGCGGCTGCATCTCCGGTAATGTGAGCAGTGTGGATCCCGACGGCAGCAGGAGGCGCATGGCCAATTGAATGGGGGCCACCTGCGCGATGAGATCCTGTGCGGCCAGCACCGTCAGCAGCTCGCGATAATCCTCCAGCGTGGTCCACGGGGTGAAGGCCACAAACGTTGGGTTGAGCGGTAAGCCAATCTCCTGACACAGGGCTAAGGCCGCCAGAAAATCCTGCTGCGTATGGCCTTTAGCGAGGATCTGCAGAATGCGGTCCTGTACCGCCTCCACGGCGCTGGTGATCAGCACACAGCCGGTGGCTTTGAGCGTGGGCAGATGGGCCGCATGGCGCAAGAGATGCTCAATTTTGATGGTCACATCATAGGTGATCTGTGGAAAAGCGGCGTGTAGGTCTTGGACCAAAGGCATGGCATGCCCAGGACCATTGAAAAAATCGGGATCGCCGAAGGTGATGTGCTCGACCCCGGCGGCCACCTGCTGCGCAATATCCGCCAGCACCACCTCGCGCTGCACAATGCGAAATTGTCCGCCATAGACGGGGACAATCGGGCAATGGCGACACAAGTGCTTACAGCCTCGGCTGGCCTCCGTGTACCCGGTACGACGCGACTGCTCGGGTCCGAGCATGAGTTGAGCATAGGTGGATGGCGGCGGTAAGCCCTGGCGATCTGGCACCAGAAAGTGTTGACGCGCCAGTGAAATCACAGGATCAGGCTGCGGCGTCCCGCGCTCTTGTCCGGCCTGTACACGCTGGAGCAGCGCCAGCAGCCCGGCCTCAAACTCCCCACCCAGGATGGTGTCGGCACCTAGACTCCGCAAAAAATCGGCATTGACTGGAGCATAGAGACCATAAAAACACAAGTGTGCGCGTGGGTTGAGCGTCTTGACGTGCTGCACCACTTGGGCCGCGATGCGCGTCGCCGTGTGCATGGGCACGTAGAACGCCACGATGTCCGCGGCCGCGATGCTCTTCGCGTCGAGACGGCTGCGTGACAGATCCTGGCACACCACCGTCGCCCCGGCGTGACGCAGCCACGCGGCCGGGGAGGCCAGGCCAAACGGCTGGCGTCCCATTTCATAGGTCGAGATGAGTACAACGTGCATGGGGCCCGTCCTAGCCTTTACCCTGCGGCGGGACATAGCCTGGCGGCAGGGCGGCCCCTTCACCAAAAAAGAAGTCGTCCATCTGTTTCACAATAAAGGGATCGACCTGGGGGTCCATGGTATTGAGGCGATATTCATTCATGAGCATCGTCAAGAAGGCTTTCCAGAGTTCCCAGGCTTCCATCGAGATGTTGTCGTAGAGCCGTTGGCGCAGCTCAGGTCCACCCAGCGACTCGACCATCTCCAGGGCGATCAGCCCATGCATATCATCCTCGTCGATACCCGGTGCCTCGCGCTGCAGTTTGACACAGAACACGGTATGTTGAGCCATAAGATGTAATTCTCCTAACAGCAGAGAGAAATTGTGTTGGTAGCAACAGGGCTTTCGCCTGCGCAAGCTCTGGGGTTTCCCACCCCAAGTCCGGCGTCTACCTCGAAAATATGCTACCGTTGTGGAGAGATGGCCGAGTCTCTCCCGCTCTCGCAGCGTGTGTTACATTGTCCATGCGGCTACACCGCTGACCGCGATGCACACGCCGCGCAATATGCTGCGGCGTGGACAGAGCCGTTGGACGCTAACGTCGTGGCTGTAGGCCCAAGCGTAGCCCAAGAAGCTGCGAGGCTTTATCCCCAGTAGGGTGTCACTATACCACAATCATGTCCCATCGTCAGAAGCTGCAGGCCTGGCCAGTGCGGGTAGGCGAGCTAGTGCCTCAACCGCGCTCATTTGAGACGTATCCTGGGAGCGCCACGCTCCAGCGTGGCTTCCGGAGCCGGGCTGGAGCCCGGCGATCCCAGGGGGTAGCAACTGGCACAACAGCTCGGTTAAGGCACTAGCCTCCCTCTCCCATCTGGAGTGGGTTGCCGTTGAGGGCTCTCCCCATGTTCGAGTGGACCGAAGAACAGCAGGCCATCAGCAGTAGCATGCGCCGTTTTGCCCAGCACGAACTGCGCTGGCGGGCCCGCCAGTTGGACGCGTCCCCGCCCGGCACGGTCGATTGGGCGTTCCTACGCAAAAGCTGTGATGTTGGGCTGCTCTCGGCACAACTGCCGCCGCACTATGATGGCACCATGGATCGCCTCAGCGCCGCCCTTGCCGCCGAAGAACTGGCGCGCTGGGAAGCCGGCATCACCACCTTACTCGCCTCCCATAGCCTGGCGCTCACGTCGGTGGCCCTTTCCGGGAACATCACGCTGATGGAACGCGTCTTCCCCGAAGTCCTCGCCGCCGAAGCGCGCCACGAGCCGCTCCTGTGGGCTCTGGCCCTCACCGAACGCCGGGCCGGCAGTGATCTCCTCCACCCTGTCGGAGTGCCGGATGGGCGTATGATGATGACCGCCACACGTCGTGAGGCCGGCTACGTGCTCTCCGGACGCAAAGCCTACTGCGCCGGCGGTAACGTCGCCACCTGGCTCAGCGTCTTCGCCACCGTAAGCCAGGACCGCAGCCTGGAGGGCCTCACCGGCTTTGTGCTACCAACCAACACGCCAGGGTTCCACGTCAGCGAAATCCTGCAGACTCTTGGCCTGCGTGCCTGCCCTCTGGTCGAATTTTATCTCGATAATGTCTATGTCCCGAACGAACATTGTCTCACCCCTGAAGGCGGTGCCACCGCCTTGGTGCACGCCCTCAGCGCCTACGAACGCTGTCAGGCCGCCGCCATCGCCGTCGGCATTGCCCGTGGTGCCTTTGAATTGGCCCGCCAGCATGCACTTATCCGCGTGCAAGGCGGGAGCCCGCTGGTGCAGCACCAGATGGTGCAGGCGATGCTCGCTGATATGGCCACGCACATCGAGGCCGCCCGCCTGCTCACCCACAAAGCTGCTGCCACCGAGCCGCCGGATGTGGTCCTGAGTTCGATGGCGAAAGTGTTTGCCAGCGACATGGCGGTCAAAGTGGCCACCGACGCGGTGCAGATCATGGGGGCGTATGGCACGACGAGCAAAGCCGGTGCCGAAAAATACTTCCGCGATGCCAAGATGATGCAGATTGTTGCGGGCACCAATGAGATCTGTCGTCTGGCGATGACGGCGCCGCTGCTGCCGTATGCCGGGCTGGGCGTGATGGGGAGTGATTGAGCGGGTGGTGGCGGGGGCTTGGGGCGTTCTCGGGGGTTATGAGGAACTGACTGGCCGAAGTGTTCTACTACGCTGGCTATTCCAGGTTTTCCGTCTGGAGGATCTCCAGAAGCTGGCGCCGTAGCACCGGGATGTCATCGGTAGCCGTGGCCCACACTATCTCCTACTGCACCACAAAGTATGCATGGACAGCAATGTTACGGAACGCAATGATATCGCGCCATTCTACCTTGGGGTGCGCCTCTCGGAAGGGAGGCGCGAGGCGGGCCGCTGCTTCACCGATCACCGTCAGTTTTTAGAGCGTGGCAGCTTTATGCAGTTCACTCGTCAGGAATACCGACGCATCTATGCCTTCCACAAAAGCCTGAATCATGCCACAAGCTTCGAGGATGTCGTGCAAGTACAAGTGTTCACGCCGCATAGAGCACTCGGGCGGTGGCTAAAATATGCGCACGGATGACGGGCTTCAGACCGTCCTTAGGGACTAGATCAACCTTGAGACCTAACAGGGCCTCAAGTTCGCGTTGCATTCTGGCGAGGGTCAGAAAGGTGACGCGTGCCGCTGGTTGGAAGCTGACCAAGAGATCGACATCGCTCTCAGGACGGTGCTCCTGGCGGAGCCTCGATCCAAAGAGCGCCAGGTCGCGCACCTGGTATTGGCGACAGAAGCGCGCAAGGTCTTCACAGGGAATGTGCCAAGATACTGCTTCGTTCATCGTCGTTCCTGTCTGACAACATCCGTGCGTGTCCCCATGTCAGAGGACAGCAGAGAACATAGGGCAAGGTGACACGCTTTGGAGGACTTTGCAAGTCCCGCATCCCTTCGACGCCTCACGGCACGGCGGTCAAAGTGGCCACCGACGCGGTGCAGATCATGGGGGCGTATGGCACGACGAGCAAATCCGGTGCCGAAAAATACTTCCGCGATGCCAAGATGATGCAGATTGTTGCCGGCACGAATGAGATCTGCCGCCTGGAGATGACGGCGCCGCTGCTGCCATATGCCGGGCTTGGGGTGATGGGGAGTGATTGAGCAGTCGGTTGACGTTCACCTTGAGCAACCAACCCGACTCCCCAGCGTCAGGGGCAAGCGGGGGTTAAACAACGTCTGCCGCCTCGTAATCGGCATACCGGCTGAACAACTCGTGTAATGCCTCGGCTCCACTGATCTCGCCATTGCTGACAAAGCGCTCGATTTCAACCGTGCCATCACTCAAAAACTCGATTTCCCATCGTTCACCCGGGACTGTCACTAACACCATCAGGGCCTCCTCACGGTGCGCCGCCAGGGTATAGTGCAGGTGCGCGTGATCGAGATCCTTTAAGAAGGTGCTTACTCGGTGCAATGATTGGTCATTCATAAAGATCCTCGTTGGAGACTGCCTGCTTCAGCTGGCAGAGGAAACCGAGGTTGCCCTATCAAGGCAACCGTCTGGCCTTGAGATGTGAGAGCATACTCTACTATACTCTCTGTATGAAACTGACCTTGCAACTTCACTTGCTCCCGACCCCAGAGCAACATACGGCATTGTGGGAGACGATGCGGTTGTACAATGAGGCTGCGACCTATGCAGCGGCAAGAGGCTTTGCCGCTGGTGTCTATGGGCAAGTCTCCCTGCACCATCTGGCCTACTACGAGATACGCGAGCTCTTTGGCTTGTCGTCGCAACTGGCCGTGAGGGCCATTGCGAAGGCGGTCGAGTGTTTTCAGCGCGACAAGACGGTGTGCCCCACGTTTAAAGCTGACGGGGCCATCTGTTACGATCAACGCGTGCTGAGCTTCCACGGGCTCAACAGCGCCAGCGTGTGGGCCATTGGTGGGCGCATGGAAGTGCCGTTCGTCTGTGGCCCATGCTAACAAGCCCGACAAGGGCGTATCCAAGGGCAAGCTGATCTGGTGTTGCGCAGAGGCATCTTCTATCTGTTGTGTACCATCGAGATGCCTGAAGAGACGCCGCTTGAGCCTCAAGAGGTGCTGGGTGTTGACCTGGGCGTGGTCAACCTGGCGACCACCAGTGACGGCACGACGCACAGCGGCACAGGAGTCGAAGCCTGTCGTGCGCGCTACACGGCACGCCGGAAACGGCTGCAGCGGGCGACCCATGTCGCCCAGATGCACGGGAAACGCCCGAAACGCTTTCGGCAGGCACTGCGGCGTATTGCTCGGAAGGAAGCGGGCTTCCGGCGCGACGTCAATCACTGTATCAGTAAAACGCTCGTGGCGGTGGCCAAAGGCACCGAACGCGGGATAGCCTTGGAAGACTTGAAGGGTATCCGCAGTCGGTCTCGGTTTCGGCAGCCGCAACGCGCCAGAATGGCGGGATGGGCCTTTGCCCAACTGCGCTTCTTTGTCGAGTACAAGGCGCAACTCGCTGGCGTCCCGGGGGTGCTGGTCGATCCGAGGCACACCAGCCAGGGCTGCAACTCCTGTGGCCATGTCGCGCGAGCCAATCGGCAGAGTCAAGCGCGCTTCTCCTGTCGGCAATGCGGGTATACGACCAACGCAGACTTCAACGCTGCGAACAACATTCGAGATCGGGCACGCGTCAAGGTGCCTCTGGTGGCGGTTCGCTTTCGGCAACCCCAGTTGCCGCTGGCGGAGCCAGCTACAAGCCGCCTCGTTTACGGGGCGCTGCGACACGAGGTCGCACGGTGCATTGTCTGGCAGGGAGTATCGACCAGACCTGTTGTTCCATCAACAGTATCCTACGTGGTACGGCAGCAAGGGAACGCGCTGTCAAAAGCCCACGGACACAGGACCCACAGGCACCCGACTGGCCCCTGCACCGTGAGGGAACGGTGTCTCTGCCAGCATCAGGCGGAGACGGGACGGGATGGATGGGA
>SXND01000133.1 GCA_005777235.1 Pseudomonadota bacterium
CATGCTGGTGCCGATGTATTTCCTCATTGGCATTTGGGGGCATGGCCGGAAACTGTACTCGGCGATCAAATTCTTCTTGTACACGCTGTTCGGCTCGGTGTTCATGTTGCTGGGGATTTTGGCCCTGTATTTCCTCAACGGCAATCCCGATTATGGTACGGGCAAGCTCACCTTTAATATCCTGGAGCTGATCAACAATCTGCAAGTCCCCACCGCCCCGGTGTTTATCGGTCTCTCGGCGCAGTCCCTGATCTTTTTGGGGTTGTTTTTGGGCTTTGCCATCAAGGTGCCGATGTTTCCCTTCCACACCTGGCTCCCTGACGCCCATACCGATGCGCCTACCGCTGGGAGTGTCATCCTGGCGGGGGTGCTGTTGAAGATGGGAACCTATGGCTTTGTGCGCTTTAGCTTGCCCTTAGTGCCGGTGGCGAGTCAAGAGATGGTGGGCTTTGTCGGGTTGCTGGCGGTGATCGGCATTCTCTACGGGGCCTTGGTGGCGATGGCGCAACACGACATGAAGCGCCTCATCGCCTATTCCAGCGTCAGCCACATGGGCTTCCTGATGCTGGGTATTTTCGCGCTGAATGCCGAAGGCGTGAGCGGCGGCATCCTGCAAATGATCAACCATGGCATCACAACGGGGGCGCTGTTCCTCATGGTGGGCATGCTGTACGAGCGGCGGCATACGCGTGAGATTGCCCTGTTCAAGGGCTTAGCCACGACTGTGCCCGTGTTTGCGGTGTTCTTTGGCATTACCATGTTCTCCTCTATTGGTCTACCGGGGTTGAACGGTTTTGTCGGGGAGTTTCTCATCCTCGTTGGCATGTTCAATACCAGCGTGACCTATGCGACCTTTGCCGTGCTCGGCATTGTGCTCGGAGCCGCGTATATGCTGTGGTTGTTCCAACGCACTATGTTTGGCACCCCCGAGGAGGCCGACCACATGCGCGATATGAATTATCGTGAAATCGGCTACCTCCTGCCGCTGATTATCCTGATGTTCTGGATTGGACTCTACCCACGGCCCTATCTCAACCTCATGCAGCCGACGGTGAATCATTACGTCTCGAAGATGCAAGAACGGCAAAAAGCCGCGCAGGCGGAGGCGGAGCGTGTGGAGGTGATCCGGCAGGCACGCACGGCGCCGTCTGACCATACAGGGGGACGTTAGTTATGGCCATTCCTGTCCCGCCAATGCGCGAGTTGCTGGCGCTGTGGCCGGAAACCCTCGTCACGGTGGCAGCCTGCGGTGCGTTGGTGGCTGAAGTGGTGGTGCCGCCGGCCCGCAAGCGTCTTATCGGCTGGGGGTGCTTTTGGGCCCTGTGTGCGACGTTTGTGCTGCTGCTGTTGATGCCGCCGCAAGGCGGGAGTCTCTTATCAGGGATGCTCCTGGCCGATGGCTACTCGGCCTTTTTTAAGGGGCTCTTTCTCCTGGCGACGGCCTTAACGATTCTCATTTCCATGCGCTATCTGGATGACGAACGCAGTCATCACGGCGAGTACTACGCGCTGCTACTCTTTGCCACCATTGGCATGATGTTTATGGCCAGCGGTGGTGATGTAATTACCATCTATCTGGGACTGGAGTTGATGTCACTACCGACCTATGCGCTGGTCGGCTTTATCCGCCGTGACGTGACCTCCACCGAAGGCGCCCTGAAATACTTTCTGATGGGGGCCTTCACGTCGGGCATTTTACTGTACGGTCTGGCACTGCTGTATGGCTTGACCGGGACGACGAATCTCGGTGCCATGAGCCAGAAACTGGCCAGTCTGTCCCTCAATGACCCGGCGCTCATGCTGGCGGTGATTCTCGTGGTCACAGGCTTTGGCTTTAAGATTGCTGCGGTGCCGTTCCACATGTGGGCGCCTGATGCCTATGAAGGCGCCCCGACCTCGATCACGGCCTTCATGTCGGCGGCCGTCAAAGCCGCCGCGTTTGCCGGTCTGCTGCGGGTGTTTGTGGTGGGTCTCGCTCCCGCCGCCCAACAGTGGGAAGTGCTGTGGTGGGTGCTGGCCGCGCTCAGTATGGTGCTCGGGAACGTCGTGGCTTTGGCGCAGACCAGTCTGAAACGCATGCTGGCCTATTCCAGCATCGCGCACGCCGGCTACGCGCTGCTCGGCGTGGTGGCGGCCTTGCATGCCAAAGGTCCGGGTGTCTCCAGTGTGTTGTTTTACCTGTTTGCCTATGTTTTTACTACCATGGGCGCCTTCTCGATGATTATCTTGCTCTCCCGGCAGGGCTTCCGTGGGGACAAGATTACCGACTTTGCTGGCCTGGGTCGGACGCATCCGTTACCGGCTTTTGTCTTTATTGTGTTCTTCTTGTCCCTGGCGGGTATTCCGCCCACGGCTGGCTTTGTCGGGAAGATGCTGGTCTTCCGGGCGGCGATTGAGGGTGGTTTTGTCGGGTTGGCGGTCGTCGGTGTGGTGACGAGTGCCATTGCGGCGTATTATTACTTCATGGTCATCAAAACCATGTTTATGGATGCGCCCGTCAGTGCGGCGCCGTTGTCTCCGTCGCGGCCTCTGACCGTGGGTCTGGCGCTTATGGTGTTGGCGACGCTGTTACTCGGCCTGTTTCCCAATGTCGTATTGCAGGCTATTGATGCGGCGAGAATTGTGCAATAACCTGGCGCCATAGTCAGGGTGCAGCCTGCCCTCCTGTCAAGGGGGGGCAGGCTGTTGTTGTTAGCGCATGTTGCCCGTATGCCCGAGTGAATAGCGCCCCGGTTGCGGATAGATGCACACGCCGTGGGAGCCCCTGCCGGTCTTAATGCGGGCCAGCAGCTTGCCCGTGGTGGTATCGACGGCGTAGACTTCATGATGATAGCGTCCACCCAGCCAGAGCACCTTGCCGTCCTCCGACAGTCCCCCCATATCCGGACTCCCACCGCCAGGAAAGCGCCAGGTGGTTACGACTTTACGTGTGGCAAAATCGAGCACGGAAATGCTGCCCTCGCCACGGTTTGACACATAGAGCACTTTGGAGTCGCGGCTGACATTGAGACCGTGCGCGCCCTTGCCTGTAGGGATAAAGTCCACCACGCTGAATGTGTCGCCATCAATGGTATACACGCCGTGTGCCCGCATATCCGCCACGTAGAAGATTTTCCCGTCAGGGGATAACCGGACATCCTGCGGCTGGCCGCGACGCCGAGGTAACTTGATCTTGCCCAGCACTTTGCGTTCTGCCACATCGACTTTGATCAACTCATTGGAGAACTCGCAACTGGCGATCATGTAACGGCCATTGATAGAATAGTCGAGATGATTCACGCCCGCACACGGCACCTTCAGCGAGTGCTGTAATTGCATAGTCTGCGGATCACGAAAATCCAGGCGGCGTAAGCGTTCGGCCACGACCACGGCGGATTTGCCATCGGGCGTATAATACAGATTGTAAGGATCTTCCACCCGCACCGTCTCGCCCTTCTTGCCGGTAGCCGGGTCAATTTTGGTCAGGCTATCTCCTTGGTTATTCAGTACCCAAAGCGTTTTTAAGTCGTACGATGGTACGACATGCTGCGGCTCATCGCCCACCGGGAAGGTGTCCAGCACACGATAGGTCTCTGGATCAACGACGCTGAGGGTATCGCTGAGGCCATTGGGGACATAGACGCGGGTGGGGAAGGCACGGATGGCGGGGCTGACGTGCTCTGGGCGCGTTGCGGCATAGACATCATTGGGATCAAGCGCTGGCGGCATCCCCAGTAACAGGGGATCGGTGGAGACCAGGCCGGTAACGGCAGGCGAGTTGCCAGGCGGGTTGCCAGGCGGGTTGCCAGGCGATGCTTGGACCTGAGCCAGACTCGGGACGCTGCTGCCCAGAGTGCAGAGCAGACATACAAGGAGCAATTGTCGTACCATGGATCATCTTTTCCTTCAAGCTCACGTAGGGAGGTGCAGGGTAACCCCACCCCGTACCCACGCCACCAGGAGCGAGGGCACGGCACCAGGCGTTTAACCCATGGAGACGATCCCGTCGTCCACGCGTTGCAGGCGTTCCAGGACAAGGGGGTCATGGCCGGGGAGGATCAGCTCGTGCTTGTCTGCCAGGTCGCGGAGACGCTGGAAGCCGTAATACATGCCAGGGAGATCGTGGTGGCTACTAAACGGCACATTGTGCTCGAAGTTGTGGTAATAGTGCGAGGCATCGGAGGCGACCACGGCCCGTCCCTCTTTCGTCTGCACGGTGACGATCTGCATGCCCGCCGTATGCCCACCGACTTTGTGCACGCTAATACCCGGCAAAATCTCCTTATCGCCATCGACGAACACCAGCCGTCCCTCATAATTCATGCGGACTAAGGCGAGCACGTCCTCGACTTCGACGGAGTGCCGGAAGGCCGCCTGACGCACATAGCGCCCGGTATAAAACTGCATCTCGGCGTCCTGGATATAAAACGTGGCGTTGGGAAACAGGGCGTAACAGCCGACATGATCGTAATGAAAATGGCTGAGGACCACGTGCTCCACTTTCGTGCAGTCAATGCCGAGCATGGACAGACCGACAGACGGACACCGCAGAAATTCGCGCCCACGGCGGGTGCCCACGGGTTCGGTAAACCCCAGATCGACGACCACGTTCTGCGTGCCGTTGGTGAGCGCCCAGACAAAGTAGGTCATTTTCATCGGGGTGTTATGATAATCACCGACGAATAATTCCGACGAGTTCGTCGTACGCTGGGCGTATTGCACCGCGTAAATCGTGTAGGGAGCCGCTTGCATATCAGCATGTCCTCTCTGCAGGCTTGAGACTGCGCGCGTTTGCCGCTATAACTGCCGTCATCATATACTACGCGCGCCCAGCAGCCAAGCCGCTTATCCCGTTGACCAAGGAGATTGTCATGCGTGGTGCCAAGGGGCCTGCTGTTCGTATTTGCTCGTTACTGCCGAGTGGCACAGAGATTGTCTGTGCCCTAGGCCTCGGCGATCACCTCGTCGGGGTGAGCGATTTGTGCGACTATCCACTAGCCGTGATGCAGAAACCGGTGGTCAGCCGGAGTCTCATTGACACGGCCGTGCTCAGCAGTGCTGAGGTCGAGGCCAAGATGCGCGCCTTGCAGGAGACGGGTGCCAGTCCGTTTCACATTGAGACGGCGCTGCTGCGCCAGATCCGCCCGGATGTCGTGCTGACCCAGGATACCTGTGCCATCTGCGATCCGACGGCGGATGACGTGCAGCAGGCGCTTGTCGGGCTCCAACCGCCGCCGCACATGTTGGTGTTGCGGCCACGGACAGTGCCAGAAATTTTTGCCAGCATCCTGGAGGTCGGACAAGCGGCGCACGCCGAAGCACAGGCCCGCGCCCTGGTGGCCAGTCTGGAAGCCCGCGTGCACGCCGTCGCGACCCGTGCGGCCCAAGCGACTTTTCACCCGCGTCTGCTCTCACTGGAAGGGCTCACCCCGTTGGTGGCTGGTGGCCACTGGATTCCCGAACTCAAAACCCTGGCCGGTGGTCGTGATGAGCTGTTTAGCCCAGGATGTGCGGCGCAGCGGCTGGAGTGGCATACCATTCGTGACTACGACCCCGACATGCTGCTCATTACTCCCTGCTCGTCTGGCGTGCAGCGCTCGCTCGATGAATTGCAGACCCTCGCAGCCCAGGAGGGTTGGTGGGATATGCAGGCGGTGCGGCAACGTGCCGTGTATGTCATCGATCACGTGTATTTTAGTCGCCCCGGTCCACGCATCGTCGATGGGCTGGAGCTGTTAGCCCAGATTGTGCACCCGGATCTGTTCCACGGGGCTATCCCACCGGATACCGTGCTCAAGTTTGCCCTGCCGGCAGGCGACACGTGCGCCCCGGAAGCGCTAGCGACCCATTTTCAGCCCTATCCCGCAGGAGCGCGCGCATGCAAGGTCTAGTCATTGCCGGAACCGCCAGTGGGGTAGGGAAGACGACCGTGGCCGTCGCCATCATGGGTGCCTTGACGGCCAGAGGTTTGAAGGTGCAACCGTTCAAAGTGGGTCCGGACTATATTGACCCTTCGTACCACAGTGCCATCTGTGGCACGCCCTGCCGCAATCTCGATAGCTGGCTGCTCAGTCCTGAGGCCATCCAGGAGTTGTTCCAGCGTGCCATGGTGGGCAAAGACATCGCGGTGATCGAGGGCGTCATGGGCTTGTATGATGGCGCCACGGGCGACGACGAGGTCGGCAGTACGGCCCACCTGGCGAAACAACTCGGCCTGCCGGTGGTGTTGGTCCTTGATGCCTCCAAAGCGTCGCGCAGTGTCGGTGCCATGGCGCTGGGCTTTCAGGCGTTTGACCCAACGCTGCGCCTTGGCGGCGTGATCCTCAATGGCATTGCCGGGGATCTGCATCTCGACCTCGCCCTGCCGTCGTTACCGCAGGCGGGGGTGCGCTATCTCGGCTATATGCCCGGTCGGCGCGACTTGACCTTACCCGAGCGGCACTTAGGTCTGGTGCCGACCGCCGAGGGTCGCGTGGCTGAGACGTATTACCACGAGTTGGCGACCCAGGCAGCCGCCACCATTGATCTGGACGCCTTGCTGACGGTAGCCCGCTCTGCCGCCGGCCCCTCGGCGTCAGCACCCCGGCTGTTTCCCACCCAGCCCGTGGCCGTGCAGGCCGGTCTTGCCGTGGCCATGGACCAGGCATTTCATTTTTACTACCAGGATTCCCTCGATCTGCTCACGGCCTGGGGGGCTGAGTTGATGCCTTTCAGCCTCCTGAGCGACACGGCCCTGCCATCTCAGGCCAGTGGGGTCTACATTGGCGGCGGGTTCCCCGAGCTGTTCGCCGCGCCCCTGGCTGCCAATACGCCCATGCGGACGGCGATCCGGGATGCTGCGGCCCGTGGCCTGCCCATCTATGCCGAGTGTGGCGGCTTGATGTATTTGTGCCAGGGGCTGGAAGACCTCGAAGGGCACGAACACGCCATGGCCGGTGTGGTGCCAGGTCGTTCCGTAATGCAGGGCACCCGTCTCACCTTAGGGTATCGTACGCTCAAGGCACTGCACAATCAGTGCTTGCTCGAGGGTGGTCACACCGTGCGCGGCCATGAATTCCATTGCTCCTCGTTGTGCGACAGCCCTGTAACCGCGCCTGCCGCCTACGAGGTGCTGGAGCAGCCGGGGCGCCGCGAGGGTTTTGTCATTGGCAACGTGTTGGCCTCATACATGCATATTCATCTGGGCAGTCACGCCAGCCTGGCGCCGCGCTTCGTGGCGACATGCGCCCGGGCGCGCTAAGGCCGTCCACGTGAGAAAGGGTTCCATGGTACTCCCGCGTCGTATCGTCTCACTCTCGCCGAATGTCTCGATGATCCTCTTTGCCTTGCAGGCCGATGCGCTGGTGGTCGGGCGCACCCAGACCTGCGTCACAGCTATCGAGCAGTATCTCAGGGCTTGGGACATCCCGCCACAGACCGTGGCGCCGCGTCTCGACGCCTGGCAGGCCATCCCGGCGGTGGGCGCCTGGCCGGTCGCCGACTATGAGGCCATTGCGGCCCTGCGACCCGAGGCGATTCTTACCTCCGGTTCCGGACCTTACGGGGTGCATGAGGCGCATAAGCTGGGCGTCGAGCCCGCGGCGCTGTGGCACGGCGATACCCGCACCTTGGCCGATTTGACGCAGCATATCCAGCAGCTCGGTGCGCTTGTGGGGTATGCCGAGGCCGCCAGTGCCCTCAGCGCCCAGCTGGCACGCCGGTGCCAGGACGCGTGTGCCACGCCGCGCCGCTGGCCTCACGCGCCGACCGTGCTCTTTGAATATTGCGTCTGTACGCAGTATGATCCTGACCCCGAGCGACGGGTGGCGCAGGCCGCCGAGACGGTGCTGGTCGGCGGACACCTGGCGCCGGAACTCATCGCGCTCAGCGGCGGGCGGACGCTGTTTGTGCAGCCTGGGGATACCGCCAGATGGGTCACACGGGTGGAGATTCAGGCGGCGCAACCGGAGGTCATCTTGCAGTACGACTGCCATGGGTGTCCGACCGCACGACGCCAGCCGATCGCCACGCGTCCTGGGTGGGAGAGACTTTCCGCCGTGGCCCGCGCCGCGGTGTATCCGTTGCACGTCAACATTAGTGATCCGAATTTGTGCTTTCCAGAGGCACTGACGCACTTGGACGCCATCTTTCGGGCCGACAGGCCCGAGCTGCCTTGACCAAGGCGCTGACCAGGTCGGCGGTGGACGCCTCGCTCCCATCGCCCTCTTGCACACGAGAGAGCACGCATCGTGGCCAATTGGTTTGCCCCACGCCGGATTGTCATCGGTGCCCTCCTGCTTGGCGGGCTGGCGCTTGTGGTCCTGGCCTTTCGTCCGGCCCCGCTGCCGGTCGATCTCGGCCCCGTCACCCGTGGTCCGCTGCGCGTCACGGTCAATGCGGAGGGGAAAACGCGCCTGCGTCAGCGTTTTATCATTTCCGCTCCGGTGGCTGGACGCTTGGAACGCCTGACGTTACGCGAGGGTGATACCGTGACGCGGGACATGGTCGTGGCGCACATTGATCCCCTCGCCAGTGACACGGCAGTCCGCGAAGCGCAGGGACGCCTGGCGGAGTGGCGAGCACAGCGCGCCGGGGTGGCGACGTTGCGCCCGAAAGCTGAGGCTTTAGCCCAAGCACGGGCGCAGATCGCCACCGCCCAAGCCACGCACCGCAAAGCCGAGGCCCGCGTGGAGCAAGTGCGGGCCGCGTTGGCACACGCCCGTCGCGAAGACCAGCGCGCCTTACGCATGGAAACCAGCGGCACGATTTCGCGGGAAGCCCGTGAGATCGCCCAGCTCAACGAAATCACCAAGGCTAGGGAATACGACACCGCCGTGTTAGAAGTCCAGGGTGCGGCCTCGGCAGTGGACGCGGCACGGGCGGCCTTAGCCGTATTGGAAGCCCAGCAGCGTGACCCGGATTACTTACTCGATGTCTATACCGCGCGGATTGCCAGTGCCGAGGCCGAACTCGCCCGCCTGCGCGATGCCGTGACCCGGACGGAGATTCGCGCCCCCAGCGCTGGGCAGGTGTTACGCATGCTGCAAGAAAACGAACGCATGGTCGCCGCGGGAACACCCCTGTTGGAAATCGGCGATGTGACGGATCTCGAGCTGGTGGTCGATGTGCTCTCGACGGACGCGGTGCGTGTGCCGCCGGGCGCTCCCATCCTCGTCGAGCACTGGGGTGGTGGCAGTACGCTGCAGGCCCGGGTGCGCCGTATCGAACCGGCAGCTTTTACCAAAGTGTCGGCCCTGGGCATTGAAGAACAGCGGGTGAATATCATCGCCGATTTTATCGACCCTCCACGGACCCTGGGCGACGCCTATCGTGTGGAGGCGCGTCTGGTGGTGTGGGAGAGTGCCGACGTCATCGCCGTGCCAGCAAGTGCGCTGTTCCGTTGTCGGGATGCCTGGTGTGCCTTTGTCGCCCACGCGGGGCAGGTGCAGCGGCGCGTGGTCGCACTCGGGCACCGCAATGACCGTGTCGCCGAGGTCCACCAGGGTGTGGTCCCAGACGAGATGGTGGTCCTCTACCCCGCAGAGCAGCTGGCCACCGGACAACGTATCCGTCCACGCGAAGTCGCCGAACCCTGAGCTGGAGTAAGCCCTATGGACACCCTCACAACGCCCTGGAGTGGGCACGATGCGGTAAAAGACCGCCTGCGGGCCATGGTCTGGTCACGCCTGAAGAGCCACGGTGCCGCCCTTGGCGAGCCCGTTGGGCACATTCCGCGCTTTGTTGGTCACGAGCGGGCCGCCGCCCAGTTAGCTGCTTTAGCCATCTGGCAGCAGGCACAGGTGGTAAAGTGCAACCCGGATCACGTGCAAGCCCCAGTACGCCTGCGAGCCTTGCAAGACGGCAAAATGTTGTACATGGCGGTACCGCGTCTGACCGACGAGCGCTGCTTTGTGGCCCTCAGCGCATCGGCATTGCAGCAGCGCGGGGTCGCCTTGGAGTCCGCGTCTACGTCCCGTGGCGCCATGCAGCATGGGACGTTGGTGGCGCTGCGCGACATGGCGCCGATTGACCTCGTCGTCGTGGGCTGCGTGGCGGTGGCACGCCACGGGGGTCGCACCGGCAAGGGCGCCGGCTTTGCGGACCTTGAGTTAGGCTTGTTGCGACAACACGGGCTGATTCAGGCGCACACACCGATTGTCACCACCGTCCATGCCCTGCAAATCGTTCCAGAGACGGAGCTGCCGATGCGCGCCCATGACTGGTGGCTCACCTGGATCGTCACGCCTGACGAGGCCAGCGCCGTGCCCACGGCGCAGACGCAACCCACAGGGTTGTTGTGGGAGCAGGTGCGCCCCGAGCAACTGGCGACGATCCCAGTCCTGCGCGCCCTGCGGGGCACCGCGACACGGAACGATTGACAAAACCGCCGCAGTGGTCTAGATGTGTGTCTCATCACGCCACCGCCAGCGTAGCGCTCTGGCGGCAGGCCATAGTCTGACCGACCAACCATGCCTTGGAGGTTCGCCTTATGCCGAAAGTTCTCGTGATCCACGGTTCCGGGATGAACATGCGTGGCAAAGTCCAGACCGACATTTTTGGCCCCATGACGCTGCCGGAATACGATGAGCACATCCGCAAATACGCTGCCGAGTTGGGCCTGGAAGTCGAGTTGTTCCACTCCAATATCGTCGGCGAAGTGGTCAACAAGTTCTACGAAGCGCACGACAGCGGTGTGGCGGCGGCCCTGATCAACCCCGCCGGGTATTCCACCGGGCATCCGACCCTCGTGGCGGCGATTTCTCAGGTGAAGTTTCCCACTACCGAAGTGCACATGTCCAATCCCGCCCGACGTGGTGGGAACTCGGAGATTGCCCGCGTGAGCCAGAGTGTTATCACCGGCTTTGGCATTTTTGGTTACTACCTGGCCCTGCGTGGCGTGCGTGCCATGCTCGATGCCAAGTAGCACAACGACCCCACGGAGGAGCACACCACATGGACGAGCAACCCCAACTGTTTAACGCCAACTTTGCCAAAGACGCCGTCTACAAGACGGGTCTGCGCGGCTTTATGGAATACCGTGACCTCGGCATCGCCAATGCCACCCATGGCAAAATACGGGCGCATGTCATCCGCATCAAGCAAGACGCCGACACGCATGACCTGCACACCACGGGCCTGCATCGGCATCTGTGCGACTTCCAGATGTTTTATGTGCTCAAAGGCTGGATCAAATTTACGTATGAAGACGAGGGGGAATACACCTTCAACGCCGGCGATTGCGTGCTACAACCCCCCGGTATCGTGCACAACGAGCTCGATTGCTCGGACGACCTCGAAGTGCTGGAAATCTACTCGCCTGCGGTGCATGAAACCGTAGTGGTGGACAAGATGCCCATGGCCGCCGCCGCGGCAGATTAGGGCGTGGTGCGCTCCTGGGGAGGCGGATCGCCCGCCCGCTCCCAGGAGCACCATGGCAGGACGTGTCCGCTCAGCCTTTCAGCACATACCCATAGGTCAGATTGCTGCGCTCCGGTCCCATCTGTTCATACCTGGCGCGCATCTGGGTAATAGTATCGTGCTCCAGTGCTGCCTTCTGTTGCAGAGGATACTTGTAGAGCCGGGCGTTGTTGCTACCCAGAATCGCCGTCTTCACGGCGCCATCCGCTGCACCAAGCGGGTGGAATGTGTAGCGCTGCTGCATTTCCTCCGGGATTTCTAGGCGGCGCAGCGCCTCGATCTGCCAGTGCGGGGAGCCGGTCCAGATGGCGTCCGTACCCCAGCACACGTGATCCGCCCCGAGGCCACGGATTAAGATGCCCATCATGGCTGCACACAGCCGCGGATTGGACATGGTCGATTGCGCAAAAATTTGCCCGAGGTCGCCGTACACGTTGGTGACGCCGTAACGCGCCGGAATATCGGCGAGATCGCTCACCCACTCCACGCGTTCCGTCTGTGCAAACTGTGCCCAGGCGGCTTCCGGGGCGCTGCCGCCAAAGCGATACCCCGCGTGATAGATAATGAAATTGAGCTGCGGCCAATCTTGCGCCGCCTTGCCCACGTCACGCACGTCGGAATGCTCCAGCAAGTGCGGAAATTTTTCGGCGATAGAGGGCGGGAACAACCCCTTGTGTACACAGATATTGACGATGCCAGCCTTCTGACATTTCTCATAAAAGGGATACACCAGCTTCTCGTCGTCCATACGCCAGGGATGTTTGCTGAGGTGCTTGTTGGTGTTATCGCCAATGGTGTAGCCCTTAAACGAATCGGGCTGCAGTGCCGCAATGGCGTGATCCACCTGCTCCAGCCAGCCGGGGTAGCCGGGGGTGAAGATGGCGTGCGCCAGCATACGACGGGTGCCAGCCTCCTGGTTGATTTTGGCACGGGCAGCGGCTTTCATCTCATTGGTCAGGAACCAATCCGCCGGCTCTTCGGAAGGCGCGCCACTGATGCAAGCGACTTTCGTGTCGCTGTCGAGGAACACCTCTTTGACATAATTGGCAAATTTCAGATCTTCCAGTGTTTGCGGCTTCCCCACCAGGGCCGGATTCCAACCGGCTTTGCCCACCGCCTCCCGGGAGCGCACAAAACCTTCTAGGCGCGTGTCATCGCGCAGGAAGTGGGTATGCATATCCATAATAAACTGCTTGGCCAGCTCTTTGGCACGCTCGTCGGCCATCTCGGGTGTGGCAGCCTCCGCCGGGCTGACGTCATAGAGCGCTCCGTAGGTCTCATTCATGGCGACAAAGGCGGCGGCCATGCCCGCGGCAGTTTGGAAGAAAGCGCGGCGACTCAGGCCGTGCCGACGAGCAAGTGTGCTACCATAGTCCTTCACGCGGGCCTCAAAGGCCCGTTGCTGGATCGTCTGGGGCGCGGGCATGAATTCGTCACTCGACACGGATTGGGTGGGAATGGGAGACGGAAAAGCGGCGGTCTCGGCGGGTAACACTTGGCGCATTTCGTGGGGATCAAGCCAACCCATACACTCCTCCTTGCCGCGCAACGGTCGGGGCATCATGTGGGCATTATACCGACAGCGCGGTGTGCCGTCACACCTTTTCACGCCGGGCGCTCTGGCGCCGGCCATGAGGAACGTGTGAGCCTATTGCTCCCTGCGGAAGACTTTCGACGGGACGTCCGCCAGCGCGGGTACGGTGCGATTCTGGCCGACCCGCCCTGGCAATTTCTCAACCGTACCGGCAAAATTGCCCCCGAACACCGCCGTTTGCACCGCTATCCCACCCTCAGCGTGGAGGCGATCCAGGCTCTGCCAGTGGTAACAGTCGCCGCGCCGCAGAGTCACCTCTATCTCTGGGTGCCCAACGCCTTATTGCGTGAAGGGTTAGCCGTGATGGCAGCCTGGGGCTTTACCTATAAGACCAATCTCATCTGGCACAAAATCCGTAAGGACGGTGGCCCTGATGGACGCGGCGTGGGGTTTTATTTTCGCAATACCACCGAGATGATCTTGTTTGGTGTGCGTGGGCGGCTACGCACGTTGGCCCCAGGACGCACGCAAGTGAACCTCCTGGCGACGCGGAAACGGGAGCACTCCCGCAAACCCGACGAGCTGTACGCGCTGATTGAAGCCTGTAGCCCTGGACCATTTTTGGAACTCTTTGCGCGCGGGCAACGCGCCGCCTGGGACCAATGGGGCAACGAAGTAGGCGCCGCCCGCGACACCTAGACCTGCCCGCACGCCTGCCAGCCTATTGCCCTGCTTGCCAGGCCCGTGGCAGGATGGCCTGCACATCGCTGATACCGCATTGTGCCGCCATCCACTGCTCGATATACAGACCATCTTTATAGTTCGACTGCTCAGATGGGTGGACGGTGACCTGACCGCGCAGGGCCATCGCCACCGGCGCCAAACTCTGCGCGTCCAGCACGGAACCCGGCGCGCCGGTCATCAGCAACGTCGTGGCGCTGACCTGTGGCGCGAAGGCCTGCAGGTCATAGTACGCCAGCGTGTGCTGCACCGCCTCCACCCGGTCTGGGAAGGCCCGGCAGTAGTCGTTGACCTCTTCGAGGGGATAGGCCTGCGTTTTGGGAGCCAGAGCCGCCGTCTGGTGGAACAAAGCCGGGGTAGTGACGACATGCGTCGCGCCAGGTTGCAGGGCCGCGGTGATGAGCGCCAGGTCATGCCCAAACACCACCACGTGCTGGGCATCGACCTCCGGCCGCGTCAGGAGCCATTGCAGGCCGCGCACGCTATCTGCCACAATGCCGCGAAAGACATACGATGCCGCGTGGTCAATGCCGTCGGTGAGCAAGCCCGGAAACATGGCGGCATAGGGCACGTCCGCCAACCGCTGCCCGCGTCCGGCCAGGGCAAAGGTCACGTAACGGCTGCGCTGCATGTTGCTCGTGCTCTGCCCCAGAATTTCCAGCACGCTCTGATACTTCGGCACATAGTACAGTGTCGGGAAAGGGCCGCGGCCCTGCGGGATGCTGAGATAGCCAAAGAGACGATACGGCCCCAGGCTGGTCAGTCGCACGCCGTACAGCGTGGCAAAGTCGGTACAGCGTAGGGGCAGCAACTCCAACTCTGGGCAGGCTGGATAGGCAGCGAGTTGTTCCAGAGTCTGGTGCCAATATGACGCGAAATCGGCGGGTATCTGCGGCATGGCGTCTACCTCCCCGTCCCTAAATGGTGCGCGAAAAACGTCTCGACAATGGCGTTGTGCGGGGCACGTCCGGCATCATGGCCATGCCCGTCGTAGGGATAGAGCTGCTTGTCAGTCGCTCGGAGACGCTGGAACAGCGCATAGCCGGTCTCGGGTGGGCAGACATTATCCTGGAGGCCAATGTTGACAATGATTGGGCAGGTGATGTGGTCGGCAAAGTTGAGACCATCAAAATACGCCACCGTGTCCGTTACCGCCTGCCGACGCTCAGGATACAGCCGCAGGTAATCGTTGATTTCCTCGTAAGGATAGGTCTGCGTCAAGGCGATGGCATCCATAAAGCCGCACAGATACGGCGCCCCCGCCGCCGCCGCCCGCACTTCTGGGCGCATGGCGGCGGTGGTGATGGTCAGCCCGCCGCCCTGGCTCGTCCCGGTGGCGCCAAGGCGGCTGGCATCAACTTCCGGGCGTGACAGCAAAAAGTCGATACCGCGCCAGGTGTCGGCGTAGAAGCCACGGTAGGCATAGGTATGCCGATCGACAATGTTATGCGTCAGGAGATTGGGGTAGCCGGGGTTGAATTGCCGCAGGCTGCGCAGTTTGCCACGCGGCGCCACGGAGAGCGTGCAGTAGCCCTTACGAGCCCAGTCTTTGGGAATAGGCGGGTCCATCTGATAGCCCGGCGCATAGAGCAGCGCCGGACTCGGGTCGGTGCGGCGCCTTGGGCGACAGTACCAACCCGCGATACGTACGTGATCCAGGCTGGTGTAAAACACCTGGAAGACTTCGATGTCCTCGGAGGTACGCAACGGATCGGGCACCAGCTCAGGATCGAGTGGGATGGCCGCCATGTCCTGCAACACGTCGTGCCAAAAGGCCTCGAAATCCGCCGGTTTGTGGACCAGAGACTGGTAAGCGGCGGGGTCGTGGTGTGGCATAGTCTCTCCTCACGTATTGGGCGTCAGGCTCGCGGGCGCTCGGGTGGTAATGTGTGGGGGAGTTATAGCGGAGGCAGGAGGCCAGAGCAATGCCAAAAGCACCACAGGGGTTCCCCAGTCGCGCCAGAGACCGCCGCGCCCGCCACCTGGCTGCCAACGCGCTCAGCCGCGAAAGGCGAAGTAGACTGCCCCGAGGATACACAGATACGACGCCAGGATGTTCCACGAGGGCCGCTCACCAAAGAGCACAAACACCAGCACGGTGAAGACCACCAGGGTGATGCACTCTTGCAAGATCTTGAGTTGCGTGACCGTGAACAGCGCTGCGCCCAGGCGATTCGCCGGCACTTGCAGGGCGTATTCCGGCAGCGCGATGAGCCAGCTCATGAGGATCATCCACACCAGCGGGTGCGCCTTGAGCTTCAGGTGGCCATACCACGCCAGGGTCATGAAGATATTCGAGCACACGAGTAAGACAATGGTACGCATAGGGCATAAGGTGCTTTCGTAGCATCGCGCCGAGATGTCTGGGCCATCACTCCACGGTCAGTGCCGCAGGGTGTGTCCTGGGGCCAGACTGACGCCATGGACATCACGCTCACGTGGCTCTCCACCGGAGGAGGGCTGAGCATGTTCCAGCAGTACGGGACGAGTATACTGTGTGGAGTACAGCCTGGCGACAACAGAGGACGCGCCGCGGGCGGGCGGACCACGATGGCATCAGTGAGAGGAGGCTATGGCACGCGAGGTGGGTGGGGTATTATTGATTCGAGCGCTTGTCAGAGCGTGGTCCACACGGGAGTCAGCAGAACCTCCGTTAGCCTTGTGTCCCGTTTCGCCGCCTTTTCGTGCGAACAATCGACCCGAAAACTCATGGAGGAAATCAACATCAGGTTCCTACCTCAGTCCTGGATTTTCTGGCGCACGAAACCGCAGGTTTCTGTGTGAATGCGCCCGCGGGTCCAGCCACCGCGGCTGGGGCTGGGGCCAACTACCGGCGCAGTCCGCCACGCAGCCTGGAGCAACATCTGGCTCGCGCAGTGTGGGCTCCGCCAGGCGGGACTCCACCACCTCATCGGCCGTGTGCTGCGGGAAACCCGTCTCTCACCTCATCTGTCCACACTTTGAAACTCTTCAGGGTGTTGGGGCCGAACGTGTTGCTGAGCGCGACATCGGCGGCATCGCGCCCCTGCGCGATCAGTACACGGCCGATACGCGGCACGTTGTTCCGCGCATCAAAGGTGTACCACTGACCGCCAAGGTAGGCCTCAAACCAGGCGGCGAAATCCATCGGGCCGTAGGGGGGCGGTGTGCCGATGTCACTCAGGTACCCAGTGCAGTAGCGTGCCGGACTGTTCATGCAACGACAGAAGGCCATGGCCAGATGCGCGTAATCACGGCAGACACCGGTGCGCTCATTGAACGCTTCCCAGGCCGTCTTCGTGGCGCGGGCGTGCTCGTACCCAAAAGCCAGATGGTGATGGACGAAATCGCAGATAGCCTGGACGCGTCCCCAGCCGGTGGGCGATGTGCCAAATAAGCCCCAAGCGACCTCGGACAGCAGATCGGTTTCGCAATACCGGCTTCCCAGGAGGAAGACCAAGGTCTCCGCAGGCAGATCTTGCACGGGGTGCTGCGGGGCCGAGGCGACGACCACATCCGGTGCACCCCGGTCGTTGACGACGGCATCGGCGGTAAGCCGGATCTCGCCTTGCGGTGCAACGATCCGGCTGCACCAGTTGCCGAAGGCATCACGATAGGCCGTCATAGGGATGGACGGGCTGGTGATGAGGTGATCGGGCGTCATGATGTCGGAGACGCGCGTAAAATGGATGTGTAAGGTCAGTATCATCGGCGTCGGCTGTGGACAGTCATAGACTAATTCGTAGCCGACTCGTATGTGCAGAAGGCGCCTCTTTTCCTAGTCTTAACGTTGAGCGGACAAAGCCTGCGAACGCCTGAGTATCAGCATAAAAGCAGCATGTGTCAATGCCCCAGCTCGTCAAGGCGACTGCACGAACGCCGCGCATCATATGTTCCACCCCGATGCCACGGAAGGCGGACAGCGTCATCACGATCTGATCGATCAAGGCCAGGGCATCATGCAGCGGCACTGGACTTCAGGCCATGGGATGGCGGGGTAGCACACGTCATCAGGCCCTCCTACGGGGCGCACAGAGACGCAGCACCCGTAGCTTCTCTACGACATCAGCATGCGTGTCCTCCCTCCATAAAATCCTTTCGAGGGGACTGCCTGCGAGACGCAGCACCCGTAGCTTCTCTACGACATCAGCATGCGTGTCCTCCCTCCATAAAATCCTTTCGAGGGGACTGCCTGCTTCAGCTGGCAGGGGAATCGAAAGTTGCCGCAGGCACCAGCCTGTTGCCCCTTGTCTCGGGAACCAATACACGACTATACTTGGCAACAATACGACCGTCTGAGGCCTGGCAGCTGCAATCGCTCCTCGCCGCAAACAGACAGGCGGTACGGCTCTGTGAGATGTCAGCTTGCGGGTTGCAGAGCAGAGGGCTCTGCGTCAAAGTTGGACCGCTGCAAGAGAGAAACATCCGAAACTCCGCTGGGCTGCGAGACCGAGGAGCAGGTGTCGCCTGGCAACCGCGTTTCATGGCCCGGACGGGGCCGTTGCACGTCAACGTAGAGGTCGTCAACGCACGCGTTGTGCAAGAAGCCGCTGGTGAGAGCACAGGCTGTCTTCAAGAAGCCGCCTGCTTCAGCTGGCGGAGTCGTCACAGACGTCACTTCCCGCAGCACTCGTCAACCGGCACCACATCGACTGCCACGCTGATCGCGTGCTGTCCGCCACCAAGCACGACCCCTTGCATTGGGCTGACATCACTGTAGTCACGCCCCACCGCCACGGTGACATGACGATCAGACGGGAGCACATCATTCGTCGGATCGGCATCAATCCAGCCGACGCCGGGACAATAGACCGAGACCCAGGCATGCGAGGCATCGGCGCCCACGAGGCGGGGCTGGCCGGGCGGCGGCTGGGTCACGAGATAGCCGCTGACATAGCGCGCGGCTAAGCCTAGGGCGCGTAGGCAGCCGATCTGCACATGGGCAAAATCCTGGCACTCGCCGTGACGAGGGCGTAACACCTCCTGGAGCGGGGTGCGAATCGTCGTGGCGGTGGCATCATAGGTAAACTCGCGAAAAATCCGCCGCCGCAGATGGCTTAAGGCGACGAGCAACGGGCAGGCCGGCGGAAACGAGGGCCGGGCATAGCGGCGGAGCGCGGCCAAAGGCGCGATGTACGGCGACTCAAAGACGTACTGATAGGCTTCAAGTGTCGCCGGGCTGCGGTCCTGTGCCAGGACGTCGCGGACCTGCTCCCAGGGCATAGTGGTCTCAGGAGGAGGCAGGGTGCCTGGCGTCACCTCTACGGTGCTGCGGGCCGTGACGGCAAAGGTGCGATGGGGTTCATGAATGGCCAGAAACGTGGTCGGGTTGCCAAAAAAGTCGTGATGCTCGCTGCACACGGCAGGACTAGGCTGCACGTCCAGGGTGTAGGCGTGGCAGTGCTGATGGAGGCTATCGCGGGGGTGCAGGTGCAATTCGTTGTAACACCCAGAGACGGTATCGGTGTAGGTATAGGTGGTGGTATGGCGGACCTGATACATCATAAGGGAACGCGCCTGTCCTGGCTCAGAGCCAGTTGCCGGGAGGGGATGGCATGGCTCAGATATTGATGCGTAATGGTCTCGGCCAGGGCTGGGACATAGTCCAGCAGCTGGCGCAATAAGGTCTCCAGAGCGCGGCGCTGGCTGGCACCATCGACGAGACAGAGCGTGTCAATGTCTGCCAGTTGCAGGGCCGTCAAGGCGGTGAGCGTCAGACGTTGCGCCGGGCTCAGCGTGGGACGGGCGTCCGCCGGCGGGAGATCGTTGACGTGTTCGGCCAGGGCAAGGACCTGGTAGAGGACGGCGCGGGGGTTGGTGTTGTCGGTGAGCAGCAAATCCAACACCGGCGCCACCTGGGCGGTGGTGAAATACCGCGAGCGATACGTCATGGAGCTGTCGGCAATCTCCAACACCAGGTCGAGGAGCGCGGGCTCGTACTCACTCGATTCGACGAGCGTGTGACGCAGCAAACGTAGGGTGTGGAAAGCACGTTCCAGGCGGCGGCCCATATCGAGAAAATGCCAGCCAGGGCCACGGGTCATGTTTTCCACCCCTACACCACTAAAAGCGGTCAACGTAATCAACGTCTGGTTGAGTAGTACCAGGGCATCACTCAAGGGCATTACGCTGTAGGGTTGCGGCAGGGCACATTCCTGCTCCAGCCGGGCGAGGATGTGCCAGGCATCAAGGGAGATCCGATCCCGGACGGTAGCGCCCGCGTGATGCAAAGCACTCAGGTTGGCGCGGACACTGTCGTGGAAGTCGGGGACGCATATGATGGTCAAGAACGTCCGTTCCAGGATCGCCCGTGTACCCGGGGCGCCGGCGCTGGGCGTCAGTGGTTTCAGGCTCCACCAGGCGGAGATGACCTGGAGTATGGTCGGGAGTGCCAGATTGCCCAGCAGCCCGGATTCATCCGTGAGGCGTCGCAGCATGCTGCGTAACAAGCGCACGGCACCTTCCACACGTTCAGCATAGCGTCCTAACCAAAAGAGGTTGTCGGCCACCCGGCTGGGCAGATCATAGCCACTACGTCGTAACACCACTGGGGGGCTGATGGGCGTGAGCACGTTGGCCGCCGTGACCGCGCCACAGGCCAGGACCCAGGTATCTTTACACCGCTCCACATGGGGGATGAGCGCCGCGGGGCCTGGAGGTGCCAGCAGCGTCCGCGTCAACCCGCCTGGCAACACCGTATACCCATCCGCGGTGGCCGCGACATAGGTGCGCAGGACAGTCCATCCTGGAGTCAGGCGATGCTCGCTCCAGACCGGCACGGTGGACAGCGACACGGCTGCCTGGGCTACGTAGGCGTACGGACGAGCGCGCAGCTTGACGAGGAGACGCCGCCGGGCCATGGCCCTGAGCTGCCCGCCGCGTATGGCGGTGGTATCGTCACGACTGCCGAGCGGCCGTATGACCAGTTGTTCCAGATGCTCCAGGATATAGCGCAGCGCCTCTGGCTGGCCACCCCACCAGGTAGGGCGCGAGGGCAAGAGCAAGGTTTCCCCCAGGAGATGGCGGCACAGCTGCGGCAAAAAGGCCAGCAAGGCCGGCGTGTCCACCCAGCCGCTCCCCAGGGCGTTGGCCACCGCCACGTTGCCCGCCCGCACGGCTTGCACCAGACCCGCGACGCCATGGACGCTATCCTGGGACAAGGTCAGCGGATCGCACCAGGGATCATCTTGCCGTCGCAGGATCACATCCACGGGTTGTAGGCCCGCCAGGGTTTTGAGAAACACGCTTTGATCCCGCACGGTGAGATCGCCGTCTTGGATAAGGGTATAGCCTAGGGAGCGCGCCAGGTAGACGTGCTCAAAATACGTGGCATCCCCTGGCCCGGGAGTGAGGAGGACTATGCGTGGATTGTCGTGATGGTGTGGGGCCAGGGCCTGCAGCGTCTGACGCAAGGTGTCAACAAACGTCGTCAGACGCTGGACCGGCACGTCGCGCAGGACATCAGCAAAGGCGCGGGTGAAGAGCAGACGTGTTTCGAGGGCGTATCCCAGCCCGACCGGATTTTGCGCGTAATCGGCCAGGACGTGCCACTGCCCATCCGGGGAACGCGCCAGATCCGCCGCATACAGGTGCAGAGAACAGCCGCTGGGTACGGCGACGTTATGGCAGGGGCGCAGAAATTCCTGCTGCGCAAACACCAGTGCAGGCGGGAGCACGCCGTGCTGGAGCAAGGTCTGGGGACCATACACATCCGCCAGGAGGGCGTTGAGGAGACGGGTTCTCTGCAGCAGTGCGACCTCTAGCGTCCGCCATTCGGCGTCCGCCAGGACGAAGGGAATGGCGTCCAATGCCCACGGAGGATCCAGATGCATGGCGTCACTGTCAGGGTTGAAAGTGACGCCATGCTCATACAGCATCTGGCGCGCCTGGCTCCAGCGCCGTCCAAGCTCGGCGGGCCCACACATGTCCAGGAGGCGTACCACCTCCTGCCAATGCGGCCGCGGCTTCCCGGCGCTGAGGAAGGCTTCGTCATAGCCTACAATGGTGGATATATAGTCCTGAAAGAGACTCTCTGGCGTGTGGGAAGACATCTGTGTTTTTTGATCCATCTCGACACCGCCAGAGGGCAACATGGTCGTCGGGCTGCAGCCCGTCAAGGACACGCGGGGATCCCGACGTCACACACGCACGGCCTGCCGCCGCATATCCAGCGTACAGGGAAACAAGGGGTTCGGCTCCACAGGTGGACTCGGCAGGGGCCCTGGGGTATGCCCAAAGGGGAAAAAGCGGGCCACCCGGCGGCTTTCCGCCTCATAGGCATTCACCGGGAATGTCTCATAGTTACGTCCGCCCGGATGGGCAACGTGATACGTACAGCCGCCAATCGAGCGCCCGTTCCAGGTGTCGACGAGGTCGAGCACCAGGGGCGTGTGGACGGCAATGGTGGGATGCAAGCACGTGGGGGGCTGCCAGGCGCGATAGCGCACGCCGGCAACGTACTCGTGGGCGGTCCCCGTCGGCTGCAGCGGCACCCGGCGACGGTTACAGGTCACCAGGTAGCGACTCTCGATCAGCCCCGTGACGCGCACCTGCAGGCGTTCGACCGAAGACTCCACATAGCGCACCGTGCCGCCAGCGACTGGTTCTTCACCCAAGACGTTCCAGGGCTCAATCGCCGCACGTAATTCCAGGGTCATGTCGGCTTGCGTCATCCGGCCATAGCGCGGGAAGCGGAACTCAAAATGGGGGGCAAACCAGGCGACATCAAAGGGGTATCCAGCACTGCGCAGGTCGTGCAGCACCTCGGCAAAGTCCTGCGCCACATAATGCGGCAACATGAAACGGTCGTGCAGAGAAGTGCCCCAACGTATCAACTCCTGGGTGTACGGGGTGCGCCAGAAGTGCGCGATAAGGGCGCGCAGCAGCAACTGCTGGGTGAGACTCATGCGGGCATGCGGGGGCATCTCAAAGGCACGCAATTCCACCAACCCTAGGCGTCCGGTACTACTATCCGGGGAATACAGCTTATCAATGCAAAATTCGGCCCGATGCGTGTTGCCGCTGACATCGACCAGCAAGTGCCGGAAAATACGATCCACCAGCCAGGGCGGACAGGCGCCATGCGGGGGCACCTGTTGGAAGGCAATCTCCAGCTCGTACAGGCTGTCGTGCCGCCCTTCGTCCACCCGCGGCGCCTGACTGGTCGGACCAATGAACAGCCCTGAGAACAGGTACGACAGGGCCGGGTGGTTGTGCCAGTAGCCCAGCAGGCTGCGCAGCAGGTCAGGACGGCGTAACAGCGGACTGTCGGCGGGCGTCATGCCGCCCATGACGACGTGATTGCCACCACCAGTCCCGGTGTGCTTGCCATCGAGCATGAATTTCTCGGCACTCAGGCGGCACTGCCGGGCGTCCTCATAGAGCCCAGTGATGGTGGCCACTAGTTCGCTCCAGGACGCGGTGGGATGGATATTGACTTCGATGACGCCAGGATCAGGCGTCACTTTCAGCACCTGCAGGCGGTGGTCCACGGGCGGACCATAGCCTTCGATGATGATGGGGAGATGCAGGGCCGCGGCGGTGGCTTCCAGAGCGGCGATGAGGGCCAGAAAATCTTCCAACTCCCGTGTCGGGGGCAGGAACACGTACAGGCGCCCATGGCGTGGCTCAATACACAGGGCCGTCCGCACATCCATGGCCACGGCCGCGGGCTCCGGCGTAGCCACGGCCGTCGCGGCGCCAGTGCTGCGGGGGGCGCTACCGAGGTGCTGCTCCGCGACCACGGCACGCGGCCCGGCTGCCTTAGCGTAGCGCGGCTGCACGGCCTGGTGTGGTGCCGGGAGTGGCAGGCGTGGGGCAAAGGGGTCAGGCTCGTAGACCTGCGGATAGTCGGTCGGCGGCATCCAGGGCAGGGTCTGCAGTGGCAAACGCAGACCGAGGGGCGAATCCCCTGGCAGCAAAAAGAGCTGCGCTTGCCGTACGGGCCAGGGGCCGCTGACCCAGCGCGCCGGGCTGAAACGCCGGCGGTCCAGAGGGAGCACATACCCCACCACCTGCCCCAGGCCCCGTTCGAGGGCTTGGGCCAGACGGGCCCGTTCCTCCGGCGCGTTGAGGTCCACGTGGCGCGGATCGAGATTCACCGGTACCTGGCGCTCTTGCCCCAGGAAATGCCAGACATCTTCGTACGTCGGCAGGATAAAGGCCGCATCGACCCCCACCTGTTGCGCTACCGTGCTGAGGAAGCGCTGGGCATCCGCCGCGGTGTGCCCGTAATCGATGCTCTCATCGGCAAGCAGTGCCGCATCGTGCCAGATGGGCACGCCATCCTTACGCCAGTAAACCCCCAGGGCCCAACGCGGCAAGGATTCGCCGGGGTACCACTTGCCCTTGCCGTAGTGCAGCACGCCCCCTGGCGCAAAACGCTGTGTGAGGCGTTTGAGCAACTGCGCGCCCAGGGAACGTTTCATCGGGCCAAGGGCCGCGGTGTTCCACTCGTCGCCTTGCATGTCATCAATGGACACAAAGGTCGGCTCACCGCCCATACTCAGACGCACGTCGCCCGCCACCAGGTCGGCATCGACGTGCTGCCCCAGGGCCTCGATGGCCTGCCATTGCGCCTCCGTATACGGCCTGGTGACGCGCGGGTCTTCGTGCAGACGGGTGACGGACATGGCAACACTGAATTCGACCTCACTGACGCTCACCGCCCCGGTAATCGGCGCCGCGCTCGAGGCATTGGGCGTACAGGCCAGCGGAATGTGGCCTTCGCCAGCCAGCAAGCCCGAGGTGGGATCAAGCCCCACCCAGCCAGCGCCCGGCAGGTACACTTCCGTCCAGGCGTGCAGGTCAGTGAAATCTTGGGAGGGCCCAGACGGCCCGTCCAGGGCTGCCTGGTCGGCGGTGAGCTGGATGAGGTAGCCGGACACAAAGCGCGCGGCCAGGCCAAGGTGGCGCAGGATCTGCACCAACAACCAGGCACTGTCGCGGCAGGAGCCCCGCCCTAACGTTAACGTCTCTTCGCAGCTCTGGACGCCAGGTTCCAGGCGGATGATGTAGGCAATGTCGCCTTGCAGCCGCCGGTTGAGGTGCACCAGAAAGTCCTCAGTCCGTATGGGAGTCCGGTCGACACGGTCAAGCCAGGCTTGTAGGCGTGGCCCGGCGGGCTCGACCGCGAGGTAGGGGGCCAGTTCTTGCGCCAGCCACGGCTCATAGGGTACAGGATAGCGCTCGGCCGCAGGTTCGAGAAAGAAATCAAACGGGTTGATGACGGTCATATCCGCCACCAGATCGACTTCGACAGAGAAGACGCGCGTCGGCTCCGCAAACACGGCCCGGGCCAGATAGTTGCTCTGCGGGTCCTGCTGCCAGTTGAGAAAATGCTGAGACGGGTGCACCGTAAGGGCGTAGCTCAAGATCGGCGTGCGGCAGTGCGGGGCCGGGCGCAAGCGGATGACCTGCGGCCCTAGGGAGACCAGACGGTCGTAAGCGTAGGTGGTGCGGTGATTGAGTGCGACATGGATCGCCACGCCTTGTGCTCCCTCATTGCCTCTGTGATGGTGTCTGTGTCATCGTCTCATCGACCGGGCTCTGGCCAAAGAACGTGCTCGCCATAGCCTGTCCGACGTGATGTAACTGCGTCTGAAAACCGTCCAGAAGACGCGAGGTTTTGTCGGCGCGCTCGACGAGGCTGCCCATATGGCCACAATGCCAGGCTATGCGCCATGGTGGCGTCGGCAATACCTAAGAAGAGATGGCTCGCCCGCTTCAGGGCGGTGAAGAACGCATGCGGTTCGGCCGTGACCTGGTGCGTAGCCACCGCCTCACGCACCATCAGATAAAAGGTATGCACCTGCTCCCACATCTCGGACGAAATAAGATCTCATCGAAAAAACCGCCGGTGTCATATCCCGTAAACTGCATGGCATCGTCTTCCTTACGACGGTAGAGAGCCAAGCGAGACCCCAGGGTGAGGCACATCTCCTATGTGACGATCGTGCCTCTTGCCTCAGGGGTGCAAGACGGATAGTGCACCTCTATGGGCTTTGGCGCAAGCTTTGTTCCTGGTATACGTCCTATGGCTCCCTCCTACTACACTTGTAGGGCTGGAGAGAGGGCTGGAGAGGCCCGCCGTTTCTCGCGCCTAGCCCACTCGGTCTCGAGCACAACGCCTTGCATCCTCAAGACCGCCCCTGGGTGGGGGCTTTTCCCTGCCTACCTCTCCAGCGCGGCTTGGCGGGCGGCGGGGGTTTGTGGCAGGCGGCTGTGCTCGCCACATGGAAGCACCCACGGAACGGGCGCACCTCCGTTAGGGCGGCTCTCGGCGGGCACTCGTCTTGCCACGCCGTTAGCCCGGGGGCGCCGTCACACTCGGCGAGTGCCCGCAGCCGGTCGCTCATGGGCGCTGTCCCACACGACACGCAGCGCCAGACTCCCGCATCAGCTCAGCGATCTTCACCCCCGCACACCGCACACGGCGGCAGTAAAGCAGAAACGGCTTGACTGCCGCCTGCTCGGCCACATGAGAATCACCCCCACCCTCCCCCTTGTCGGTAGCCCGGAAACATCAGGATCATCCACAGCAGCGGTTGCGCCTTGAGCTTCAGGTGTCCGTACCACGCCAGGGTCATGAAGATATTGGAGCACACCAGCAGGACAATCGTACGCATAGGGTATGAGGTACTTTCACGAAGAGGTCATCGCCTGCGGCGCCGTTGGCATGCCTCTCGTGTACCATCCCTGCCAGCAACGCGACGGTTTTAGAGTTGCTCTCGCCCCCTCGCTCAGCTATAACTCGGTGACACCGCAGACGTTGCCCGGTACACGCCCAGGGGATGTCTGGCGCCGGCAGGCTCCCACACCAGCGAGGAGTGACGACATATGCCCATTGAACAGGTAGCACCAGAATGTGCGCGACTCTTAGATCTGACCCAGGAAGTGCAGTGGCTTGGCAGTGGCTTTGGGGCCGATGGCACGGCCCTGGGGTTGCCGTGGTGGCCGGCAGAAGGGCCGGTCTGGTTTCAGGAACACGGCTATCTGCTGTTTAGTGACATCGGACAGAGTAAGCGCCTGCAATGGACGCCCAGTGCGGGGGTGACGCTGTTCTCCGAGCCCACCAATGAAGCCAACGGCATGACGCGTGATCCGCAGGGACGCCTGGTGGCCTGTGAACATGCGGCGCAACGGGTCACCCGCCTGGAGCCCGATGGCCGCGTCACCGTGGTGGCCGACCGTTATCAGGGCAAGCGCCTGAATCGCCCCAATGATGTCGTGGTGAAATCCGACGGCAGCATCTACTTTACCGATCCCTTCCGGCCCACCTACCCCAATCTGGAACTCGGTTTTGCCGGGGTGTATCGCGTGTCGCCGGATTTACAGACCGTCACCCTGCTGGTGGACGATTTCGTCGGTCCCAATGGCCTGTGTTTTTCCCCCAGTGAGCAGATTCTGTACATTAATGATTCCCGCGTTGGGCTCATCAAAGCCTTTGACGTGCAGGACGATGGCACGCTGGCGCATGGCCGCCTGTTCTGTGTGCTCAAAGACGAGCGTCCTGGGGTGCCTGATGGCATGAAAGTCGATCTCGACGGCAATCTATACTGCACCGGGCCCGGCGGGGTGTGGATTATTGACTCCTCGGGCAAGCACCTCGGGACCATTGCCCTGGGTGAGGGCAAACGTGCCACCAATGTGGGCTGGGGTGGCGGGGACTGGAAAACGTTGTTTATCACCACGTTCCACGAATTGGCGTGTGTGCAGATGCACATTGCGGGGATCCCAGTCCCACGCAAAATGTAGGGCGGGAAACAGGACCATGCCACAAGAGTCGCCGTCGGAGGTGCTGTCCCCACCGCAGCGCCGCATCTTTTACGGCTGGTGGATCGTTGCCGTCGGCTGTGTACAGGATATGGTTAAAGGTGGCCTGTTCAACACAGGTTTTAGCCTGTACTTTCTCCCGGTGCTCAATGAGCTGCATTTGAGCCGTGCCGCCACGTCGCTGCCGTTCTCGCTGGCCAAGCTCGAAGCGGCCCTGGTGGGGCCCCTGGCGGGCTATCTCATCGACCGCTTCGACATCCGTTTGATGATGGCCCTTGGCACGGTGATGGCTGGCGCGGGGTTTATCTTGTTGGCGTTGACCCACAGTTATATTGCCTTTGTGGCGGTGTTCATCGGTCTCATGGGTACTGGCTTTCAGACCGGTTTTAATCACGCCTCCATGGCCGCGGTGAACAACTGGTTCCTGACCAAACGCAGCATCGCCATGTCGGTCTTGCAAACCGGCCAGGCCATTGGCGGTGTCATCCTCACGCCGTTGGTGGCGATTGCCGTCTTGAACTACGGTTGGCGCACGGCGGCGATGCTCTCCGGCGGCGTGGTCTTCCTGCTCGTGCCGTTGTCCCTGCTCGTACGCCGTTCGCCCGAGAGCATGGGACTCCTACCGGATGGCGAGCCGCCGCCCTCCAGGACGACGACACGCCTCAGCCGTCCGTCGCGTGCTCTGGTGGAGTTCAGCACCCACGACGCCCTCCGCACCCCGGCCTTCTGGCTCATAGCGGCGTTTCACAGCCTGCGCAATATCCCCTATAGTGGCGTCACGGTGCATCTGGTTCCCCTGCTGGTGTGGAAGGGAGTGGAGGAATCCCACGCCGCCTTTTTCGTCGGGCTCATGTCCTTTTGTGCCATCCTGGTCCGTCTGCTGGCCGGCTGGCTAGGGGATCGCTGGTCCAAACAGAAGATTGGGGCCCTGGGGGTATTCCTCGGCGCGCTTGGGCTGGTGATTCTGTTGTATAGCGAGGGCTCCCTGTGGCACATGGCGCTCTTCGTGTCACTCTTTGCCTTTGCCGATGGGATTAATTCGGTGACCTGGGCGCTAGTCGGCGACTGCTTTGGCCGCAAAAATTTTGCCACTATCCGGGGCTGGATTGGCATGACCCAGAGCCTGGCGACCATGCCTGCCGCGGTGTTTACCGGCTGGGTGTACGATCAAACGCACAGCTATGCCTCGGTCCTGCTGCCGTTTATCATCATCTATGTCCTGGCCGCCGTGGCGTTGTGGCGTGTGACACCACCGCAGGCGCGCTAGGATCTGAAGCTCCAGGTCGGGGCGACCGGCCGGTCGCTCCTATGATGCGGACGGGCCTGTCGATGACTTAGGAGGCTAGATGTCTATTTCATACATACACGGCCAGTCGAGCACCTGCGCGGGCATGGTCCGCTCCTACCAGAGCGCTGTGCCCGAGGGTTGCCTGGAGGAGTGGGCCATGCCCGCGCGACACCCTTGCCTGGCACAGGACTGACGCAATGGACATCTAGTGCCTCAACCGAGCCCATGTGCGACGTCTCCTGGGAGCGCCACGCTCCAGCGTGGCTTTGGGAGCCGGGCTGGAGCCCGGCGATCCCAGGGGGCCGCAACTGGCACAATAGCTCGGTGAAGGCCCTCGGCCCTTAGCGATACAGAGGCAACGCCGCCAGCCGGCGTTCGATGTCGCTCAGCATGGCCTGATCGGCCGGCGCGCCCCCGCCGCCGAAACGGCGTATGAACTCGGCCTCCGGCATGAACTCCGGTAAATCTGCTGTAGCCGGCATGATGTCGCGCTCCTGCACGCCTACACTGAGGCGCTGTTGCAGACGCCGCGCGGTGTCCTGACTGTGCACCGCCAGTTGCCCAAAACGTGTCCCGGCCCGGTCGGCGGCCAGATCGTTGAAGGAAAAGCCGCTCCCACCGCGCGCATCCTCGACCTCTTTATACAGCCCGATGGCATCGGCCAGCGGCACCCCCACATGGGCAGCCAGGGCCGCAGAAAGCACAAAATGCTTGGCCAGATCGTCGCGGGCGTTCAAGGTCACCACCCGCAGCAGCAGCGGCGGCCACGCCTGCGCCGCTGGCACCAGCGTGGCGAGACTATGGCTCTTACTGTACAGGGTCAGCATGAGTAAGACGGCACGATTCTCGGCGATGGGATCACCGCTGCGCCCCCGCTCCAGGCTGCGGCTGAACAGGGCGGGGAGCAGGGCCGTCAGGGACGGTCGCCGGGGCAGCGTGCGGGTGACCTGCACCAGCGTGTCGTGGTAGGCGCGCAGCCGCGCCTGCTCCTCCGGCGGGATGAGCGCGGCGCGCATTTTATCGAGCATGTTGGCGCGCCAGACGTAGAGGACCGTGAGCTTGCCGCCGCTGAGATCCACCCGTTGTAGCGCTTCCCGGGCCAAGATATAGGGCTGATACTCCTGCCAGTGTTGCAGGACACGGTGCAGGGCCCAATTGGCCAGCCAGGCGGGGATCGGCAGACGCCCCAGGCGCAAACGGGTGCAGTACGGTAGAACGCCGGCGGAGTGCAGCGTGGCGGCGACGTTGACGTAGAACCTCCAACCCGGCAGCGGCAGGCTGGCGCTGAGCCGCGCCGCGTCGTCCTGTAATGCCACCTGCGCGCTGCCGGCGCCGTACTGCTGCGCCAGGTACTGCGCCAGCACATCGACCTGGGCCTCGCTGAGTGTCACGGTGTGCAAAATCCCCGGCTGCTGCAGACGCGGGTCGTGCTGCGCCAGGAGGTGCCGGGCCTGGGCGATGTGCTCTGGCGTGAACGTCGTGGTGCGCTGCACGCGGGGCTGGGTTTCCAGTGCCAGGCATAGCGCAAGCACCAGGGATACGGGCAGCGCGAGGCCCAGACTGACACCGATCCACCACAAGCGACGCATGCCGTTACGATCCCAGTTCTCCGCCTACTCCTGGCGGTAACAGGCCAGCGGCGCGATACACCTGTAATTTGGCGCGTGAATCGGCGATGTCAAGGTTGCGCATGGTCAGTTGCCCAATGCGGTCCAGTGGCCCAAACTCGGCGGCGCCGCTTTCCATGCTCAGACGCTCAGGATGATAGCTCAGGTGCGCCCCGGTGGTGTTGAGGATGGTGTAGTCATCGCCGCGCCGCAGCTCCAGCGTGACTTCTCCGCTGATGGCCTGGCCCACCCAGTTCTGTAGACTCTCGCGCAGCATCAAGGCCTGCGGGTCAAACCAGCGCCCTTCGTAGAGCAGGCGTCCCAGACGCCGTCCCAGGGTGCGGTAGTTCTCCAGCGTGCCTTCGTTGTGGATGGCATTCACCAGGCGCTCGTCGGCGATGTGCAGCAGAGCCATGCCCG
>SXND01000004.1 GCA_005777235.1 Pseudomonadota bacterium
CACCACTGCCGGTGACGGCCGGAGTGACTCCGGCACAGTGTATCGGGTGCGCCCCGATGGCAGCGCCTTCAGCACCCTCCACGTCTTCAGCTTCGGCGATAGAGCCCATCCCTCTGCTGGGGTACTGCTGGCCCCGGATGGCTTCCTCTACGGCACCACTGTCGGTGACGGCCGGAGTGGCTACGGCACAGTGTATCGGGTGCGCCCCGATGGGACCGCCTTCAGCACCCTCCACGCCTTCAGCGATGGCGACAGTGCCTTCCTCGTCGCAGCGGTGATCCTGGCCCCGGATGGCTTCCTCTACGGCACCACTGTCAGTGACGGCCTGAGTGGCTACGGCACGGTGTTTCGGGTGCGGCCCGATGGCAGCGCCTTCAGCACCCTCCACGCCTTCAGCGGCGGCGATGGAGCCCGTCCCGAAGCTGGGGTGATTATGGCCCTGGATGGCTCGTTATTTGGCACCACCCGAGGAAGCTCAGAGGGGGGTCTCGTGGATCCCCTGGGCACCGTCTACCGTCTCGTATTTGCCCCCGGCGATCGCAACCATGATGGCCTGACCGACTGTGGCGATAGAACCATGATCAAACAGGCCCTCGGCAAGCGAACGGGCCAGCCGGGGTTTAACAGCCTCGCCGATACCAATGGCGACGGCGTGATCAATGTCCGAGACCTGGCGTTTGTGGCGCGGCAGTTGCCCGCCGGCACGGTGTGTCCCTAAATGGCCGGGCTCGTCGACGGCCTCGCTCAACTGCGCACCATGAAAGGAATGACGATGCGCCTCACAAAACTTGCGCCGCTGGCCCTGCTCCTGGGCTGGCTCCTGGCCAGCGGGGTGCTCCCCGCCTCGGCTACCTCGCTCAGTATCAACCCGCTGAGTCTCACCGTAGATGTGGGCCAGAGCTTCACGCTCGCGGTGGCGCTCGACAGCGTCAGTGATCTGTACGCCTTTGGGTTCGACCTGGCGTTTGACCCCACCATCCTGGCCGCCACCCTGGTGGTGGATGGGTCATTCTTATCTGGCTGTTGCTTCAACGCCGGGACAATTGACAACACCGCCGGTACCATTGTGGATATCACGGACACCCTCAGCGGGCCTGACCCGGGTGTGAGCGGGAGTGGCGACTTAGCCCTGATCAGCTTCCAAGCCCTGGCTGCGGGAACGAGTGCCATCACGCTGGCCAACGCGATCCTGCTAGACTCGAACCTGCAGGATATTCTCCTCGTCAGCACCCTGCGTGGCACGGTCACGGTCGGCAGTGCCGCAATCCCCGAACCTGGCACCTGGCTCCTGCTCGCCACCGGCAGCGCAGCGCTGCTGGGCTATGGCTGGCGGAGCCGCCGCATTGCCTGAGAGCCCTCTCCCTGTCGGGGTGACCAGCCGGTCGCCCCGGCACTACAGACCGGCGTATCGGGCGTAGAGGCAGGCCGGTGCACAGCCTCCTGGGATCGCCTCGCAGTTTCGGTCTCTCTCCTCGTGTTATTCGTCGGCCCCCAGCACGGGGGAAGAGGTCTGGATTGACCGCACCACCCGCTGGGAGCGCGCGTTCCTGCCAGCGGGCGGTGTGGGTTGAGGTGCCTGCCACCACGCGACGGCGTGTCCGTGTTCGTAGCCCTTGCAGGCCTGGGGCGCATGCGTCATACTAAGCCCATGAATAACGCCCTCAACCCCGCCACGCAGCATCCAGCAGGCGTACGCGCCGACTACGATAGCCCCTGGAAAGAGGCCATTGAACAGTATTTCCAGGACTTCCTGGCGTTCTTCTTTCCGCGCATTCATGCCGACATCGCTTGGGACCGAGGCTATACATTTCTGGACACGGAACTCGAACGCGTGGTGCGCGATGCCACCCTGGGACGGCGCTACGCTGACCGCCTGGTCAAAGTCTTCCTGCGCGACGGTAGCGAAACCTGGCTGCTGATTCACCTAGAAATTCAGAGTTATCCCGACCCCGAGCTGCCGAAGCGCCTCTACATCTACAACTACCGCATTTTTGATCGCTACGACGTCGAGGTGGTGACGCTCCTGCTCCTCACCGCCGACCTGCCCGCCACGCACACCCAGCCGTATCGGCGTAGCCGCTGGGGCTGCGGCCTGACGTTTCGCTTTCCCACCGTGCGGATCAGCACCCGAGGCCGACACCCCGCCGCCTTGGCACGCAGCCGGAACCCCTTCGCCGTCGTGGTGCGGGCCCATCAACTCGCCCAAGAACTGCCCCCTGGGGAGGCACGCCAAGCCGCCAAGTTCCAGCTTATTCGGCAGCTCTACCAGCGGGGCATAAGCCGCACCGATATCCTCAACCTGTTTCGTTTTATTGACTGGCTGCTCGTCTTACCTCCCGAACTCGAACGGCGGTTACGTGACGAGCTGCGGACTTTGGAGGAGGCCTATCAGATGCCGTATGTCACCCATATCGAACGGTTGGGTCGTGAAGAAGGCTTTGCCGAAGGCTTGGAACAGGGCTTGGAACAGGGCTTGGAACAGGGTCTGGAACAGGGCTTGGAACAGGGTCTGGAACAGGGCTTGGAACAGGGTCTGGAACAAGGTTCTCTCCAGGAAGCGCGCAGCATGTTACTGGAAGTCCTTGCCGTACGCTTTGGCACACCGCTTCCCGCTGACATTGAGCGCACCATTACCGCGATCACGCAGCGGGACACGTTGCATAGCGTGCTGCGTCAGGCCATCGTGGCGCCGACGCTGGCGGCGGTGCAGGAGGCCCTCCACCAAGTCTAGCGGCCACGCGGCACCTGCCAGCCTCTCATGACTTGCGCAGCGCCGGCGCGGCCTGGAGAGCTGTGGTCTTAGTTGGGATGGATGAGCGCCAGCTTGCCCTGCGTCAGCCGCCCTTCCAGCAAGCGGTGCGCTTCCGGGGCCTGTTCGCGGGGATAGACGTTGGTGATGTAGGGGTCCACCGCGCCACTGGCAATCAGCGGCACTAAGTTCGCCACGCCACGGGCCCATACGTCCGGCTGGCCGTAGGCATTGAACACGCCAAACCAGCCCCAGCGCAGACTCTTGGCGCGCAATTCCGCTGCCCCGAGCTGGGCCGGCCCGGAGGCGCCACCAAAACTCACCAGTAAACCAAAAGTTTTCAGGGCTTTGGTGTCATCGACCACAGTCGAAGCCCCAACTGCGTCGAAGACGGTATCGACGCCGCGTCCGCCGGTCAGATCCAGCACAGCCTGAGCAAAGTTGTCGCGCCGGTAATTGATCACCTGGTCGGCGCCAAAGCGTTTGGCCGTGGCGACTTTGTCCTCGGAGCCGACCGTGCCGATGACGGTCACTCCGCTACGTTTGGCGAGCTGCGACAGCATAATACCGACGCCGCCAGCCGCGGCATGCACCAGAATGGTGTCGCCGGGCTGCACGCAGGCCATAGTGTGCAGCAAATGCCAGGCGGTAAACCCGGTCATGGTAAAACTACCACCCACCTGGTCGCTGACGCTGTCCGGCAGTGGTACCACCTGCAAGGCTGGCACCACCAGAAGGCTGCCATAGCCGCCGCCCTGGCAAATCGTCGCCACGCGTTGCCCGACGCGTAGATGCGTCACGCCAGCGCCGAGGGATTCAACCACACCCGAGGCTTCGATGCCCGTTACCACCGGCTGCGGCACGCGGCTGCCTTCGTTGGTGCCGTCACGGCGCACGCCGATGTCGCGAAAGTTCACGCCACTGACTTTCACCCGAATGCGGACCTGTCCAGTGCCAGGCGTCGGATCGGCCACGTCGAGTACCCGGAGAACGTCCGGGGCTCCTGTCTGGGTAAACGCTACTGCTTGCATTATGTTCTCCTTCTGGTTGAGTGGTCGGCGCGACTCTGGGCCGGACGTGTCGTCTGGGCTTGGCGCGACAGTGTACCGCCAAGGGGCACTTGGAGCCAGTGATATCTGCGCATTCCTACGCCTGTGCCAGCTGGGGCATCCCACCAGACCAGGGCTTTACAAGCGCGCCAGGCTTCGCTTATCCTCAGCGCCATGGTTGACGTCGTCGGACAACAAAGGGGAGACACATGCAGTTTGGACTTTTCCAATCGGTGCAGTTGCCAGAGCCCAATGCCCAGGTGAAATACTACAAGGAAGCACTGGAACAAGTGCGGGTGGCGGAGCAACTGGGTTTTGACTCTGTGTGGTTTACCGAACACCATTTTTCCCGCCATGGCATTGTGCCTGCCTCACTGACGGTGCTGGCCTACCTGGCAGGTGTCACAACCACCATGCGTCTGGGCACTGCCGTGGCGGTGTTGCCGTTCCACAATCCGATCAAACTGGCCGAAGAAGCCGCCACCGTGGATCTGCTCAGCGATGGGCGGCTCGATCTGGGCGTGGGACGCGGCTATCAATGGGGCGAGTACCACAAATTTGCTGTCCCTATGGATGAGGCCACACGGCGTTTTGAAGAGTCCATGGCCATTCTCACCAAAGCCTGGACCGCCACGGAGCCAGTCGACTACCACGGCGAGTTCTGGAGTTGCAACGACATGACGCTGCATCCCCGGCCCGTGCAACTGCCGCATCCGCCCATTTGGGTGGCGGCCTCGAGTGCCACCAGCATGGACCGTGTGGCGCGGCACGATTGGAATCTGCTCATTGGCCAGGGCGAAAGTTTTACGCAGGTCGCCTCGCAGGTGGAGTATTTTCGCCACGCCGTGACGCAAGCCGGCGGCACGTATCATCCTGGTCGGGTCACGGCGGCCCGGGCCATGTACACAGCACGCACCGAGGAGCAGGCGCGGCAGGATACCGAGGCACCGTTCATGTGGTTCAAGCGCACCGGGCAGGAAGTGGGCAGTCCCCCTGACCATCGCGTTGAGCTGCTGCCGGACGATTTTAAGGAATACCGGCGGCGCTATGCCCACGGCGTATACGCCAACTATGACACCATGTGGGACAACGTCACGCTGTTTGGCACGCCGGACTCGGTGGCCGAGCGCATTGCCGGGTTGCGCAATGCCGGGGTGGAGAAGCTGATCTTCTTTATCAATTATGGTGGTATTGAACACCGCAAGGTGCTCGATTCGCTGGAATTGTTTGCCACGAAGGTCATGCCTTTGTTCAAAGACGAGGTGGCGGTAGGGTAAGCCAGTGTGGTGTCACGTCCCAGCCCCCCCTACGTCGCTCGGATTATTGCCCAACGTGGCGGGCCCTGCCGCTTGGCCTCTGGGCCGGAGTAGGTCGCGCTGCTGGTGCGTGTGGCCTCCCGCTGTGCCGGGCGTGGCGCTGTGGGTGCCGCTGCTGGGCGGTGCGGCGCTACCGGTGTACAACGAGGCGCCGATGGCGGTGCGAGTGCTAAAGCCGGTGCCTGCACCAGTGCTCCCGGGGCGAGAGATGCTTCACATTCCCAGCCGCGTGTTCCACATGGGCAGCCCGGCGCAGGTACACCTTGCGCTCTCTGAGAATCTCATGTCGCCGACACGCTCAGCATCGCGTGACGGTATGGCCCAGCCTACGCGCCCACCAACGCACCGGCAAGCCCTGAGCGCATTGCCCACCTCACAACTGTCAGTCTTGCAGAAAAGCGCCATCTCTGGCCGTGTGAGGTACAAGCGCCCGCGCCCCGTTTCATGGCCTCGACGGCCACCGCCTCATCCCCGTACTCGGTCACGGCGATTGCCGCTGGGAGAGAAATCTCCGCCAGACCGCCTCAGACCTCTACGCCCCCTTTGCCAGGCATCTTATCGTCTACTAGATGTCCATGTCGTAAGTCCTGTGCCCGTCAAGGGTGTCTCGCGGGCCTGGCCCACTCCTCCAGGCAACCCTCGGGCACAGCGCTCTTGTAGGAGCGGGCCAGGCCCGCGCAGGTGTTGGACTGGCAGTGTATGTATGAAACAGACATCTAGGAGCATATTCTGCTGGTGCTGCGGGATAACCGCCGCAGGCCGGTGTCCCCATCATCCGTACCATCTATGTCTGATAGCACACCCGTGCGAAGCTGCGTTGGACCAGACACGCCGGGGTAGGGCCATCCTCGATGAGGAGCACGCGCATGCATGGGGGAGGCAGGCGCCATGGCTCAGGCTCCCCTCGGCACTTTGACGGCCGACTATAGTGTGGCATTCGCAGAGACTCTCCTGTAGGCGTCTGGTGTCTTCCTAGAGAGAGATACACGAAGCAAGAAGGATGCGCCGCCGCCCAGGCGTGGCTCCTCGCACGTCTGGGGCTGGAGCACACTGTCGCCATGGCCACTGGTGTGAGGACAGTGTGTCTATAGTATGGACATACTGTCCAGGGAAAAGCCTGGCGGGGCACGGGCGGCGTCCTAGCGCTGCGCGCTGCGGGGTGTGGCATGGCCTTTGCACAGGAGCAGACCTGAGACCGCATGCCGGGACACAGTGGTGCGGCGCAGCGGCGGCAAGCCAGGAGCCGTGGCACGCCTGCGGCAGCACGTCCCGCACAATGGAGAGGGCGCCGATCATGGTGGATGACACACTCGCACAACTCACGGCCACGATCCAACAGTCCCCGACCCTGAGCGCGGCACAGCAGGCTGAGTTATTGCACCTGCTCAGGACGCTGCAGGGTGAAATGACCGCCCTGGCCGCCACGCATGACGAACACGCGGCCAGTATTGTCCGCTTTACCGATGTCTCGACCCATGAGGTGGTCCGGCAGCAGCGCAATCCACAGCTTGTAGCGCTAGCCCTGCAGGGGTTATCGTCGTCGGTGCAGGATCTGGAAACGTCGCACCCTCAGCTGGTGCAACTCGTGAATAGCCTGTGCCTCGTGTTATCGAACCTCGGCGTCTAAACACCAGACCTTACGCCAGGAGTCTTCCCTATGCCATCGCTGCCGCTACGCCGTCGCGTGCTGATTCTGGGAGCCGCTGGACGCGACTTTCACCATTTCCTGTGCTGGTACCGTGACGACCCCACGACCGAGGTAGTAGCCTTTACGGCGACCCAGATTCCCAACATCGCCGGGCGTCGCTTGCCAGCCAGCCTGGCTGGCGCGGCCTATCCCGAGGGCATTCCTATTCACCCGGAAACGGCCCTGAGTACCCTGCTGGCAGCCTCGCGTATCGACAACGTGGTGTTTGCCTACAGCGACATCGCCCATCACACCCTCATGCACCTGGCCAGCACGGTGTTAGCCAGCGGCGCGACGTTTACCCTGCCGGGGCCACGGCACACCATGCTTCCCAGCACGCTGCCGGTGGTGGCCGTCTGTGCGGTGCGGACGGGGTGTGGCAAAAGTGCCGTGACTCGCCGCGTGGTCAGCCTGCTGCGCCAGCACGGTCAGCACCCAGTGGTGGTGCGCCATCCGATGCCCTACGGCGACTTGGCCGCCCAGCGCGTGCAACGCTTTGCCACCCTGGCGGATCTGGAGGCGCAACACTGCACCATTGAAGAGCGCGAGGAATACGAACCGCATATCGAGCAGGGAACCGTGGTGTATGCCGGGGTCGATTATCAGGCCATCGTGCAGGCGGCTGAATCTGAAGCCGATGTGCTGGTCTGGGATGGCGGCAACAACGATCTGCCCTTCATCGCCCCGGATGTGCACATCTGCCTGGTGGACCCGCACCGTCCAGGGCATGAAGCATTGTACTATCCCGGTATGGCGAATCTGCTCATGGCGGATGTCGTGCTCATTCCGAAAGAAGATACCGCCCCGGCCACGTCGATCCAGCAGGTCAAGGAGGCGATCCAGCAAGCCAACCCGCAGGCCATGGTGATCGACGCGGCGACGCCACTCCAAGTCGATACGCCAGGGTTGATTCGGGGTAAACGTGTCCTGGTGGTGGAAGATGGCCCGACGCTGACGCATGGGGACATGACCTACGGCGCGGGCGTCCTAGCCGCTGAGCGCTACGGTGCCGCAGAAATCTTGGACCCGCGGCCCTATGCCCAGGGCACCATTGCCGCGACGCTGCAGACGTATCCTGCCTTACAGCGCCTCATTCCTGCCATGGGCTATAGCGCTACGCAGCTCGCCGATCTGGAGGCAACGATCAACGCGACGCCCTGCGATACCGTGATCTTTGGCACTCCGGTGGACTTGCGGCGCCTCCTCACCCTGCGCCCCCCCGCCGTGCGCGTGGCCTACGAGATCGCGGAGATTGGTACGCCGACGCTGCTCGATATGCTGCCGCTGCTGCGCCGAAAAGCTGCGATACGTCTCAAGAGACTGGCATGAGACTTGCTTGAGACTATCACGACAGGACTTTTTCCCTAGGAACGCCACGCTCGAGTGTGGCTTCTGGAGCCGGGCGGTCCCAGGGAGACTCGGGGACACAACGGACGCAAGGGACATTGCGTGTGCTGCAGCGTCTCACCATCAGCGGCACAGACGGTGTGAGCCAGCCAGGGAGCGATGCGGGTGACCGCGGAGAGAAAGGCCATCATGATGACGGAACAACGTTTTCTTGTCCCACTCGACTTAAGTGGGTATGCCGACGACCAAATTGTCGATTATGCGATTGGCCTGGCCAGTCAGCTGGGTGCCCATGTCACCCTCCTGCATGTGATGCAGTCGCTGTCATTCGCTGGCGCTGAGATGGGAGTTACTGTCCCGTATGCCTATTTCGAGAGCCTGGAAGCCGAGATCATTAGCCGGATGCACGCCTATCTGGAGCGGGTCCGCGCGGCGGGGCTGCGCGGTGAGCGTCTCGTGGTCCACGGCGTGCCCTTCCAGGTCATTCTGGAGACCGCCAAGACCCAACAGGTCACGCTCATTCTCATGGGGACGCACAGCCGGACCGGGCTGCAACACCTCTTCTTGGGCAGCGTAGCCGAAAAAGTCGTGCGGCTGGCTCAGTGTCCGGTCCTGGTTGTGCGTCAGCCGACGGTGGTGCCCGTGTTGTCCGTTGAACCCGTAGCCTAAGGAGAGCCATATCATGACATTCACGCATATTCTTGCGCCCACAGATTTTTCGGAGACGGCAAACCGGGCGGTGCGCGCTGCCCTGGAAGAAGCCACTTTGCATCACGCCCAGGTGACGCTCCTGCACATCCTGCCAGCCCACACGAGCACCGAGGTCTACTTCGTGACCGGGGCACCACAGCGCCTGTCAGGGGTGGAACCGGCCCTCGAAGGACGCTTAGGCGCCTCCACGCCCCAGCGGTCGACAGTCGTGCGCGATGACCACACCGAGGCAGCCCTGGCGCACCTGCGCGACCTGATCCCCGCGACCTTCGAGGGCGTCTGGGGGGTCGACGTCGCTGCTGGGCCCCCGGCGGAGACCATTGTGCGTGTGGCCCGTGAGTGTGGTGCTGACCTCATTGTCGTGGGAACCCACGGGCGGACGGGATTGTCCCATGCGCTCATGGGTAGCGTCGCCGAAAAAGTGGTCCAGTTGGCGCCGTGTCCAGTCTTGACGGTCCACTAGGCAGAGCAAGTCTGCAGAGTGCTACTCGTACACGAAAGGGGTGTGCAGGATGGGTAATGGTCGGTGTACATACCTCCCAGGCACAGACGGGAGGCGCATGTTGTGGGTGGGCGTCGGGTTACTGGTGCTGGGCATGCTGGTGCCTGTGCCCCGTAGTATGGCGCAGGAGGTCCGCGGTCAGGAAGAGGCGGTGTTGACCGACCCTCCAGCCGTGCCGCCACCCATTCAGCGCGATTATCCCACCAAAGTGGTGGTGCACCTGGAAGTGCGTGAGCTGGTGCAGCACCTGGCCGATGGGGTGGAGTATACCTTCTGGACCTTTGGCGGGACCGTGCCAGGCAAATTTATCCGCGTGCGGCAGGGGGATCAGGTGGAATTCCACCTCAACAATCATCCCAGCAGCAAAATGCCCCACAACATTGATCTGCATGCGGTCACCGGCCCAGGGGGTGGCGCCACCTCATCGTTCACCGCTCCCGGCCATAGCTCGCAGTTCTCATTCACGGCGCTGAACCCTGGCCTGTATGTGTATCACTGTGCCACGGCGCCCGTGGGCATGCACGTAGCGAACGGTATGTATGGCCTCATCTTGGTCGAACCGCCAGGCGGCTTACCGCGTGTGGACCGTGAGTATTATGTGCTGCAAAGTGAATTGTATACCAGAGGCCGCTATGGCGAGGAAGGCTTGCAACCGTTTGATCTGGAAAAAGCCCTTGATGAGCGCCCGACCTATGTAGTGTTCAATGGCGCGGTGGGCGCGCTGGTGGGAGACAAAGCGCTGACCGCCAAGGTCGGGGAAACCATTCGACTGTTTGTGGGCAATGGTGGGCCGAATCTGCTGTCGTCTTTCCATGTTATTGGGGAGATTTTTGACGCGGTCTACAGCGAAGGCGGCACGGCGCTGGTGCAGCGGAATGTGCAAACCACGCTGGTGCCAGCCGGCGGCTCTGCGATTGTCGACTTCCGGGTCGAAGTGCCGGGTACGTATATCCTGGTAGATCACTCCCTGCTGCGCGCCTTTAACAAGGGCGCCCTGGGCATGCTCAAGGTGGAGGGACCGGAAAATCGCCTGCTCTACTCGGGCAAGGAAGTGGATGAGACCTACCTCGGCGAGCAAGCGCCAGCCGGGATGCAAGCGGCCCAAAAAATCGCTGCCCTGGAACAGCAGGTGCAACAAACGATCAAGCAGACACCCGCCATTGCCAGGCTGAGCAAGGAAATTCAAGTCGAAAAAGGCAAGCGTGTGTACATGCAACACTGCTCGATGTGTCATCAGGCCGACGGCAAGGGATTACCGACGGTCTTCCCGCCGCTGGCGCAAGCGGATTACCTTATGGCGGATAAAATCCGCAGCGTCGGGGTGGTGCTGCGTGGCCTGTCGGGGTCGGTAGCGGTCAACGGGCAGGCGTACAATGGCGTCATGCCACCGCAGTTGGTGCTGAGTAATGACCAGATCGCCGACGTGTTGACCTTTGTGCGCAACACGTGGGGTAATGCGGGCGAGGCGGTCACCGCTGACGAAGTGCGGAGCGTGCGTGAAGAGCGGCAATAAGACCTCTCCACAGACGAGCGTGGGCCATGTCCTGGGAGCGCGGCCAGGATGGCCGCCTCGGGAGCGGGCGAGACGCCCGTGCTCCCAGGGAGGGGATAAGGCACCATGTGTCGTGTGGCAATGTATACAGACCACTATGTGGCTCATGGTATCTGTCGCCCTGGTCAGTGCAGATATGACAGTCCCAGCACGCCCACCAGAAGGCATGGTGGCCATCCCGGCGGGGAGCTATACGCCATTACTGCAAAGTCAGGACGGCCCCAGTACGGTGGCGGCGTTCTCTCTCGATCCATATGCCGTGACCAATGTGCAGTACCTGGCGTTTGTCACGGTGCAGCCGCGCTGGCGGCGTTCGCACGTATCGCCCTTGTTTGCTGAGCAGGCGTATCTGCGCCACTGGCAAGACGATCTGCAGCCCGTGGCGCTGGAGTCCCCGGTGACGTACGTCTCTTGGTTTGCGGCCCGCGCCTACTGCCAGTGGCAGCACAAGCGCTTACCCACGACCGCCGAGTGGGAATACGCCGCGCTGGCCAGTGCTGAAGCCCCGGATGGGCGCGCTGACCCGACGTATTTGCGCCGCTTACTGGCGTGGTACGCCGTGCCAACGCCAGCCGGGCCGCTGCCGCGTGGCAGTGGGGGCAAGAATTACTGGGGTGTCTATGACCTGCATGGCGTGATCTGGGAGTGGGTGACGGATTTCCAGACCGCCATGGTCACCGGCGAGTCACGCGGTGACAGCGACCTGGAACGTCAGCTGTTCTGCGGTGCCGGAGCTGCCGGAGTGACGGAACAAGAGCGCGTCAATTATCCCGCTTTTATGCGTTACGCCTATCGCAGCAGTTTACAGGGGCACTACGCGGTGGCCAATCTGGGCTTTCGTTGTGCTCAGGACCTGGAGGGACACGCACCATGATCCGCTGGCCAGCCTGGCACAACATGCTCCCTATACTCGGTACCTTCCTGGTAGGGGGCTGGATGCTCACTGGCGCATATGCGGAGCCGCATGTGCATGCCCCAGACAACGAACTTCCCCCTGGCGAGGTAAGCGCCACATCACTCTACCAGGTGTCTTCCACATGGACCACTGCCACAGAACAGCGTCTCCAGCTCAGTGCTTTGCAGGGCAAAGCGCGTGTCCTGGTCATGCACTATACATCGTGCGAGTACGCCTGCCCCATCCTCATTAGCGTGCTGCAAAACCTCGAAGCCGCCCTGGAGCCCGAGATCCGTGAGCGGGTGGGTTTTGTGGCGGTGACGTTTGATCCTGAGCATGACACGCCAGGAGTGTTACGTGCCTATAGCACCAGGCTGGACTTGGACCCAAGCCGTTGGACGCTGTTGCGCGGTACCCCTGACGATACTTTGGAGCTGGCGATCCTCCTGGGGGTGAAATACCGGCGGGAGCCGCAGGGTGGCTTTGCCCACTCGAACCTGTTGACCGTGCTCGACAAGCACGGCGTGATTGTACATCGCCACGTTGGCTTGCAGCAGAGCGTTGCCGATACGCTCGCGGTAATTCGCCGCGTGGCCCAAGAGTAACAAGGAGCAGACCATGCCAGAGCATTAGGAATTGCACCAGCGCCTGCTTGAGCGCCTAGCGCAGATCGAAGGCCGTTTACATCATGTGGAACAGGATCGCCGGCGCACGAGGAACCCGCTGGCGGCAGATTGGCAAGACCAAGCCAGTGTGCGGCAGAACGACGAGGTTCTCGATGAACTTGCGACGGAGGAGCGCCAGCAAGCCGAGGCCATCCGTGCGGCGCTCCAGCGCATGGACGATGGCACCTATGGCACCTGCCTGAGCTGTGGCGAGCCTATTGCGCTCAATCGTCTGGCGGCCCTGCCGTATGCCGTCCGCTGCGTGCCCTGTGCCACCCAGGCGGAACAACGGCGCCAGCCATGAGCCCAAGGCTATTGTCCACCGCGCCACATCGCGCCAAAGTCCATACGTAAAGGAATGCTATGCTATCAAAATCTGCTGCCCGCATGTTTTTTCTCACCGGCACGATTGGGCTGTCGGTGATCTTCCTGGGTCTGACCTTCGACACCCTACGCCGGGTGCCGGACCAGACCAAAGCGCGGAACCTCACACCGCAGGTGGTGCAGGGCAAGCATTTGTGGGACAAGAATAACTGCATGGGCTGCCATACCCTGCTGGGGGAAGGGGCCTACTATGCCCCCGAACTGACGAAAGTCTATGAGCGTCGCGGGCCGGAGTTTATCAAGGCCATGCTGCGCAATCCGCAGGCCATGTATCCAGGCCAGCGGCGCATGGTGCAATATCACTTCACAGACCCGGAAATGGACGCCCTGGTGGCGTTCTTCCAGTGGATTGGCCAGATGGACCTCAATGGCTTCCCGCCGAAGCCCACCTTACTCCCCGTCGCCGTCTCCACGGTGACCGGCGATAGTGCCGTGGCGCGCATGGCCCAGCCCAAAGTCTTCAGCCAGTTGTGCATCGCCTGCCATAGCCTCGGGGGCCAGGGCGGTAGCGTCGGACCGGCCCTGGATGACGTGGGCCAGCGTCGTGACTATGCCAACCTCGTCGCCTGGATCACCGATCCGCAGCAGATCAAGCCCGGCACCTTAATGCCCAAGCTGCCACTGTCTGACGCCGATATTGCCGAGCTGGCGTCGTATCTGTCGCAGCTCAAACCGGCGTCCACCAGCCCAGCGCGGAGGAGCAACTGATGAAATACCAGTCACAGAAAATCGCCTATTATTTCTTTGCCGTGTCCATGCTCCTGCTGTTGCTACAAGTGTTGTATGGCTTCATCATGGCCTTTGCGCATCTGGGCTACGATGGCTTGCATCCCATCATTCCCTTCAACACGGCACGCGCCACACATCTCAATCTGCTGGTCGTCTGGCTGCTCAGCGGCTTTATGGGGGCGGCCTATTTCATCATCCCAGACGAAACCGGCCAGGAACTTTTCTCGCTGCCCCTGGCCGTGGTGCAACTCGTGACCCTGGTTCTGGTAGGAGTTACAGCCGTGGTGGGCTTTCACATCAACTGGTGGGAAGGACGGAAATTTTTAGAAATCCCCCGGCCTCTGGATTACCTGGTGGTGGTGAATGTCTTGATGTTTATTGCCAACATTGGCCTGACGCTCCTCAAAAGCACCCGGCGTACCACCACGAGCTGCGTGCTGTTCACCGGCCTGCTGTCCGCCGCCTTGCTCTACCTGCCTGGCATGATCGACACCGATAACCAGACGCTGGATTCCTACTGGCGCTGGTGGGTGGTGCATCTGTGGGTTGAAGGCGTGTGGGAGTTGATTATGGGCGCCATCCTGGCTTACCTGTTGATCAAACTCACCGGCGTGGACCGCGAGGTGATCGAAAAATGGCTGTATATTATTGTCGGCATCACCTTTCTCTCCGGCATTCTGGGCACTGGACACCACTACTACTTCATTGGCACACCGCGTTACTGGCTGTGGATTGGCGGCATTTTTAGCGCCCTCGAACCCCTGGCGTTTTTCGGCATGGCGGTGTACGCCGTCAACATGGTGCGGCGCAGCGGGCGGCAGCATCCCAACACCCTGGCCCTGCACTGGACCGTCGGCTGTGCCGTACTGTCCTTCGTCGGCGCTGGCTTCCTCGGCTTTGCGCATACCTTACCGCAAGTCAACATGTACACCCACGGCACCCTGGTGACGGCCATGCACGCGCATCTGGCCTTCTGGGGCGCCTATGCCATGATCGTGCTAGCGATCATTACCTACACCTTGCCGCTGCTCACGGGTCGCCGCCTCTATGACCACAGTATGGCGGTATCAGCTTTCTGGCTGACCAATATCGGTATGATCAGCATGACCGCGGCCTTTGCCGTGGCTGGCGTCACGCAAGTGTATCTCGAACGCCGCGTGGGCATGGATTTTCTGGCCGTCCAAAACGAGTTGGCGGTGCATTTCATTGGTCTCATCCTGGCCGCTGGCGTATTTGCCCTCGGTGTGCTGGCCTTCGTGTATACCTTCTGGCGCGCTGGCTGGCCTGTGGGTGAGGTCAATCCACAGTTGGCTGCGGAGGGCGTGTAGGCCATGAGCACCCCCTATTATCGCCCCATCCAGCGCGAGGTAGAGGTGTTTCAGCACGCCTATTGCAACCAGCTGGCCCTCATGCTCAAAGGCCCTACCGGCTGCGGCAAATCGCGCTTTGTCGAGGCCATGGCCGCCGCCGTGGAGCGGCCGCTGCTGACCGTGGCCTGCCACGATGACACCGCGGCCACGGACCTGTTGGGGCGCTATCTGGTGCAGGGCGGCGATACGGTGTGGCAGGATGGCCCACTGACCCGCGCCGTGCGGGAAGGGGCGATGCTCTATCTCGACGAAATTACCGAGGCGCGCGAAGACGTCGTGGTGGTGCTGCACTCCCTGACCGATCACCGCCGCCAGGTGTTTCTGGATCGCCGTAATGAGACGTTGCACGCGCCGCCCGAGTTCATGCTGGTGATCAGCTTTAACCCCGGCTATCAGCGCGGTTTTAAAGAGTTAAAACCTTCGACGCGGCAGCGCTTTGTCGGCCTTTCTTTTGCGTATCCCAGTCCCGCCATTGAAGCGGAAATCGTGGCGCAGGAAAGTGGCGTGGACCTGGCCATGGCGCGGCGCCTAGTGACGTTCGTCAGCAAAGTACGTAACCTGCAGGAACTGGGCCTGAGTGCCACGGCCTCAACGCGCTTGCTGGTACATGCCGGGCAGTTGATGCACACCGGCATGCCGCCACGCATCGCCTGCTCCGTCGGTGTCATTGAGCCGCTGACCGATGATCTGGAGATCATTGCGGCCCTGCAAGACACCGCGGCGCTGATCCTATGAGCCTCGATGAAAAGCTCTTCGCCCTGGCCTGGCGTGCGGCCCATGCTCTGCGCCGCCGCGCGCCCGCCGTGGGAGACGCCACCCAGGCGGCCAGACTGAGCGAGTTGCAGCCGCATCTCACCCTGGTGGCACGCGCCTTGAGCGGCGTAGCGCTGGAGGTGCGTGAAGCCGAACACGCCGGGGGCTTTCGTGGCGAGGTGCTTTACCTGCCACCACACATGGCGTTCGCCCCGACGCACGCTGACAACGTACAAGCGTATGTCTATCGTGTCGCCTATACCGTGACCTCGCGCCAGCTTGGTCTCAGCCTGGAAGCCCACGACACTCCTGCGTCTGCCTACCAACTTTTCCGCACCCTGCTCGCGGTGCCAGCCACGTTACATGCGCTAGAAGCGACCTTGCCCATGGCCCGCCCTCTCCGTACGCACCTGTTTTCTCTGCTCTTAGCGACTCGACCGCCCTGGCCCTCATCCTGGGAGCGCGGGCGTCTCGCCCGCTCGGGAAGCGGCCAGGATGGCCGCGCTCCCAGGAAACCGCCACGGCACCCTTGGTTTGAAGGCAGTGCCCTGGACACCACCGCGGCCTGCCTGGAAGCCTTGACGCAGCTCCTCCTGGGCCGCCCCTGGCCCACACCAGTAGCGACGCCGGGCTGGACCTGGCTCCAGCACGCTTTCAGCCTGGCCACTGCCGGAGACCATGCCCTAGAAGCCCACACGCTCTGGACAGCGCTGCAACGCAATGTGCGCCCGGCCTCGGCCACACCCGTCGCCCCGGTGGTGCTGTGGGGCCAACTCCTACCAGACATCAGCTCTGCCCAGACCAACATTCCCGAGGATGCTGCCCTGCAACACGCCTTCCCCAGCGGCACGGAACGCCCCGGCAAGCCCAAAGAACACGTGCGGCACGTGGCCCTGGAGCAGCGCGACATTGACAACGATGTGCTCATCCACACCTTCGACAAAATCGACACCGCCGAGGAGTTTCAGGGTCTCACGCGCACCCCAGACGGCGCCGATGAGCTGGCCCAGCATGCCGAAGCCCTGGACGAGCTGGACCTGCGTGAGGTCATACGCAGTACCACGCGCACGCAGTCCATCTATCAGGCTAATCTGCTGCTTGATGGCAACATCGGCGACCTCCAAGACACGGCCACTCCGCCCACCGCGACATACCTGTACGACGAATGGGACGCTAAAGCGCGCCGTTATAAACCCCGCTGGTGCACCGTCTACGTCCAGCGTCCACCCACGCCACCCCCTGAAGCTGCGACTGCTGCCGCCGCTCTCCTGCACAAACACACGCGCCTGATGCGTGACCTGCGCCTGCTCCTCGATAAGGTCCGCAGCCAGCGCGTCCTGCGCAACCGCCAGCCCGACGGCGCCGAGGTGGATCTCGATGCCATGGTCGCACGCTACGCCACCGTGCGCAGTGGTCACGCCCCGGACGACCGCCTGTATCTCACCCGGCGACGGCAGCAGCGTGAGTTGGCCACGCTGCTCTTGCTCGACCTGAGTGCCTCGACAGACGCCTGGATTGAGGGCGCCCGGGTGCTGGACATTGCCCGGGAGTCGGTGCTGGTGCTGGGTGAGGTGTTAGAGCAATGGCACGACCGGATGGCAGTCGCTGGTTTCTACAGTCATACCAGGCGCGACTGCCGCTTTGTGCTGCTCAAACATTTTGACGAGCCCTGGGCACGCTGCAAGGCCGCCCTGGCCCACCTGGAGCCCACGGGCTACACCCGCATGGGCCCAGCCCTGCGCCACGGGACGGCGCTGTTGCAACGCCAGTCGGCTGACAAGAAACTGCTCCTGCTCATCAGCGATGGCAAGCCCACCGACTATGATCGTTATGAAGGGCATTATGGCATGGCCGACGTGCGCCAGGCCCTACGCGAGGCGCAGCAGGCGCACGTCCATACCTATGCGCTGGCCGTGGATGTGCAGGCCAAGCTCTATCTGCCGCAGATGTTTGGGCGTGGGAATTTCCAGATCCTGCCGCATCCGACACATCTCGTCCGCAGTCTGGCGGACCTCTATCGTCGCTTGTCAGGCTGAGGGCGCAGTGGGTGATCCCTTGGGGCAGCGTCGCCGCACAGGTGGTCCGGTTGGCGTGGGGTCCCGTCTGGACGGTCCACCGCGACGGGACGATGTCGCGCCATGCGTCTGGGAATCGATAGCAGCGCAGCCTGCGGGTCAACGTGCGCGGATGGACCCCGAGTAACGTCGCCGCCTGCCCCTTGTGGCCCCGCGTCTTGGCCAAGGCGGTGGGCATGACATGCAACGTGAGGTCATCCAGGTTCAAGGGCGTGTTGGCCGCGAGCGTATCCAGATGCCACCGTGTACGCACTGTGCCAACGGTTGGGGGGACGACGTCCTCTGTCCCCCTTGTGGTAGACGAGCGATCCCCTGGGCCTCTCAGTAAAAAAACCGTCCACGCCAGCGCGCCGCAACGCGGCAAGGGGCTAGCGCGCCCTGCGTCGCTACACGTGCCAACCGGAGGCTGGGATCAACTGCGCCACGCGCTCGATATCCGCCTCCACCGTCGCGGACCACTCCCCCGCGGTCTGCCCCTCCCAGCCCAGTTGCGCCAGAAATTGTTGGCGATAGACGGCATTCTCAAACAGGCCGTGCACATACACACCACTGACATTGTCCTGCGACCACCCGAGATCATCCGCCACACACACCTGCACTGCCGGTCCAGCCTGGGTCTGGCCATGATGGATTTCGTAGCCCTGGAGCAGCACGCCGCGCCATAGCACCTGGCGTTGCCGGGTGGTTTTGTCGGGCACTAGCGTGGTAGCGACATCGAGCAAGCCCAGGCCAGCGCAATCGCCGCTTTCCAGATGATGCGGATCGTCGATGCGGTGCCCTAATAATTGCAACCCGCCGCAGATGCCCAGCACCGGGATGCCGCGCTGCGCCGCCCGGTGTACCTCCGCCGCCAGCCCGCTCTGGCGCAGATAGCGCAGGCTGGCCACGGTGTTCTTGCTGCCGGGCAGGAGAATGGCGTGGTAGCCATCCAGACGGGCAAAATCGCGGATCGGCACGACAGTGACGCCGGGTTCGTGGATCAGCGGGTCAAACTCCTCAAGATTGCTGGCATAGGGATACACCAGCAGGGCCAGGTTGATGTGCTGCGGCTGTGGGGCAGCGTGGTGGTGCAGGGCATCTTCTTCCGGCAGGGCATGACGTACCATGGGCACTAACGCCACGGTGGCAATGCCAGTGCGCTCCTGCAGCCAGTCCATGGCATTCCCCAGCAACGCCGCATCACCGCGAAATTTGTTCAAGATAAAACCTTTGATGCGGGCCTGGTCCACGGCGTCCAGGCACTGCCAGGTGCCGAGCAGATGTGCAAAGGCCCCACCACGGTCGATGTCGGCCACCAGGTAGACGTCGGCCTGGCATTCCTGGGCGACGCGCATGTTGACGATGTCGCTGGCTCGCAGGTTGATCTCTGCCGGGCTACCGCCGCCTTCGATGACCACCTGGTCGTAGTCCTGCATCAGACTGCTGAGCGCCTCCTGTACAATCGGCCACAAGCGCGGCTGGCGCTCCAGCCATGGCAGGGCGCTAATGGCCAGGTCGGCGCGGCCCAAAACAATGACCTGGCTGTCGGTCTCGGCGCTGGGTTTGAGTAGCACTGGGTTCATGCGCGCCTGCGGCGTGACGCGCGCCGCTAGGGCTTGGAGATATTGCGCCCGGCCAATCTCGGCCCCGTCGGGGGTGACCGCGGCATTGTTGCTCATGTTTTGGGCTTTGAACGGTGCGACACGCACACCGCGATTGGCTAGATGCCGACAGAGGGCGGTGACCAGGAAGGATTTCCCGGCGTCGCTGGTACAGCCCATGATCATGAGGGGAGTGGCCATTAGTGGTTCCTGGGTATGGTGAGAGGTCGATTGCCTAGAGGGATGGCTTCGCGGAGCACGCGGTCGCGCGGCTGCACGTGGAACGATTCTCCCCCCTGACCTATCCCGAGGCCGTTGCGACCTGCCGGAGTGTCGCGGCAATGGCGGATTTGTCCAGGCGACCCTCGGCTACAGCCATCGTCAGGTCATACAGCACAGGCGTGGCTTGGTCCAGCACCACGCCGTTGAGCGCGAGAAACACCAGAGCACTCAGCAAGCCCGTACGCTTGTTGCCATCGACAAAGGGATGGTTCTGCACAAGGTGAAACAGGTACGCTGCCGCCATGGTCCAGAGGTCGGGATGCAGCCAGGCCCCGCCAAAGCCCACCTGCGGCTGGGCCACCGCGGAGTCCAGCAGGGCACCATCGCGCAGGCCAGCGGCGCCGCCAAAGCGGGCGAGCTGCTGGGCATGCAGCGCCACGACATCGTTTACCGTCAAGAACTCCGGTTCACTCGGCAAGGCGCTTGAAGGTGGCATCATGGACCTCCATCAGGCGGTGTGCTGCCGCCTGCACCCGCTGGTGGTGCTCCGTCCGCACGGGGCGGATGATCAGGGTCTCGCCATCCGTCGTCATCTCTAAGGGAGTCTCTTGGTCAATTGCGAGGCGCTCAAGGATGGGCCGTTCCATAATCAGGCCCAGGTTGTTCCCGATGGCCGTCAGCTTTGTGAGCATATGACGTCTCTCCTCATAGGCGTTCTGAGCCATGTGCGTCCCAGAGTGTAGCATGGATCGGGTGCTGAAACTGCACGCGTGACGCCGTCGCAATCTTCACCTGCGCCTGCACAGCAATGACCAACTGCTGTCCTAAAACGGCTCGCGCGGCTTCCAACCGGGCCAGCTGCGAGGCATGGCGTGGATCAAGCAGGCGCCGGACCTCCCAGGTCACACGCTGCTCTACTACACGGCGGTGTGTCGCTGGCGTAGGGTCTCTAGGTGCTAGCTTCAGGCCATGCTGCTTATGTTAGGTACCCTGGCCTACAAAGTGCACATGCCTGACCTCGCCCGCCCTCATCTGCTGTAAGGCTTGGTGGACGGCAGGCATCAGAAGCTGCAACACAGCGATGTCGTTGCTGGAGGCATGCAAGACAAGGATGCCAAGACGCACCGTGGTCAGGTTTTGCTGGAAGATGAGGTTGCGATCCGTGGTCAGCAAGACATCAAAGTGGTCTGCCGCTATGCGCAACAATGCTCCATCCTTGGTGCCCGCCCACCCCATCTCGGACACCGTCCATACGTCGTGCTCGCCGAAAGCGCGCTTGAGCCGTCTCGGTACACACTCATCGAGCAGTATACGCATCAGTCACCACAAGGTGTTTGGCCTGTTGCAGCACCGTCAGGACTTGCGACCGCGTGACCGAGGGGAAGTCCTCCAGGAACTCTTCGAAGGGACGGCCAGCTTCGAGATACTCCATGAGCGTTTGCACTGGCACGCGGGTGCCAACAAAGACGGGCGTTCCCCCCATGATCTCGGGGTCGCTATGGACAACAGAGGTGGATAATCCCATCGTCATTCCTCCTAGTGTTCGGCTGTGCTATCCCACCGCCGCGCCGTAGACGCCGCACGTGTGACGCCATGCAGCATGCGGGACGGCCCGGACCCTGTCAAGCCTATGCCGCCCGCACGGCGCGGCGACCAGAGGGGAGCACCCCTCTGGACTCCCCCAGGACAGAGGTCCAGAGACCAGAGCATCAGAAGCGAGAGCATGGGCGCACCACGACGCGAAAGCCGACCTGGCGGCCGACGTCGCGCGCGTCGTAGCCGCTGCGATAGGCACAGCGCGCGTCCTGATGATCGTCCCAGAACGCCCCGCCCCGCAGGACGCGGGAACTATCGTCCGCAGCTTGCCATAGCTCGCGGTCGTCATCGGGTTGATAAGGATAAGACCGCCCCCACAGACTGCGCGTCCACTCCCAGACGTTGCCGCTCATATCCAGGAGCCCATAGGGACTCGCACCAGTGGGAAAACATCTCACCGCGCTGGTGCTCCCAAAGCCTGCCTCACTCATGTTGCCCTTTGAGGCATCAAAGGTATCGCCCCACGGATACAGGCGGGCATCGCTGCCGCGTGCGGCTTTCTCCCACTCGGCTTCACTGGGCAGCATGACCTGCCAGGCCTGCTCACGCAGCAGCGCGGCAAGCAGCGGCGGGGTAGCATCCCAGGTACGCAGGCAAGCGGTGAGCCAGCGACAATACTGCCAGACGTCATGCCAGCTGACGTAGACGACAGGGTGATTGTACACACCCTGGAGGCTGCGAGCATTCGCTGGCTCATAGCCGCTGGCTGCGACAAAGGCCCGAAACTGTGCCACCGTGACTGGATAGCGTGCCATGTGATAGCGTGGCAGCATGAGCTGATGCGCTGGGCATTCATCGTTCAACGCCAGTCGGTCCCGCTGTTTGTCACTGCCCATGTGAAAAGCGCCAGCAGGGATCTCGACAAACCCCAGCAACGGCTCATCCGGCAGATACCAGGCATCAGCCCGAAAGCGTGCGTCACCGAGATCTACCAGAGTCTGCTTGATCCGCTCTCGATCCTCCGACAGAACCCTGTGCGCCAGAGCACGCGTCAACCAGAGTCGAATGCGGTCCTGCTTCGGGCGATTGCGCGGGGCTACCTGTTCCACACTGCGGTTCTCTGCCAGCACCTGTGCCGCCAGCAACGCGCCCAAATACCCAGTCGTCGCCCCTGGCTGGGCTGGTGGCTCCGTAGAACACAACTCCTCGGCTAGGAGCCAGGCCGCTACCGCCGTGCCGCGCGCCGCTTTGGCCCCGGCCAGGAGCACCACTTCACGCCAGCGGTTCGGCTCAGCACGGAACAACGCTGCCAGGTCGTCGGGGAAACCATGATCCGTGAGATAGCACGCCGCCAGATACTCTTGAAACGTGCGATGCGGAAAAGCGTACACCCCCACACCGCGCGGCTCCAACAGTCCGGCCCGGTCGCGCAGATACTCGATGAGGCGTGCTGGACGCGCATCCGGGTTGAGGTTCAGGGCCATCAAACCCTGCACCAGCGCTGCCTGGGCAATATCCGCCGTGCCCGTCAGGTGCTGTTGGTCGCGGTGTGCCACAAAGGCCAGACGGTTGAGCATCTGCCGCACCGCCTGCTGATCCACCGCCAGCCACTCGGCCAGACTAGGTTCGAGCAGTTCATAAGTACCATCGGGCAAGCGCCGGAGTTTCTGGCTCTCCCACTGGTCGAGCAGCAGATTCACCGCATCGGCATACAGTTCCTCGCGCTGCTCAGGCAAGGTGCCGCCACGCCAGGCGTGCAGCGAGGCCATCAGCGTCAGCAGCAGCGGGCGCGTGGCCAGCTCATACAGACGCGGGGTGCGCTGGATGGCGTCATTCAGACGCGCGGCGCGGCCCTGGGCATCGCTGCTGCTGACGCTGATGGCCAACGTAGGCGTACCAGCGTTCCACAAAGCGCGCAATCTGCGCCCGGCCAAACGGCGCCAGCACTGCTTCGGCAAAATCGCGCAGCTTCCAGTCTTGCCGCTGGTAGGCATACGTACGGCTGGTGACCAGTATACGCACCCGCGGAAAGGCGGCGGCAAATTGCTCCACGGCGGTCTGCACCTACACCCGTCGCTCCTCGGCTTCAGGCACTTCGTCCAACCCATCCAGCAGCAGCAGGCCGCCGTGCTGTTGCAAGGTATCGCGCAAGGGCTCAGCAATGCCACGCATCGTCTCGGGCAACTCGGCGATGATGAAGTGCCACAGCGTATCGCCCGTGACCACCGGTGGCGCCTGATGGCCCGCCAGACCACGTGCCACGAAGTCGCGCAGCACCACGTGTAGGGGCAGGAGTGCCCCGTGCGCCCATGGCTGCAGCTCCTGGCGGTCCGAGGCACGGGCAGCGTCCGGCACCGGCGCGCACAGCGTAGCGAGATTGACGTCTGGCAGGCCCAGGAGTTCCCCTGCCAGGCACAAGGCTACAAAGTTGACGAAGGTGCTCTTGCCACTGCCTGGCTCCCCCAGCATGGCCAGGTGTTGGTCGGCGTTCAACACTGCCAGCGCCGGCCTATGTCGCAAGAATGACTCCGTCATCAGGGCGGTGTACACCGCAGCCAGGTCGATGTCTCGGCGTGTCTTCTCGCGGGTGCTCTGGGGGTCCACACCGGTCAGTGGCACGTGGCGCACCTGGGCGATGATCCAATGCAGGTACGCCAGGCGCAGGCTGTCTGGCAGTCCAGGCGTGCTGCTGACTGGAGGGCGGGGGGCGGTTGCGCGCGGCGCGTCCTCTAAAATATGCCGTGTGAGATGCTGCCGCAGCAGGCGCTCAAAGGCCGGCTCGCCGTCATACTCCCACGCCAGCCCCTCCTGTGGAAAAGCCTCCCGAAACTTGAGCACTCGCATCCACTGCTCGGCCTCTTCGGAAGTTTTGGGCGTCGCCGCTTTGTCGTTAAAATACATCAGGATCTGCGGTCGCCCCTGCGCCTGCTAGGCGCGGTAGGCCCGCCAGAACTCGTGCTCGGTGCCGGACTGGGCATCGTAGACCGGCGTGCCAAAGCGCTTCCAGAAAATGCCGATGAGCAGGTCGCAGCCATCAATGTCCAGGATGGGGTCAACGTGTCCCTGCGGCCCCAACGGGTGGAACCCCGGCGAGCCAGCCGTTTCCCACAGGGTGACCTCCAGCCGCAGGTTGCGCTCGCGGGCGATGCCGCGATTGAGTTCCTCGGCGATGACGGGCACCAGATCGCGCTCGGCCTGAGTATCGCCCGGCGAAGCTACGACCAGGCGCAGGAGCTGGATGGGGGGCATTGGGTCACTCCTCGTGTAGGGTTGTACTCATGGAAGGCTCTTATCATGCCTGCGCGCCTTGCGCTTTACCCCCACGCACTGAGGAACTCCACACGATTCCGCATCTCCTCCGGCGTCAGCGCTGCCATCAGTCGTAGTAGACGGCGTAGATGCTGCCCCACGGTATAGTGCTGCTGACGGGCAAGGATGATGCCGGTGTGTACTTTGTGCTGCACCAGATAGCTAGTATGGAGCTGGAAGAAATCTCCAACGTTGAAACTGCATAACACCCTCCCATGAGCAGTCGCAAATGCTAGATGGTCCTCGTCTGTGCGTTCGATCATCCCCGCGTCAAAGGCTGTCTGCACGTCAATACCACGCGCACACAACGCAGTCATAAGGGCCTGCTGCATAGTATCTTCATCAAAATAGAGGCGTATGGTCACAGCACAGTCCGTGAGAAGACGTGTTGCGTTTCCAGGGCTTGGGCCTCTGCCTCTTCCGCCGCGATGTCTGCCTCGATGGCATCGCGATTGGCGTGGTAGTAGGTCAGAGCCGCGTAAACCTGGGCGAGTGACAGGTGTGGTATCTCAGTGGTAATCTCTTCCGGCGTGAGGCCCTGCTTATACCATCCAGCTATGCGCTGCACGGTCACTCCTGTGCCGGCGATGCGTGGACGGCCACCGCGGATGTCCTCCGAACGTACAATAAGGGAGCCGATATCTGTGACTGTTGGCATGGGAGTGTGCTCCTTGACGCCTTGGCTGGCGTTGGACGGATGCCCTGCTTGATGACGAGATGATGCCGTCCGACCTGCCGCGTGTCAAGCCGAGGCCGGGCACCTGCTGGGCACACGATTGACAACGCGCCGCCGAGTTTGCCATGCTGTGCGCACAACCCTGTATGCTTGAGCCCTACGTGAGAGGACCCAGCCGATGGAACTGTACGACGTCATGCACACTACCTTTGCGGCACGCGAGTTTACCGACGCCCCCTTGCCCGATGCCACCCTGTACCGCATCCTGGACCATGCGCGCTTTGCGCCCAGTGGCGGCAACCGGCAGGGTTGGCAGGTGATCATCGTGCGCGAGCGCGCCACGCGGGAAGCCCTGGTGGCTTTAACCGAGCCAGCGGCCAAGCGCTACGTCGCCCAGCAGCGTGCTGGGGAAAACCCGTGGAACAGCGTCCACCCCACCGCGGTAGATGACGCCACCATTGCCCAGACGTCCGCCCTGGCACGGCTCACCGAGCCCTTGTTACGCGCCCCGGTGATCCTGGTGGTATGCGTGGATTTGCAGGTGGTGGCCTCGACGGACCAGTATCTTGACCGGGTGGGGGTGATTAGCGGCGCTTCGATCTATCCCTTCGCGTGGAACATCTTATTAGCCGCGCGGCATGAAGGCTATGGCGGCACGATTACGACGCTGGCCGTGGCCCAGGAGCCCAAACTCCAAGCGCTGCTGGGCTTGCCGGCGCATGTGGCGGTTGGCGCCGTGATGCCGCTGGGGCAACCGGTGACGCAGCTGCGCCGGCTGAGGCGCAAAGCGGTGTCGGAGTTTGCGAGGCACGAACGCTGGGGTGGCCCAGCGCTACGGGCGGAGCCGTGACGTCTGGGCCATGGATGAGGCCGTCCGGCGTGGGACGGTCATAAGGAGGCATTGTCAGAGAGAGCTCTGCCTCGTAGATTTGGTGGCGTGTTTATCCCAACGCCACCAGCGTCGCTTCGACATTCTCAATCTGCGCCTCACTCTCTGCCAGACGGTCGCGCTCCTTCTGCACCACCTCGGCGTTGGCTTTCTGGAGGAAATCGACGTTGGCCAACTTGCGCCGGGCGCCTTCAGCCCGGCTCAGGAGTTGCTCGCGCTGTTTGGTGAGGCGGACACGCTCTTTGTCGAGATCCACCACGCCAGGGATATAGATCTCCACCGTCCCCACCACCGCGGTGGCGGCATCCGGGGCGCGCTGCATGTCCGGGGCAATAGCCACGGACTCCAGCCCGGCCATGGTCGTCATCAGATCCGCGCAGGCGTGCAGCGTGGCCGCGGCGTCGCCTGCAGCACGGATGCGCACGGCCAGGCGGATATGCGGTGAGATGGTGTACTTGCTGCGCAGATCGCGCATGCCCCGGATGACCTCCTGCAAGAACGTCATACGCGTTTCCAGCGCCTGGTCACGCCAGGCAGGCGTGGCCGTGGGCCAGGCCGCCTGGATGAGCAGCGCCGAGGTCGGCAGCGGTGTGTCGATGCCACGCACCGGCGCTTGCTCGCACAGTGGTTCCCACAGGGCTTCGGTGATATACGGCACAAACGGCTGTAACAGGCGCAGCACCTGGTCAATCACCGTGGCCAGCACCTGACGCGCCAGGGGCGCCTGGGACTCGTCGCGTAAGCGTGGCTTGATAAATTCCAGGTACCAATCGCACAGATCGGACCAGAAGACCTCGCGCGCCGTGGCCAGGGCGGCGGAGGGATTGTAGCCGCTCAGGTGGCGCTGCACCTCGGCAATGGCGTAGGCCAGGCGCGACAGCATCCAGCGGTCTTCGTCGGCGAGGTCGTGGAGCTGGCGCGGTGTAAAACTGGCCTCTTGCAAGTTGAGCAGCGCAAAGCGCACGGCGTTGAGGAGTTTGTTACAAAAATTGCGCCCCACTTCAAAGCGGTCACTGATCAGCTTGGCGGACGGCACGTCTGGCATGGTGCCGAGGACATCAAATTCCTGGCCCGTGGCCGGACAGAGGTAGGTGAAGATACTGCGTCCATGCCGCGCCGTGGCCAGGTCCACCAGGTCGCCCGTGTACGGCGAAATGGCTTGCACAGGCAGACGGATGTCCTGCATGCCGGTCTGCATGTCGCACAGCACGTAGCGCATGGCATCGGTGCCGTAGCGCTCGATGATGTCCACCGGGTCCACGCCGTTGCCCTTGGACTTACTCATGCGCTCGCCTTTGCCATCCAGGATGTTGGCGTGGATGAACACATCGGTAAACGGCACATCGCCCATGTTGTACAAGCCCATGAGCACCATGCGCACCACCCACAGGGTGATGATGTCGCGCCCGGTCACCAGGCACGAGCCGGGGTAGTAGTAGTCCAGACAATCGTCATAACCGTTGTGATGCCCGAGCGGCGCCTGCCCGGCTTCGACGCGAGCGCTGTCGGGATCCGGCCAGCCCAGGGTGCTGAGGGGCCACAGCCCGCTGGAGAACCAGGTATCGAGCACATCCGGGTCTTGCACCAGCCCCAGGGCGCTGAGTGTTGGCAGCACCGCGGCTTCGGCGGCGGTATCGCGCAGGCAGACGAGGATTTCCACCTCGGCGTTGGCGGCCCGTGTGGCCAGGTCGTTTGCTACAACTCCAGCGTGCAGGAGCTCGCTGCTGCCATCCGGCCAGGTGAGGCGCGCACAGCAATCGTCACGCTCAAGATACGGCGCTAAAGCCGTCACGGCCTGTTGTAGCACCGAGCCACTCGCCGTCCCAGCCCAGATGGGGATGCGATGGCCCCACCACAGTTGGCGGCTGATGCACCAGTCACGCTTTTCCGCCAGCCATTGCAGATAGGTATTGCCGTAGCGCACCGGGTCCGGGTGAAACGTTACCTGCCGCCCGCTGGCCGAGCGCCAGGCTCCCTGCGCCGCATCCATCGCCGCCTGTGCCAGCCCCGGCGCCACGAACTCCTTGACGGTGCCGCGCCCTAACACCACGCCGCCCTCGACATCGCCCATGCGCACAAACCACTGTTTGGAGAGATACGGTTCAATCGGCGTCTTGGAGCGATCCGAGTGCCCGAGGTCTACATCGCGTTCTTCCATACCTTCCAACAGGCCCTGCGTGCGCAGATCGTCGACCACGCGCTGCCGGGCCACAAAGCGGTCGAGACCGGCATAGGGACCAGCGTTGGCGTTGAGCGTGCCGTCTTCGTTGAGGATATTGATGCTGTCGATCTCGTGCTGGTGGCGCAGCCACACGGCGTAATCGTTGGGATCGTGCGCCGGGGTAATTTTGACGCAGCCACTGCCGAGCTGCGGCTTGGCCCAGTCGTCGCAGATCAGCGGCATGACGCGGTTGAGCAGCGGCAGGCGAATCTGCCGTCCCGCCCGCGCCATGGCCGCCAGCGTGGTGAGCGTTGGCAGGTGTGTCGCCTGACGGCTTTCCAGCTGGGCCAGTTCCTCTTCCAGGCCCGCCCGCTCACGCGCCGGGGCATTGGCCAGCTTGGCACGGGCCTCTGCAAGGCTCACGGCCAGAGCCCCTGCCGGGTCCGGGTGGCAGGCCACCGCAGTGTCACCGAGCATGGTTTCCGGGCGCGTCGTGGCCACGATCACGTGGGTGGGCTCGCCCGGTTGCGGATCAATCACCGGATAGCGCAGATAGTAAAAATGCCCCTGCACGGTCTCGTAGACGATCTCGTCGTCGGACACCGCGGTTTGCAGTTGGCAATCCCAGTTGACCAGGCGGTTGCCCCGGAAAATCAGCCCATCCTGGAACATCTTATAAAACGTCCAGCGCACGGCGCGGGCGCAGACGTCGTCCATGGTAAAGCGCTGCCGATCCCAGTCACACGCGCAGCCCATGGCCTGCTGTTGGCTGATGATGCGCTTCTGATACTGGTCCTTCCACTCGAAGATGCGCTGCACTAAGCCCGCGCGCCCGACATCGTGACGCGTCTTGCCCTCTAGCTCGAGGAGCCGCTTTTCAATCACCGCCTGCGTGGCAATGCCGGCATGGTCGGTACCTGGCATCCACAGTGTGTTATCCCCCTGCATGCGATGCCAGCGGCTGAGCAGGTCTTGCATGACGTTGTCCATGGCGTGCCCCATGTGCAGGGCGCCGGTGACGTTGGGCAGGGGCATCATGATGACGTAACGCTGCTGGCGTGCATCCGGTATGCCCGCAAAGGCTTTGGCGCTGAGCCAGCGCTCGTAGATGCGCGGTTCAATGGCGGACGGCTCGTATTGTGTGGGCAGTGCACTGGCCATGCGGGCAACCTTCTCCAGAAAGCCTTTAGACGTGCGGCTATGGGGCGTATGGTGTTGGGGCAGAGTCTAGCGGAAGAACCGTGGGGAGTCGAGAGGGGAAGGGCCTCTGCCTCGTGCATGGCCACAGCAGTGCTTGTGCAGAGAGGCGGCCCCGCGTAGACTGGGGTGCCAATCCCTGGGGACTCGTTGGCATGCCGGCGCGTCCTGGTAGGAGACCCTGGGATCCGACCGGGAACCGTGTGGGCAGATGCTGTGCTGGATATTAGACAAATGACACCATGTAAGATAATCACCGCGTCAATCCATCTTTCTATGGCCGACGTGAAGGAACGCTCCATGGCAGACGCAGTACATAGGAGCAGTCTGCGCCGCAGTCTTGGCGTAGGCTTACTCGTCTTGTATGGACTGGGGATTATTATCGGCGCGGGCATCTACGTCGTCATCGGCACGGTGATGGCGCACGCAGGGATGTTAGCCGTGTGCTCGTTCGCGGTGGCCGGGGTGCTCGCGGGTCTGATTGCGCTGTCCTACGCTGAATTGGGGGCACGATACCCTGAGGCTGCCGGGGCAGCCGCCTACGTCCAGGAGGCGTTTGGTTCCGAGCGCTGTGCCCAACTCACCGGGGGTGTCGTCGTGGTGGTAGTCCTGATTAGTGCCGCGACGATCGCGCGGGGCACGGCGGGCTACGCCCGCACCTTGGTGGCCCTCCCTGACGTGCTGATTGCCAGTGGGGTTGTGCTCGGCTTTACGGCCGTAGCCTGTCTCGGGGTCAAGGATAGTGTACGCACTGCAGCCCTGATGACCCTCATCGAGCTGGCGGGCTTGCTCCTGGTCATTAGTGCTGGCCTGGCACCGGTGCGTGACCTCCAGGGCCATGTGTGGGCGCTACTCCCCACTGACCTGCCCGGCTGGCGCGCCATCGGCGCTGGCGCGTTCCTCGCCTTCTTTGCCTACACGGGGTTTGAAAACCTGGCGAACATGGCGGAGGAGACCACGGACGTTGGGCGTACCCTGCCACGCGCCATGCTCCTCAGTCTGGGGATCAGTACTGCCCTCTATATGACCGTCGCCCTGGTAGTCGTGGCCGCGCTGCCGCGCGAAGAAGCGGCAGTCTCGGCGGCGCCTTTACTGGCGGTCATCGCGCGACGCGGCTGGAGTCTCTCGCACGCGTTTGCGGCGCTGAGCCTGGTGGCAGTGGCCAATGGGGTGTTGATCCAGATTCTGATGCTGTCGCGCCTGTTGTACGGCATGGCACGCCGGGCACTACTCCCCGGAGTGCTGACTGCGCTCAGTGCGCGGCAGGTGCCGGTCCGCGCCACGCTGGTGGCGGGAGCTCTGGTGCTCGTCTCGACCGTGGCCCTCCCCTTTGACGCGTTGTTGCGCCTGAGCACGACCCTGACGCTGCTGCTGTTTACGCTGGTCAGCCTGTCCTTGTGGCGCCTCCAGCAGTGCGCGCCGCGCCAGGATCTCGCATTCCACGTGCCGTGCTGGGTGCCGGTCGCGGCGGCTCTTGGCAGTAGTGGCTTACTCGCCGTGCAGTGTGCGGAGGTGCTCTAGACCTCGATCTCTTTCCCGGCAATACGCAGCAAAACCTGCATGCGTTCCTGCTCCGGCTGCGTGTAGAGCAGCCGCGGCTGCGGCACAGCCACACCGGCCTCCAGACGCTGCAGATCGCGAAACACCTCCTCGAACTCCGACTCCGAAATATCTTTGCCCCCCAGACCGCCAATGACACTGAGCAACGGCGGTCGGCCTGGATGCGCGTACAGGGCCGCGGCGATTTCCTGAAAGGTAATGCCCCCCAGACCCGGCGCCAGATTTTGATCCAGCACCGCCACGGCGCACCGTCCAGCCAGAGCCTCCGCAATGGCTGGCGCCGGGAAGGGCCGCAGCACCCGTAAGCGTAGCAACCCCGCCGCTATCCCCCGCGCCCGCAGACGCTGCACCGCCGCCTTGCCCTTGGTGGCAAAGGCATTCGACATCACCAGGACATACGCCGCATCGTCCATCTGAAAAGACTCAATCAGGTCATACTGGCGTCCAAAATGCGTCGCAAAGTCACGCGCCACGTCCTGATGCACCGCAAGGGCATTGGCCTGCGCCAGGTGCTGCTGATAACGAAAATAGGTATACACCGCGCCACCGAGGACCGCGGTGCCCTGCGCCATGGGTCGCCCGCGGCGGATCAAGGCATGCTGCGGGCGGTAGGTTGGCAAAAAGGCCGCCACCGCCTCTGGGGTGGGCAGATGTACCGGCTCGCGGGTGAACGACAAGGTAAAACCGTCGAGATTCACCAGCACCGGCAGCATCACCTGCGCATCTTCCGCCAGACGGTAGGCCATGAGAATGGTATCCAGGACTTCCTGGCAGGTTTCGGCGTGAATCTGCAAAAAGCCACTATCCCGCGCTGACAAAATGTCATTATGATCCGCTTCCAGCGTGATCGGAGAGGACAACCCGCGCGACACATTGACCAGCACCAGGGGCACCCGCCAGCCGGCGATGGTGTACAGCATCTCAAAACCATACAGCAGCCCCTGGCTCGACGTGGCCGTAAACACCCGTGCCCCCGCTGCCGCCGCGGCCCCGGCCGCGGTGAGCATGGAGTGCTCGGAGTCCATGCTGACAAAGCGCGCTGGCATGGCGCCCTCGGCGCTCCACTGCGCCAGCAATTCAATAATCTCGGTTTGCGGGGTAATGGGAAAAGCCGGAATGTAGTCCACATCCGCCAACCGGGCTCCCCAGGCCGCCGCGGCGTTGCCGGTCAGTAACAGACGCTGACTCATCGGACCTCCTGTTCTACCCGCAAGGCGTGCGTTGGACATTCATGAGCGCAGAGCAGACAGCCTTTACAGACGTCGTAATCAATAACGGGGTATTGCGCCGCGTCGAGCGCGATGGCCGCTTCCGGGCAGCGCACAAAACACACCCAACAGCGGGTACAACGTTCTGGTTCGAGCACCGGGCGAAACTGCCGCCAGCTGCCAGTTTTGCGCTCCGGGCTATTGGCCATGACGTAAATACTCGGTGCGGCCTGCGCCGGTGGGGCAAACGCCATGGTCACCAGCGGCACCTCGGGCTGCGCCGCACGGCACACTGGCTCAGGGACGCGGGGCCAGTCCTGCATCCGGGCGTAGACCGCCGCCGCGAGCTGCACATTGGTGTGGTACTGCGCGGGTTCCAGGTGCGTGCCGCTGAGTTCCGCCTCCAGACCCGCCAGGGCTGCATCGCGACTCAGCCCGATCAGGTAGGCCGACGCTACCCCCAGCGCCGTGCTGAGTCCGGCCAAGGTCCGGGTATGCTCGCGCACCAGTGCGGTAAAATCGGCCACGATCAACCGCCCCTCGTATGCTGCCAGGGCGGGCCGTGTAGCCGGGGTCGGCGTGGCATTGAGCAGCAGCGTACACTGCCGATCACAGCCTGCCAGCGGCTGCGCGGCGGGTTCTGCCAGTAAGGTATCATCGGCCACGACCAGCAGATCCGGCTGCGTAATCACGCCGCGCTCTAAAATCGCCTGCCGATCCACCCGCGTAAACGCCGCCATGGGCGCGCCACGGCGTTCCGCCCCGTACAGCGGCGCATCTTGGACCACAAACCCGGCTTGAAAAGCCGCCGACCCCAGGATACGACTGGCAGTCTTCATGCCTTGCCCGCCGCGACCATGAAAACGGATACGCCACATCCTTGTCTCCTTCTCAGCTCCACTGTGCCCAGTAGGCATCGACGTCTGCCTGGATACGCGCCAGGGCGTCCTCCTGGCGTGTCGGCTCAAACAAATGGCGGTAGCGTCCTTGCCCCTGGAGATATGCCTCCACGGGCCGCCGCCGCTGCGGCACATAGGTATGCGTGACCTGGCCATCGATGGCTTCTTTCAGGGCAAAGACCCCAGTTTCCACTGCCAGATGGGCATATTCTGCCGTTTCTGCTGGATCGTAGAGCCAGCCCGTGGGGCACGGCGCATGCGCCAGAAACAGCTTGGGGCCGCGTAACGTGCGGGCTTTGAGGAATTTGTTGGTGAGATCCACCGGATAGCGCGGCGAAATGGTCGCCAGATAGGCCGGACGATGCGCCTGCCAGATGGCAAACAGGTCTTTCTTGCCGTGCTCGGTGCCGACCCTGTTCCGGGCGCTGCGTGGCGTGGTCAGCGTCCGCACGCCGTAGGGTGTGGCGCTGGACATTTGCATGCCGGTATTGCCGTAGGCTTCGTTGTCGTAACAGAAGTACCAAAAATCGAGGTCACGAAACAGCGCACCGGAGATCGAGGACAGGCCCATATCATAGGTGCTGCCATCCCCCGCCACCACGACCACCTCGACATCATCCGCGGCGTCCATCTTCCCCCGTGCCATGAGCACATCGAGCGCATCCCGCACCCCCTGCGCCCCCGCCGCGGCGCTTGCCATGGTGGTATAGAGCCATGAGCCGTGAAAGGGCGTATACGGAAAGGTGGCGAGTAAGGTAAAACAGCCGGCCGCATTGACGAAGATGGTGTTCGGCCCCAACACTTTGGCCGCCAGCCGCAGGGCTTCCAGTCCGCCACAGCCGCCGCAAACTGCGGTCCCTGGAGCGATAAACTCTTCGCGGGCAATCTGTTTGAGGTTTTTGATGGCCTGGAGTTCGCGACTGGTCGGTGTCTCCATGGGACGCCCTTTCTTGCACGGGGGGGCTGCGGCGTGTGTTCTACGCGACTTCAGTATACGGAGGAGCAAAAGCTGTGCCAATGGTGTCATGCCTCATCCCGGCGCGGTCTGCGACCTCTAGAAGAACTCTCTGGAGGGCTGTGGCAGGCACGGCTCTGGCCGGTGCGGGGATGAGCGCCTGCAGGACAAAGGAGCCTCCTGGGTGACATCTTATCAGTCCATGAGGCCCCAGCCCGTGAGATGATGGCGCGGGAGGATTGGCCAGGCGTACGTGTTGGGAAGGCGTACGTGTTGTGCTGGGAACGGCCTTGCGGCCCACTGGGCAACCTCGGCATAGACAACGGCGTGGTGCAGCGGGTCTCTGTTTACGCAAAAAGATCCTCTACGGCCATGCGCCATCCCGGTACTGCCGGTTCTGCATCGGCGATCTCGCCACGCTGGAAAATGACCGGATGGTCAGGGTCACTGGCTTTATAGGCTTTAATGACATCCCGGCTCAACAAGTCCACATCCCACACCACCAGGGTGCCACAGGCGAAATAATCGGCACGTTTCGCAGCCATCTCGCGTTCGGCAGCGGGGCCGTAGTCATAGGCACTGCGGATCTCAACGGCGAAGATCGGCGCCCCTGCGGGAAATCGCATCCCTGTCCGGGGACCGATATGATACGCGGCATCCGGGCTGAAGGCTTCTCGGTGAGGAAGATTGACATGGAAGCCAACGCCATCCGGATAGGCACGTCCTGTCCGGGTACGTCTGGCGTACTCCCGTAAGTGTACGAAAACCTCACCGCCCGCGTAGCCCGGATCATCGCCTGTGGGCGCCATGGGTACAATCTCCCCCTTTACCAGCTCGGCCTTGCCCTGCACGTGGTACAGATCGTCTATGGTGGCGCGTGTGGTGATACGCATGGCCTCTCTCCTTCGTATTGGTACTTCTGAGAGCATAGCATGAGGGAAGGTCGGTTGCAATGCGCGCCGGTGCTCTTCCTGTTGTCAGTTCAGGAGGCTCCTATGACTGGGTAGGAACGTGGCAAGGAAGCTGACTCACAGGAATTTTGCAGGTGTACGTCGCGTGCCCACGGCCTGTGAGGTTATTGCGTGGGAGTGTTGTAGAGGCGGGCTTGCTGGGTTGGTGACTGCCCCTCGGCCCGCTGCGCCGCCTCGGCAAAAGCGATGGCAGTGCGCAGCGTGGTGAGGAATGGCCCTTCCGCGAAACCTGAGCGGCGAAAGTGATCTTTGTCAACCAAGGCGCGGATTTCCGGTCGTCCCACCAGCGCGGCACGGACCTCGTGAATGTGGCCCGAGACCACGACGACGTACAGGCCGTGCTCACGCAAGGCGGTCAACACTTCGAAGCCATCTTCATACGGGGAGGGCTGGACCGCGGAGCTGAGCAATTCGAGATCCACCAACGCCAGGAGCGGTGGCGGTTGCAGCAGCTCGCTTTGGTGGAGAGCGGCGCTGGCGTCTGGGGTGACGATCACCTGATAACCAGCGGCCTCACAGAGAATCTGCAAATTTGTCTGCCAGATGGGGTCATCCTCGACAATGAGGATGGTGGGTGCCGGTTGGGATTCCATGGTAACTTTTCCTTAATACAATACACGACCTTGATACAATACATGACCTTGCTGCCTCTGGGACAAGGGCCATGCCCTGGGCCATGCCTTATGCAACGGACATCTGTCCACGCAGCCGTCTGGCGAGGGCCGCAAAGGCTGCAAATGTCCTGGCGCGATCGATTTTATCCACGATCGTTATCTCAGGCTCCTCACCAAAGCGCGCTTGCGCTGCGTGCAGAGAGGGCTCCCAGACGCTGAGGATCACCACCGGCGCGGTCGGGGAGTGTGTCCGAATACGCTCGACCACGTCGAGGCCTTCCATATTGTCCTCGTCAGGCTCATCCAGGCGGACATCCACCACGAAGGCGTCAAACGTGTGCTGCGCCAGCGTCTGTCTCGCCTCGGCGGCAGAGGCCGCCATCTGGACCTGCAGGCCATGGAACATAAGGGCAGGGCCGAGCACATCCTGCCAGGAGGCGGCATCCTCAACGAGTAGCACGCGTGGGGTCTCGGAGGATGTCGCCACAGGCCCCCCGGTGTGCGGCGTTATCGTAGCTTGCCCCCCGGTAGGCGTCGCCCCAGCGATAGCCTTGCCGTCTCGCACAGCGGGGAGCCGTAGCCTGAAGGTTGTACCTGACGCGGAGGTGCATGCCACGTCGATATCTCCTCCGAGTGTCTGCAGATATAACCGTGACAACCAGAGTGCCAGGCCTAACCCGCCGCCGGCATCCACTTTGGTACTGTAAAATGGTTGGAAAAGTTTCTCGCGCGCTTTCGCCGGGATGCCTGGCCCGGTATCACTCATGTCGAGCCACACTTCGGCTTGCTCGGCACTCATGCCGCCGTGGAGCGTCAATGTCCCGCTGTCTGGCATCACATCAAGAGCATTTTGCACCACGCCGGCGATGATTTCGCTGAGCACATCACGATTGACGCGTACGACCAGCCCGTCCAGAACATCACGGTGGAGGGCAATGCGGGTCGGAACTTCGATATCGTCTAAAGTCGTTTGCACGACCTGCTCAAGAAGCACGTCCGCCGTGCCATGCCGGGCGACTTTCTGCATGTTGCGAAACTGGCTTACCAGACGATCGGCCTGGCGTCCATACTTGAGGAGATTCCCTAGCAGCGCCGTGGTGTGCGCATCCGTGGCCTGGAGGCGGCTGTGGAGCATCTCGGCATTCATAGCCACAGCCCCTAAGAACCCAGAAACTTTGTGTGTCAGAAAGCTGCCAAGCGAATCAATTTGCTCCACCACAGTCACCGCGGTTTGCTGCCGCGCCTGCACTTCGGCTAAACGCCTGTAGGCCAGATCCAGGCTCAAGAGGTTGGCCAGAAGTTCAAGATAGTCTTTGTCTTCAACAGTATAGCGCGGCGCCGTGTCCTGGCAGCGCGACACGCTGATCACGCCCACCACGCCCTCTGGGGATTTCATGGGCATGGCCAGCAGGCGCCGCGGTGTATGGCCCAGGGAGCATGGGAGGGATGCGATATCCTCCGCGACAATGTCGTGGCCCATGTGCCCTGCACCGGTTGCGGCAACCCGCCCAATGATGCCGACACCAAAGGGTAGTGGGTCGCGCGTATCCACCGGGTCGGGAGCGCTGGCGGAAAAGACGGCGGTTTCGACCAGCAGGGCGTTGTCTTCCACGAGATGCACGACGCAGTGCTCACTGGCCAGGAGGGCTTGCGCGCCCCGGGCCACCTGCAGCAATAAATCGCCCGGCTCAAACGGTCGGATGGCACGCTGGGTGAGTTCCAATAAGGTGGTGAACTGCTGGTTGCGCTGGCGACGGGCGGTCACGTCACGCCAGATGGCCTGGACGGTGGTGATGGCATAGGTGGCATCGCGTATGGGCGTGAGCTGCGATTCAAAGGAATACTCGGTGCTGCCATCTTTACACCGCATAACAAATTCCCACGGTTCTCTAGCCTCGTTGCGGCTCACCTGCCGCAGACGCTCTTGCACCACGAACTCGACCCCTTCCTCCGCAATGAGCGCGGTGATAGGCAGGTGCAGCAGCTCGTCAGATGCGTAGCCGGACAGGCGCGTTACAGCAGCATTCGCCTCCAGAATGCGCCCCTCTAGGTCTATAATAAATATGAGGTCTTGCGCATCCTGAAATAAGCGTCGATATTGATAATACGAACGATATTTCTCAATCGCCAGGCCAATGTACGCGCCTATCTCATCCAAAATCTCTACCTCAAGTTGGGTGAAATAACGCGTCTCCTCCGTTAAGGTCATCAGCACACCGAGTATGCCCTGTGTGGTTTGCACGGGGACGGCCATGAGCGAACGCAGGTGATCCTCCTCCTGAATTTTCGTGTCAGTACGCGAGTCATGGGGCGCATCCCAGATCACCAGCGGCGTGGCATCTGCCCATACCTTGCCGGCGATACTTTCCCCTTTGCACAGCCGCTGGGCGCGTGTGGCCACGCCATCGGGTAAGCCTTTATGGGCGACGCGCTGCAGATGCTGCTCATCATGCTCCACCAGATAGAGACTACAGGCCTTTGTCTTAAAGAGGTCCAGGATCGTCTCTGTCGTTTTGTCCAGGATCTGGTGCAGGTCTTGCTCCTGGCTGACGATGGTCGAGATCCTGTGCAGCGCTTCGCGCTCCTGATGACGCCTGGCGTTCTCCATGGCCAGCGTCATGCCAGCGGCAATGGCGGTAAAGATCCGTTCGTGCTCCGGCGTAAAGGCATCCAATTTGTCACTTTCGACATTCAGGACGCCGATGACCTGGCCGCGGGAGTTCATCATGGGGACCGCCAGCTCCGACCTTGTCTCTCCTGAGCACTCCACATAGCGCGCATCCTCGCGGACATCCGCAATGCGCTCTGCTTGCCCCGAAGAGGCTACCGCCCCGGTAATGCCTAGAGCTAAGGGGCGAATGGTAGGCTTCTGTGCCAATGTGCGGTTGTAGAGTGCCGTGGCCTTGAACACGATCTGACTTTGCTCGACCACACAGACATCCACACGGTAGTCAAATGTCTCGCTAATCAACGCCGCCGCCTGACGCAGGAGCGCGTCAAGGTCGTCAGAAGACACACTTGCCGTTAAAATGTCGTTGATCACAGCGAGTTGCTGGGCAGCGTGTTGTTTCGCCTCTAACAAGGCGTTCTGTTGCCAGGCGGTCGCCACATGCGTCGCAAAGGCCAGGGCCAGGCTCTGATCATCCTCCGTAAACAAGCGTTGCTCGCCCTTTGAATACACAGAAATGACTCCGAGGGCTTCCCTGGCTGCTGTCAAGATGGGGGCGGCTAAAGTGGACATCCAGCCTTGTTGCTGTGCTAAGTCACGATAGTAAAAGTCTGACGCCTCCCGCACATGGCGCGAACTCCTGGGTGTTTTCTGCGCCAGCACTTTGCCAATAAACGTTTGGGAAACCAGTTCCTTGGCAACACGCGTATCAGGAGGAGAGCCGTCGCCTGGCCATTCTCGGCCCACCGACCGCTTGATGACCAGATCTCCGGTAGCGGGGTCGCGTAACCAGATGGAACAAACTGGCACTTGCAACAAATCTGCCAGAGCCTCGACGATGTAGGCCAACAGCGCGTCGGGGTCCATCTCCAAGACTTTGCGGGCAATCACCTCGTGTGCCTCAGAGAGACGAGCGCGTTGCACGACCATCTGCGCGCGTGGGGCTAACTCCTGGAGATATTCCTGATGACGTTGACTAAAGGCGTTACGTACAGGGCTCTCGACATTGAGGACACCGACAACGGCTTTCCTATCACTCGCAAACATCGGCACCGCCAATTCCGAGAGCATGCGAAAGCCTGGGCCAATCAGGGGAACATGTGCCTCTGTAGTGAGATCGTTAATGAGATAAGGGCACCGGTCTCTCACAACACGGGCGATCACACTCGGTGCAGACAGTGGAAAAGGCCGCTGGCTCTCAGGATCAATCAATGTCCCGGGCGTCGTACGGATGGCCCTTGAAACCAGCTGCCCCTCCCGGTGATTGACCAGGCGCAGGGAACCATAGTCAGCCCCCGTAAGCTCTAAGGCCGCATCGAGGACCAGGTCGAGCACCTGTCTTAATGGCTGGGAGGCAGCAATCGCCTGGTCCAGTCTTTGATAAATGCGCCGGGAGATCGCTTCTGCCGGATCTTCGTGGGATAGGTCTTGGAGCTGGGTTGCTCGTGCTGTCATCAGATGTCCCTTATCCACATGGCTCAGTCACAGTGCCCCTCACGCTTACTCCATCCTGCGTTGCATTTCCCGCAGCACAGCCGCCCGGTCCACCCCATGCCACGCCAGCACCTGACCAAGCACGCTGCGCTCTTCTTGCAGGATAGCAACCCAGAGATGGGGGAGATCCACGGCATCGTCCTGATTCTGCTCGGCGATGCCTCGCGCCACGCGTAAGATACGTTGCAGGGGTAGGGTGTGGATGATTGGTAGGCTGCTATGGGGCTGAGTGTCTCCCAGCGTCACACGCAGCGTCTGCACCACAGCCTCGAGGTCTGCGTCCATCTGCTGCAGCACGTCATGCCACACCTCGGCGTCCAGCGTCCACAGCGCCAGACAGAGGTGCGGTACCCCGACCAGGGTAGCTCCATAGCCTGCCGCTTCGACCTGGGCACGCTGTAAGGCACGCTGGTAGCTGGCACTCAGGATGGGAGCGCTCTTCGCACCCGTCGCCCGAAAAATCTCCTGGAGCGCGGCCTGGAGTGGGGCGCGCCCAGATGATTGCCTGAGGCGAATCCGATCAATCAGTTCCCTGGCTTGCAACGGCTCCAGACGCCCAGCTTGGATTGCCTGCTGCAGCTTCCGCATCGCCTCCCCTGGCGTGCTCCCAGGGCTTGTGGTCAGCATGTGCCGATATTGCTCATAGGTGGCCTGCGCCTGGGTGATATTGCCGTTGACGGCGTGGCAGAGCATGAGCAGACCATACACCACCTCCTCTTCAGGCGTGCCTTGCAGCAGTTGTGAGAGGTAGTCAATCGCGCTAGCCCAATCGCCACGGCTCATGGCATGGATGCTGAGGGGGTGCAGGATCTCATGATATTGACGCTCCAGTTCCTGACGTCTATTTCGAACCCAGTCGTCGCAGGCTGGCGGGGCATCTTTGAGGGCAAACGTCCCAAGGAAAGGGCCACGCTGATACAGCGTATAGGCTTGTTCCAGGAGATGTACCTCTGGATTCTCCGCTCTGGCGGTTTTCACGTAGTGTTCAAAGAGGGCGACATCGTACTGCAGCTCATCAGGAGGCCACTGAAAGTGGAGCGTGCCACGATTGCGCACACAGGTCCGAGGGGGATTTGCAATGCCCAATGCTTTGAGGATACGGCTAAACTCGGTGTTGATCTCAGAGACTGCCCCGGTAAGCTTACTCGCAGTCCCCTCTCCTTCAGGCCAGAATACCTCTAACAGAGTATCGTCTGCGATGGCTCTGCCAGCATCTACGCAATAACAGAACATCGTCAAAGGCAGTGGGCCGTGAAATTTCAGTGGCTGGGTATCGATGCATACGCTCGGCTGTCCGAAAAGATATAGATCCAGGATAGCCATAGTAAACCCCCTCTCGTCACGGAGTTGCCTCTCAGAATGCCCTCGGTATCTCCTCCGCCCTCCTATAGCCTACGATACTGCCGACGCTCTGTCCATACTTTGCCGACACTAAGCCAACACTAAGCCAACACTAATTTGCTAAGGTTGCCCGAAAAGGATATTGAAGACTATACAATCGTTTAGGGCTAGAGACGACACGCTAATGAGGCCATGACATGGCATCCGTAGTGCCGCCTTTTGGTGGGAATACACCACGCGTGAATCTGTCGCCCATGGCAATGCCCCCGGCGTATGGCTATCGCGTGATTCCCGGAGCGACGTGGTGGGGGACGCTCTACCTGCTCTGGCGGAAGTACCGGGCGGACTTCATGGGAGCGACACCTGCAACCCCTCCGCCTCTCGCACGACCGGGCCAGGGAGTGTACTTCACGGACCAAGATTCCCTGCAAGGGCTCCGCAGCCCGGGTGAGTTTGCTGCCCGGCTTGGCCTCCGACATCGCACGCAGTCTGAGTGCCAGTTTTATGGGCTGGTGGTTATTGAATTTGAGATCCTGAGTTCCATGCATATAGTCCTCCCTCCCCCTGCCTCCAACTGCCGGCAAGGCCTGACGCCGGGCAACGCTCGCGAATGGAAGACCACCGCAGACGTTCTCTTAGATGAGTCTATGCGCGTAACGTACATCGATCCAATGCCTCCGTCCCGTTACTTTACTGTCCCTCTCTAACCATAAGAATGTGGGGTAACGTTCCCATGGCAGCCATCAATTACCAGAAGCAAATTATCCAGACCCTCAAAGGTGAAACCCCAGAATTTGCTGACACAACCTATGAACGCCTCGACTGGAGTGGTGTAGAAGCCGTGCTGAATCTGTACGGGCGTACTTCCGGACCAGACCGCGATGCGATGATCCAGGCCATGGGGCGGATTATTGAAGAGGCGGCACAGCCACCCGAGCTTCTCGCCCAAGTCCTGCTAATCGCGGCCAGTCTTGATATTGCCCAAATTGAGCCTGCGGTCAACAAGCTTGCAGCGACGGCGCTGGCAACCGAGGAGCCAGTCAAAAGCGCGGTCATGAACTATCTGGCGTTTCGCAGCATCTATACCAAAGTTTATGAGAGCACTCTGCTGGCAGGGGTGTGACATAGTACCATCGATAAGAGAGGTGACATATTATGGCTCTCAGTGTCTTCAACCTCGACGACCTTCTCGCCGATCCTCTTACCCTGCGCATCTTCGAACTCATTGCCGTGCGCCGCAGACTCCGTTTCGAGGAGTTAGCGAAACTGCTGGGTAAAGATGTCGCATATCAGGACATGAGTGAGAGGCTAAAGCAGTTAGTGCAAGCGCGTTTGTTGGCTGTCGCCTCGGCACCCATCGCCGATTTTGATATCTACTACGTGACTGCAAATGGCCTATATACGGACCGTCAGCTACGTCGTAGACAGCAGATACCGCTTTATAGAGCTTAACGTCTCCAGGTGGGTAGCGATAGCGATGGCGCAAAGCGTAGTCGAGCCTGTGCCAAACCTCGACCTTGGTCCGTCAGCTATCGGATGTGCTGTTCTACTTACCATCCTGTTTACCTGTCTCTTGGCTTTCCTCAAAGTGGCACGTGATTCTCAAGCCAGTGCACGAGCTTGTGTAGGGTGGCCATTCGTTGCCTACGTATTGATCTTTCTTATTGGCAACACCGTCACCACCATCTTAGCAGTCCCTCTGGTCGTGAAGGCACTGCCCCCAGTGTTGTCATCATGGTTCCCACTCTTTTTTGCGTTCTCCGGTGTCTTTGCCTTCCAAGGAGTCTTAGCGAAAGCCAACATTACGTTCTACGGCAATGGAGTCCTCACGATTGAAGAGTGGATCGCCTTGGCACGCGACCACGCTGTGGAGAGTGCAGCACAGCGACAGAGCGCGAGGGAGCACGCCACCACCATCACATGGGCTCATTCTCTGCAACAACTCCCTCCAGAAGTCTTAAATACCTACCTCGTCCATTATCTCTCGCAAGAGACGGTGCTGGAGAGCGAGGAGCGCGCCCGAGCCACAGGGGCTGACCCACACTTCTATAAAGCCCTCCGGTTAGCTACCGAAAAGCCAAAGGAGGCACAAGCTATTGTCGCCAGCCATCCCAGCACCACGCCTCAACTCCCTCCCACTGCTTAACAGCGGCTCACAGTAGGACGAGGTTCGCTTCCCGTGCAGAGATAATCACCTGTCGGACAAAACGGCATCCCATATGACACACTGTCACCTCTCCGCATCGCCATACGGTCAGCTTCCGCCTCGTCATCTCGTTGTGCCAGCCCGCACCTCTGCCAACGGCACAGAACTTGCTCAGGGAGGAAAGCGGGCTGGCCTGACCACCGCAATCAGGTAGCCAATACCCTCACCTCCGCGAGCATGGGGAGCCCCTATGGCGACACTCTGGAAGCAACGCTATGCCCAACGCACCCAGCGCATGCACAGTTCGGCCATCCGTGAACTGTTAAAACTCACCGAGCAGCCGGACGTTATTTCCTTCGCCGGAGGTTTGCCGGCAGCCGAGACCTTCCCCATCGCCGAGTTTCAAGAAGCCTGCGAAATGGTCCTGGCGGAGCATGGAGCCCAGGCGTTGCAATACGGTCCTACGGAAGGCTATCGCCCATTGCGCGAGATGATTGCCCGCCATACGGCGCGCTATGGGATGCAGGTGAGGCTCGACAACATCCTCATCACCAGCGGCTCGCAACAGGCCCTCGATCTCGTGGGCAAAGTGTTCATCAACCCCGGCGATCACGTGCTGGTCGAACAGCCTACCTACCTCGGCGCCTTGCAGGCTTGGAATAGCTACCAGGCGGAATACCTCAGCGTGCCGCTGGACGCGGACGGGCTGTGCACCGACCAGCTCGCAGCGGCCCTGCGTGCCGGGCCGAAGTTTCTCTATGTCCTGCCCAATTTCCACAACCCAGCGGGCGTCACCCTGGCGCGCCAGCGGCGGGAACAGGTGGTAGCGTTGGCAGCGCACTATGGCGTGCCGATTCTGGAGGATGATCCGTATGGCCAACTGCGCTATGAAGGCGAGCATCTGCCCTCGCTGGTGAGCCTGGATGCGCGGCACCAAGGCGAGGCGCACACGCCGTATGACGGCAATGTCATCTACTTGAGCACCTTTTCCAAAACCCTGGCGCCCGGCTTGCGGCTGGGCTGGATCGTGGCCCCGGCCGAGGTCATCCAACGCCTCGTCCAGGCGAAACAGGGCTGCGACTTGCACACCAGCATGCTGATCCAAATGGTGGCCTATGAGGTGGCGCGTGGCGGCTTTCTGGATCAGCATGTGCGCGGCCTGCGTGCACTCTACCGGGAACGCCGCGACGCCATGCTGGCGGCCTTGCGCCAGCATTTCCCCCCGGGCATCACCTGGACGGAGCCGCAGGGCGGCCTCTTTCTCTGGGTGACGCTCCCGGAACGGCTCAACGCCGCGGACATCTTGTCAGCGGCGCTGGCGGCCAACGTCGCCTTTGTCCCTGGGGCCGCCTTTTTTGCGCAGGGTGGGGGGCACAACACGATGCGCCTCAACTTTTCTTGCATGGCGCCAGAACGTATTGCCATAGGCGTCCAACGGCTGGGCCGCGTCATCGCCCAGTGTCTTGCCCAGGGCTGAAACCTGAGGCGCCACGGGCGGCCCGGATGTCGCGGCCGAGAGGACAGAGCCGGCACACCATATCACGACAACGAAAGGTGGTACACGATGGCACACGAGAGTTGGGAGGCAGTATGGGCACGCGTCCGTGCGGGACAGCACGCCGTGGTGATCGGCGCCGGGCCTCTACCCCCGGCACCACAGGATCTGTCGATGCTCCATGTGCATTGCGCCGAGACCAACGCCCAGGGTGGCGTCATGGCGGCAGTCCAGCGCCATCTGGAGCGTCTTCTCGGCGACGCCCTCTCGCCAGCCGAGCTGGGATCTGGCCCCGCCGGGCTAGGGGTACGTCATCGCCTCCTGGACGACTTGCCTGGGCCATCCCTGGCGGCGCAGCTGGTGGAGGCCTGCAACCGGCTCGCCGACCATCGTCCTGGGCACCTGGGGCTGCTGGTGGAGGCGATCGACGCCGCGGACAGCGCTTCGGTGCGCACCCTGGCGCAGATGCTCCAGCCCCCAGGCTGGTTGCGGCTGCCGCTCCTGGTGACCGTGCGCAGTACGCCGCAAGGCGCTGTGGCCGAGTTGGTCTATCTGCTGTGCCATGAGGCAGACACGGCGGCGGTGTTTGACATGCCGGTGGAGACGGCGCCGGAGGAGGCAGCAAGCCCATATGCGTGGCGAGATCTGCCGCCCGAGGTGCTGCGTGTCCTGCGGGCGGGCGCGGTGATTGGCACCACGTTTGAGGCCACCCTGGTGGCGCGCTTGCTCGACGAACCGGTCGGCGTGGTCTTAGAAAGACTGCAATGGGCGGTGGATGCTGGGGTGCCGCTGGTGGATCGCGGCGAGGGACGCTTCGTCGTTGCGCCGGCGACGATCAGCGCCTTGCAATGCCATCTGACGCCGTCGCTCCTAAGCTTCTGGCACGCCCGTCTCGGTGAGCTGCTGCGCGAACGGTCGGCAAGTGTGGTCCAGACCCCGAGGCCAGCCCCCGTTGCACCCTACCGTGACGTTGACGCGGCAGACCTCCAAGAGGATGTGCCACCCCAGCCACCCCTGGAGCGCTATGCTGCGCTGTTTGCCCCAACACCGCAGACGTGGCCCGCCGAGCCCCTGCCAAGCCTGGGCACCATGGCACCGACCCCAGCCGCTGGTGCTCCACGCCAGCGGGATGGCTGGGCCCGGCCCACTGCGGACGTGCCCGGCAACCCGACCCGCGCCGCAGCGCACTTGCAGGCGGCCGGCCGTGCCGAGGAGGCAGTGGCCCAGTACCTGGCTGCCATACGCGAGGTCGCCGCCCACGGCGATACCCACCGGGCGTATGCCTTAACCGAGCAGGCCCTGCAACTGCTCGACACCCTGCCACCTTCGCGTGGACGTACCATGCTCCACGCCCAGCTCTGGCTCGAACGCGGACGCCTGCAGTGGCACGGGATGCTGGCGGGCGCGCCGTTTACCCTGCAGGATGCGCTGGTGTCGGTCGAGACCGCGACCACGGCATTGCCACCAGACGCTCCAGCGGTCGTGCGTGGCGACTGCGCCGCAGTCAGCGCGGGCATCTGTTACGACCTCGGCGATATGGGGGCGCTGCACCGCGCCCTGGCGGTGTTGACCGCATGCAGTCAACGCCTCATGCAGGCGCATGAGCCGCACCTGGCGGCGCGTTTGCTTAACGATCAGGCGGCCATCTACGTCCGCCTCGGCGACCCGGGCCGGGCCACGCACTTCCTGGCCCAGTCTCGCGCCCTGTTCGAGGGCGTGCTGCGCCAGGATCCGCACGACCGCGTCGCCATGGAGGAGTTGGCAGAAACCGACCACCTGCTGGCCCGGCTGCCGTTGCATGCCCCATTGCGTGCCGGGTGCGAGGCCGAGTCCATCGCGGTGGGCCTGGAGCACGCCCGTGCCGCCGCACAAGCCTATGAGCCGCTTGGGCAGCATCACCATCTGGCCCGGGTGTGGGAGACCATGGGGCGGCTGGCGTTGCAAGGCGGGCAACTCGCCCAGGCCCAGGAACACCTGACGGCCGCGCATACCCTCCAACAACAGCTGGGTGATGTCACTGGCCTGGCACGCTCCACGGCCGCGCTCGCCGATCTGTGCCTGCGGGCTGGACAGTGGGAGGAGGCGATGGCACTGCTCGCCGCTTCTATGGAGCTCAATGTGACCAAGGGCTCTCCCATCGGGCTGGCGTTTAATCGACGTGCCTTGCACACCCTGGCCCAGGCCAGCGCCCAGGCCCCTGGTGCAGACGAGGCGCGCTGGCGTAGCGCCTTGCAGGAGATCGAAGGGCGTCTGGTCCAAGCGGAGTCGCTCTTTGGTCGGATGGCATTGCCAGGGGAGTATGGCAACGACGTGGCGGGTCTGGCCGCAAGGTCGATGGCGTAAGTCCTACGCCTGGCCTTTGATTGGCTGCCCAGGTGCCCGGCCCTGTGCCGAGCTCCTGGCCGTGTCGTACAGACGGAATAGGCAGGGACGGCGCGGGGCCTCTGGCCTCGCGTGTAGGGTGCCATCGGCTGTGTCATCCCTTCCCAGGCATAGCACCAGGGACTGTCCTCAAGCTGGCATGCCTTTTGCTCCGAGTGTGAGGAAGAGGCGTTGCGGCTCATCTGCTGGCGGTAGAGCCCGCTGGCAGGTGCAGGCAGAGACCACAAAGCTGGTTCATGAGCAAGTGAGGTAGGATATGCCAACGGTCAGAGTACTACTGAAACATCCTGAGCAAGGCGAAAAGCATAAAATTTATCACGATGTGGAAGCCCGGATTAGCACGACGAATATCCTCCACGTCACCCGGGGCGGGGGGGATGCCATTGCGGAGTTTCAAGCCGATGCGTACTTTTATTGGGAATATGTAGAATACGCGCATGGGCAACCCTAGAGGGCGGCGGTGACTGCCTGGCAGTTGTCAACCTGTCGGGAAGGGAGCGGTGCATGACCAGACCTCGTGTCGGGTGTGGTCTTGGAAGGTGCGCTCTGGTAAGCCTTGGGGAACTGTTGGAGCCGAGAGGAGCACGGGCCATGTTTGGCAGGCGTTTCTGTGTACCGCTCCCCGGTGTAGATAGGACGTGGCGTTAGGCGCCAAAGGCGTGGAGGCAAACCTCACAAGGGAACCCTTGCTTGGACACCAGACCCTGCGCGCTCTGCGCCAGCCCGCAGAGCTATGCGGGACTTGCGACGAGCAGCGCCGCGCCATGGTGACAACCCAGATCGCGGCGCGTGGTATGACCGACCCGGCGGTCCTTGCGGCCATGCGCACGGTGCCACGCGAGGCGTTTGTGATACAGCGTGCCGTGCGCCTATGACGAGAGGCCGTTGCCCATTGGCGGAGGGCAGACGATTTCGCAGCCCTATATTGTGGCGCTCATGGCCGAGGCCTTGCAGTTATCCACCACGGATCGGGTCTTAGAAATTGGTACGGGGTCGGGATACGCCACCGCACTGCTCAGTTGCCTGGCAGCGCAGGTCTACACGGTAGAGCGGCTCGCCGTGTAGTACTGTATGGTCCTCAGTCGCCTCCGCACCCTGGGCTACGCCAATGTGCTGGTGCATCTTGGTAACGGCACCCTGGGTTGGCCTGAGCACGCGCCCTACGACGGCATTGTGGTGATGGCCGGCGGGCCAGCGGTGCCGACCGCCCTGCAAGACCAGTTGGCCGTGGGCGGACGTCTGGTGCTGCCCGTGGGCGCCCGTCCCACCCGCCAGACCCTGGTCCGTGTCAGGCGGACCAGCGACACCACGTATGCCCAGGAGGATCTGGGCGCAGTATGCTTTGTGCCGTTGATTGGCACCCAGGGCTGGCCCAAGGCGCAGCCTCTTGGTGAGACGTCGGCTTGGTGACAGATTGTCCGTGTGTCGGCGGATCTTTTGTCACCAATGGTCCAGGGGACACGCCGCGTAGTGATTCGATGCCTCGCATCTCACGTAGGGAGACACATTCATGGACGAACATCCCAAAGGCGCGCTCACCTTTATGCTCATTTACCTGGCGTTTCTGACCCTCATCTGGGTCAACGCGTATCTCCGACTCTGGTTGAAAGGATGACGCCACCATGCAACGCCATACTACTTTATATCTTTACGAACTGGCCTGGATGCTGCCCAGCGTGGCACTGCCCGTCGGCATGCTGGCAGCCCTGGCAGTGACGGCGTTTGGGGCCCACATTGGCTTGCCAGGGGAGGCCGGACGCGTCAATCCCGTCACGGTGATGCAGACCGCGCCGTTCAACCAGCCGGGCCTGGTGGAGATCGCTCCCGGGCGCTATGAGGCCCGCATCCTCGCCGGGATCTGGTTTTTTAGCCCGGCGGAGATTCGCGTGCCCGAGGGCTCGGAAGTGACCTTTGTGATGACCAGCAAGGACGTCATCCATGGGTTTATGCTGCGGGCGGCCAATCTCAACGCCATGCTCCTGCCCGGGCAGGTGACGCGTGTGACGGCGCGTTTTCCGCAGGCGGGAACGTATCCCTACCTGTGCCACGAGTATTGCGGTATCGCCCATCATATCATGTGGGGCAAGGTGATTGTCGAACCCCGGTCGTAGTCTGACCGCAGCAAAGGAGGACAACGATGGCTCATGCGGCTGACCACACACAGACCTTTCCCTCGGAACGGCGCCTGACTGGGGCGTATCTCCTGGTGGCACTCCTGGCCCTGTTCGTGGGGGTGGTGACCGGCCTGTTCCAGGCCCTGTCCCATGCCGGGCTCAACCTCTATCCCCAGCTCACGCCGGTGCTGGCGTCCTATTACCAGGGCCTCACCCTCCACGGGGTGATGAATGCCCTGGTATGGACCACCTTTTTTATCTGTGGCTTCTTACAGTTCATCGCCACGCGTGCCCTCGGCAGACCCCTGGCCAGCCATGGCTTGGCGTGGGCTACGTACGGGCTCATGACTGGTGGCCTCGTACTGGCGGCGATCCCCCTGTTGGGCAATGCGGCCACGGTGATGTTTACCTTCTACCCGCCCCTACTCGCCCATTGGGCCTTCTATGTCGGACTTACCCTGGTGGTGGTGGGTACCTGGCTGGTGACGCTGAATCTGGTCTGGACCTACCGTTCCTGGCGGGCCGCGCATGCCGGCCAGCGCACGCCCTTAGCCGCCTTTATGACCCTGGTGACGTTTGCCATGTGGTGTATCGCTTCCCTCGGCCTGGCCGCCGAAATGCTGGGTATGCTCATTCCGTGGTCACTGGGGTGGCAGACCGGCACGGACCCGCTGCTGGCCCGGACACTGTTCTGGTTCACCGGCCATCCCCTTGTGTATTTCTGGCTCCTGCCCACCTACGTCTCCTGGTATACGCTGGTGCCCAGGCAGGCTGGTGGCCGCCTGTTTAGCGATCCGATGGCCCGCGCCTCGTTCCTGCTCTTCCTGCTGCTGTCCACGCCAGTGGGCCTGCACCATCAGTTTACTGATCCCGGCATTGGCCAGGGCTGGAAACTCTTTCACGCCTTTCTCACCTTTGCGGTGTTTTTTCCGAGTCTGCTCACATTCTTCAATGTCGTGGCCTCGCTGGAAAGTGGTGCCCGGGCACGTGGTGGTACGGGGCTGGTGCGTTGGTTTGGGAAGTTGCCCTGGGGCGACCCGTCGGTGACCGCCCAGGTGCTGGCTATGCTGCTCTTCGCCTTCGGTGGCATTGGGGGGTTGATCAACGCGTCGTATAGCGTCAACCTGGTGGTCCATAACACTGCGTATATCGTGGGCCATTTCCATCTCACGGTCGGGACGGCCGTGACGCTCTCCTTTATGGGCATCACCTACTGGCTGGTCCCCGTGCTGCGCGGCAGGGGCCTGTGGAGTGCGCGCCTGGCGTTGCTGCAGAGCTGGTTGTGGTTTGTCGCTATGGGGCTGTTTTCGTTTGCGCTGCATGACCTGGGAATGCTGGGCATGCCGCGGCGCACCATGATCAGTGCCGCGCCGTACCTGCAGCCGGAATGGCACGCCCTGCAAGTGTTGGTGGGCCTTGGCGGGTCGCTGCTGTTTGTCAGTGCCCTGTTGTATTTCTTCAACCTGTGCATGACCTGTGTGGCGTCGCGTGCCCCAGCCCCCGAGATGCCGACCTTCGCCGAAGCCCTTTCAGGGCCCGAGGAGGGCCCGGCCATCCTGGAGCGCTGGCAGCCATGGCTGGTGTTGACGGTGATTTTTCTCGTGTTGGCCTATGCGCATCCGCTCATCCACCTGGTGAGTAACACGACGCTCAATGTGCCGGGGATGCGTGTCTGGTAGGAGGGAGAGGGGATTCCAGTAGGACACGACAGGCCGGCAGGTTGCTGTCGTGCCTGCGCATAAGGATAGTGGTACTACCACACTAGAACCCCCTGGCCTGAGGGGCACTTTGTGCTGGAACCCTGCCCCGTGGTACCCCCGTTGCTCGAAGAGGTCTGCAAACGTGCGATGGCGCTGCCTGAAGCCACATGCGGGGCAGGGGAGAGCCGCTGCAACAGCTGGGAAAAAAGCGTAGGCATGATCGACACCTTCTAAGCCAGATGACGTGCACCAGCTTGACACGTCCCCAAGTACACGGTAGCCTGTGCCCGTAGGGAGAGGCTATCGTTTAGGCACCACAGACAGCACGGAGGACTCCGACCATGTATGCCCCAGATATTCACGCCGATATGATGCAGTATCCCAGCCAGGATGGCACCGCCATCAATGCTTACTTCAGTCGTCCGGCTGCACAAGGACGCTATCCCGGTGTGGTGGTGATTATGGAGGCTTTTGGCTTGAACGATCACATCAAAGACGTGGCCCGGCGCTTTGCCGAGCAGGGGTATCTGGCCATTGCCCCAGATATGTATACGCGTGAGGGTTCGCCTGACGCCACCGTCATGGATGAAGTGATCAAAACCATGTTCTCCGTCCCGGACACGCAGGCCGTGGCTGACCTGGAAGGGGCGATTACTTATCTCAAAGGGCAGTCCGACTCCAATAGCAAAGTGGGGGCGATCGGTTTTTGCTCAGGCGGGCGCTATACCCTCATCATCGGTTGCAAGAGCCGCAACCTCGACGCCGCGGTGGATTCCGCCGGTGGCTTCATCATTCAAGAGCAGCACACGCCGCAGCGGCCCGTGTCGCCCATTGACATGGTGCCCACCCTCGGGTGTCCCTTACTGGGTCTGTTTGGCGAAGAAGACGCCAATCCGTCGCCAGCGCATGCGGCGCGCCTCAAGGAAGAACTGGACAAACACGGCAAAACCTACGAATTCCGGATGTATCGCAACGCCGGACACGCCTTCTTTGCCGACTACCGGCCGAGCTATCGCCCCGTGGCGGCGCAGGATATGTGGCACCGCGTCCTGACCTTCTACGGACAGCACTTGCAGGGATAGCAGGAGCACCGGCTTGATTCCCGCGCGCGACATTGGGTACGCTGCAAGAGCAAGCGAGCGCCTCTGGCCGTGCAGCCAAGGCTTACACCATGGAAATGGAGACACGTGATGGCAGCACCTTTTACGGTGACAGCGACGAATTTTGAGACGGAAGTCCTGCAGTCAACGACCCCCGTGTTGATTGACTTCTGGGCGCCGTGGTGTGGTCCGTGCCGCATGATTGCGCCCTCTGTCGAGGAGATGGCGACGCAATATGATGGCAAACTGAAAGTCGGCAAGCTCAACGTCGATGACCACCCGTCGGTGGCACAACGCTATAACATTACGGGTATTCCGGCGCTGCTGTTTTTTGAGGGCGGCAGCGTGGTGGATACCGTAGTGGGGGCGGTGCCCAAGAGTACGTTGCAGAAGCGGGTGGACGACGTCCTGAGCAAAGCCTAGCGGTCCATGTCGTCAGTCGGGCACCAAGCGAGACGATCTCGCGGGCAAGGCCCGCTCGTACAGGGAGTAGCACGTGTGTCTGCCTTGTGTACGAGCGGGCCTTCTGCGTTGTGGGCTTGGAGAGATGCGGTCTTGCCACACAAACCCTGGAGGTGTGAGGTGCCACCTACCTAGCAACGGCGGAGCGGGGCCAGGCACTTGGGATGCAGCCCTGGCGCTGGGGTATGCCAGTCAACGCACGCCATCCAGGGTCATGCCGTGGTCCCTGGTGGCGCCGATCTGTTGCTCGCCCACACTGAACAACGGCATGGCCCGGACGGCCACCCTCGTGTGCTGTACAACGCCACCTGACTGTGGATACTCTCTTGATGTCCATACACACCACCTCTCGTGCATCATCGTCACGGTCCGCTCCGGTTGCCGGCGGCTGCGGTGAAGTCGCACGCCTCGCTGTGCCCCTGGTCTTTAGCCTGCTCTCGCAAAGCCTCATGGCGGCGATGGAAGCGGCCTTGCTCGGCCATGTCAGCGCCATCGCCCAGGGCGCGGTCGGCCTCGCCTGGGCCTTGCTCTGGCCGTTACAACTGGGGTGTAACTGGAGTGGCATCGGAGTACAGATCTGTGTGGCCCAGGCGTACGGCGCACAGCGCCATAGTGCGTGCGGCAACTTCGCCTGGCAAGGGCTCTATATCAATCTCCTGGCCTGGGCGGTCCTGGTGGTCGCGGGACTCGGGTCCGCCTCCCTCATTCAACTCAGTGGCCCAGACCCCGCCCTGGTGCCACCCGCGGCACAGTATCTGCGTATCGTCTTACTCGGTAGTCTGCCCGGCCTCTGCAACCTGACACTGGTGGGGTTCTTTCGTGGCATAGGGGATAGCACCACGCCGTTGCTGGTCACTCTGCTGGTGGAAGGGATCAACACCCTGTTGGCTGTGCTGCTCATTTTTGGCCTGGCGGGTTGCCCAGCGCTTGGGGTGGCCGGTGCGGCTTATGCTTCCGTTACCGCGGCGAGTGTCGGGACGCTGATCTACCTACGCTGTTTTCTACGTCGCGGCCAGCGCTTGGGGTTCCTGACGCGCGCCTGGCTGCCGTTTGATCGCGTGACCTGTCGGCGCATCGTACACGTGAGCTGGCCCATCGGGGCGCACGCGACGCTCGAAATGAGCGCCTGGAGTCTGTTCACGGCGTGCCTGGCGCGTTTAGGCAGCGTTGAGGCCGCCGCCCACACTATTGCCCTGCGGGTGCTGGCGCTCGCGTATATGGCGGGCTATGGCATTGCCGTGGCCACCACCACGCTGGTCGGGCAGTATCTCGGGGCGGAGAACCCAGCGGCTGCCCGGCGCAGTATGCGTTCGTCGTTGATCCTGGTGCTTGGACTGCTGGGCGGTTTGGGGCTGAGCATCTTTGTCTGGCGCGTGCCGCTGGTGCGGCTGTTCACGCAAGACCCGGCCGTTGGGGCCATGGCCGTGTCGCTGCTAGTCTATGTGGCCCTGTTCCAGCTCTTTGATGCCCTGGCGCTGAACGCTATTGGGGCGTTACGCGGTGCCGGGCACACGCGCTGGCCTATGCTGGCGGTGTTGGTGCTCAACTGGGGCCTGTTCATCCCAAGCGTCATGCTGGTGCTGTTTGTCTGGCACGGCGGCCTTCTCGGTGGATGGCGCGTGGCGCTAGGCACGGCCATCCTCACTGGCTTGACGCTGCTCTGGCGGGCCTGGCGCGGGCAGGGTGCGTCGCCGTCGCGCGAGGCACCAGCACCCTCCGGTGGCATGGATGCTTAGCGGCTCCATCCTGGTGTACCAATGGTGGCGGTAAGAGCCACGGCGCGCGCGCGTTCCTGCGGGGTCAAGCTGGGTAGTCCCGAGGCCCCGGTATTTTTCCTCGATTTGTTGCCGCGTTTTGGCCCCGGCAATCACCGACGACACGCCCGGATGATCGGGCACAAAGCGCATCGCCGCTTGCACCATGGAGCGGCTGGGCGTCTGCAAAAATCCCAGTTCGGGCAGTTTCGCTAAGCCATCCTTGGTCACGGGCAGATGAAAGCAGTCGTAACGATGATCACCCGGCGGCATGGCCACGGCCTGTGCCCCGGAATACCTACGCCCCCGTGCAACGGAGTAAACAGATGACCCCTGCCAGGGTGTATGCCGATTTCCAGAATATCGATGACGCGAACCGCTTGCGCTTGACCTGTGTCGGGACACTGACCGACCTGGCCCGGCAGGAGCTGCAGTTGCATGAAGGCTTGGTACTCACCTTCTACGGAGACGATGCTGACGATCAGGGCCACCCTGATGAGCTGCGTGTGGAAGGGAGCGTACACTACGACCCCGAAGGTCAATGTTGGGTGGCATCCATTGATTGGGCGGCGATCCGCCACGCCTCTGAAGAAGAAACGCCCATCGTGATATCCCGAGAGCGTGCGATATATTTGGAGCCTTAAGTTCTATATACCGTCTCAGCATCAGCATAGCGCAGGCCACACAGGGCACACCTTGCAGGGTCTCGGCCAACTGTGCAGCATCCTGTGTCAGGCGGCGCCAGCGCCCAGCGCTAGCGCGTCCCCCCCCAGCGTGTGGGCCACAGTCCAAAGCTTTTTTTCTCGCCACTGTTATCCCTTGAAAGCCATGACGAACCGCGTGGCCTTGCTCTCGTGGCTCTCCTTGCGGGATGCCTCTGATGCCACCAATTCTCCTTGCTGGGCGCTCCAGCCAAGAGGACAAGACGGGTAGGCGCAGAGACGCCAACGGGTGCCATGTGCCGCGCCTGGCGCCCTGATGGACGGCACGCGACCGCACAACATGCGACGGGCGTGGCAACGGACCGCCAGGCGAGCCGCGCGGTGTCGTCGGGACGTCCATCAGGGCCTCAGGAAGACGCGCGTGGCGGAGGCGACAG